>JAJDUB010000015.1 GCA_022826885.1 Gammaproteobacteria bacterium
GACACTCATGGTTTCCTGGTTGTTGATGAAGTAGGGCGACAGGTAACCGCGGTCAAACTGCATGCCTTCCACTACGTCCAGGTCATTATCCAGCCCGGAACCTTCTTCGACGGTAATGACCCCTTCCTTGCCCACTTTCTCCATTGCATCGGCAATAATCTGCCCGACATCTTCGTCGGCATTGGCGGAAATCGTGCCTACCTGGGCGATAGCCAGGCTGTCGGCACAGGGCTTGGAGATTTTTTCAAGCTCGGCAACGGTCGTCCTCACCGCAGCATCGATACCGCGTTTGATATCCATGGGGTTGGTGCCGGCGGCAACCGCCTTCAGACCCTCGCGCACGATCGCCTGCGCCAGTACCGTTGCGGTGGTTGTGCCGTCTCCGGCTACATCGGACGTCTTGGATGCGACTTCCTTGACCATCTGGGCGCCCATGTTCTCGAACTTGTCCTCCAGTTCAATCTCTTTCGCCACGGACACGCCGTCTTTGGTAACCGTCGGCGCGCCGAAGCTCTTTTCTACGACGACGTTGCGCCCCTTGGGACCCAACGTCTGCTTTACCGCATTTGCCAGGATATTGACACCTTTCGCCATGCGCGAACGAGCGTCATCACCGAATCTGACTTCTTTTGCACTCATTTTTCTTGACCTCCTGAAACTTATTCGATAACGCCCATGATGTCGTCTTCACGCATCACCAGCAGTTCTTCGTTATCTATTTTCACTTCCGTGCCTGAATATTTACCAAACAGGATCTTGTCTCCTGCCTTGACATCCAGGCCGCGTACCTCGCCGTTGTCCAGGATCTTGCCGTTTCCGGTGGCGACGACTTCTCCCTGGATTGGCTTCTCAGTGGCGCTGTCAGGGATGACGATGCCGCCAGGGGACATCTTTTCCTCTTCCAGCCGCCGCACGACCACCCGGTCGTGTAATGGTCTGATATTCATATACCGATAACCTCCTGTGATTTAAAGCTGTTGTTGTTTAATGGAAATGATGATTGTTAGCACTCTATTATAGTGAGTGCTAACAATATAGCGGCAAAATTCCGGATGTCAACAGAATTTTGCGGATTAACGGGAAAATTCCTTAATTCGCGTGCCGATAGTGCTCCATCAGTATCAGGGCCACCTCGGGCCGGGCAAACTCTTCCGGCAATGACTGTCCTGCAGCCAGCATTTCACGCACTTTCGTGCCGGACAGGAGCACGAAATCCTCCATACCGTGATCCGGTACGTCGCGCATCATCACCACCCGGTTCAGTTTTTTTGAATACGCGGTGTGGTCCGCCTCGAATATCCGTATCTCCAGCGCGCCGTCGGGCACCTGTTCGCGAAATATGGCCTGGGCGTCGAACGGGCCGTAATAACTGCCTACCCCGGCATGGTCGCGGCCCACGATGAGGTGGCTGCATCCGGCGTTCTGCCGGAACACGGCATGGAGCACCGCCTCCCTGGGACCGGCATAGAGCATGTCGAAACCGTAACCGGTGACCATTACCGTATTCTCCGGGAAATACAGTTCCACCATCCTGCGTATCGCGGCATCCCGCACGTCGGCGGGGATATCGCCCGGCTTCAGCTTCCCCAGCAGCATGTGGATCAGGACGCCGTCGGCGCCCAGCGCCTCCCTGGCCATCTTGCACAATTCCTCATGGGCGCGGTGCATGGGGTTGCGGGTCTGGAAGGCGACGACTTTTTCCCAGCCGTTGGCGGCGATGCCAGCGCGGATCTGCATGGCCGTCCTGAAAGTATCGGGGAAATCCTGCTCGAAGTAACTGTAGTTCAATACCTGCAGCGGGCCTGCGACGAGGTGGTTTCCCGACGTCGTGAACGTCGCCACGCCGGGGTGGTCCAGGTCCGTGGTACCGAAGACTTTTTCCGCGATCCCGGCCAACTGCTCATCCGAAAGCGTATCTATCGAGGTCACGTCCTGTATGGCAAGTACAGGCGAACCGGCAACGTTAGGATCGCGTAATGCCATACGCCCGGCGGCGACGATCGCAGAGGCGTCGGAACACATGTTCAGGCACGGCACCGGCCAGAACAGGCCGTCAACGGTATGCATTTCCTGTGCGACACTGACGGCGTCGGCAGCGTTCATATAACCGGACAACGGTGAAAAATAACCGGCGCCCAGCATCACCGCATTGGCCGCGGCCGCCGAGTTCAGCAATAACTGCGGCAGGGTTTCCGCTTCTTTCAGCAGGGTTTGGCGCTTGTCCTCATCCTCGACGAACAGCGGGCGCAGTTCATCGGTTCCATGAGGTTTTATCATGTCTTATTACGGATTGGCGCCGTCGTGATACCTGTCCATCTTGCGATTCAAGGTGTCAATATTCGCTTTTATGACATCAATATCTTTTTGCATCACCATGATCTGCGTGCGCACTTCAAACAGGCCTTCCTGCATAGCATTCATGGACCTGACAAGGTAAATGCTCAATGATATGCCCACAACAACAACGAAGCCTAAAAACCAATCATGATATTTAATACTGGTTTGCAGTCTTTGCATTTCAAGTGGTGATATTTCACTATTAAGTTCAGTAGCCATGGTTTCGTCCTCCTGTTATCCGGTTTACTGCTTCTGAATATTTGTTGAAAATCTGAATGATACGGCCCGGCCATTATAGCCCCGGCGACATGTCGTGTCAAAATTTTCGTTGTATCAAAACCGTGTTTGCGGGCCTGTCAGGAATTCGTGGCCCGAGTTGCCGCGGATGATGTCTCCCGTATGCAGCCGGTAATGGTTATTCTTCCGGTCTTCAAAGAAGAACTGCAGGGAATAGCGGATCGTGGGGAACGACAACTCTCCCCAGGGAATCTCATCCTGGGTAAACAGCGCCACTTGCTGGCTCTCCGCGCCGGGAGAGAAATTCAGGTCCTTGAGATTGGAGTTGAACATCAGGTAGACCTGGTTAACGTGAGGTAGGTTGAAGACCGCAAACAGGTTGACTATCTCAACCCTGGCATTGGCTTCTTCAATTGTCTCCCGCAACGCCGCTTCATGGGAGGTCTCACCCAGTTCCATGAAGCCCGCAGGAAGGGTCCAGTAACCGTAACGGGGTTCAATCGCGCGTTTGCATAACAGCACCTTGTCTTCCCACACAGGAATACAGCCTGCGACTATCTTCGGGTTCTGATAGTGAATTGCATTACAGGAGTCGCACACATAACGCAATCGGTCATCGTCCGGCGGAATTCTCTGTACCACCTGCGAGCCGCAGAGGCTGCAATAGTTCATTGGTTGGCGTCCTTATCCAACAGCGGATAGAGGTAGGGCCATAGGTTGTCAAGCATCATTTCCTGTGCTTCTGCTGTCGGGTGAATACCGTCACTTTGCATCAAATCCGGATCATCGGCAATATTATCCAGGATAAATTTCGCCAGGGTTACGTTGTCCAGTGAGCCTAACTTTTTATATACAGCTACAAAATTTTCTATATACGCAGCGCCATAATTTGGCGGCAATAACATTTCTACCAGGAGTATGTTGCTGCCCGAAAAAGAGATTTTTTCAATGATATCCTGCAGGTTGTCCCTGATCTCCGCCAGCGGGATCCCCCTCAGTCCGTCATTGCCGCCCAACTCAACGATGGTGATATGAGGTGTCATCTCCCTTAAAATACCATCCAGGCGTTTATTTGCGCCGTGCGTGGTTTCGCCGCTGATACTGGCATTAATGACCTTGTACCGGTAACCTTCCATACCCAGGCGCTCGCGTAATTGAAAAACCCAACCTGCCTCAGGGACTATGCCGTGGCTGGCGCTCAGGCTGTCTCCCAGCACCAGGATGATTTTTTCCGACCCGGCGGCGGTAAATGTTATAAATAGACTTATAAAAAATATAACTGACCTGAACATGGAACCAACCCCAAACTTTATAATCCGGGCGGCTGACCTGACCAAACAGGTCAACAGTCCTGCCGGAGTATTGACGATCCTGGATAATATCAGCCTGGAGGTAAAATATGGAGAGAGCGTGGCGATAACGGGTGTATCGGGGTCCGGCAAGTCCACGCTGATAGGAATTCTGGCAGGGCTGGACCTGCCTACAAGCGGCAGTGTCACCCTGGACAACGTGGAGTTGACAGGCCTGGATGAGACCGGCAGGGCAAGGTTGCGCAACCGGAAAGTCGGATTCGTATTTCAAACGTTCCAGTTATTGCCCGGTTTGACCGCACTGGAAAACGTCATGTTGCCGCTCGAACTGGCCGGAAACAGTGATGCCGGGGAACTGGCGCGGGAACAACTCGCAGAGGTCGGGCTGGCTGCCCGTACAGCCCACTACCCGAACCAGTTGTCCGGCGGCGAACAGCAAAGGGTTGCCATCGCCCGCGCCTTTGTCGGCAGGCCGGCCGTACTGTTTGCCGATGAAATGACCGGCAATCTTGACAGGAAGACAGCCGGTCATATCATTGAGCTGCTGTTTGACCTGAATTCGGAACGCGGCGCCACCCTGGTGCTGGTCACTCATGACGAGGCCGTGGCCACCCACTGTTCCCGCACACTGACCCTGGACGGCGGGCGAATTATCCACTCTGATGTTCCTGCTTAGACTTTCACTTACCCAGTTGGTCCGGGATTGGCGCGCAGGAGAATTGCGCCTGATCGGCCTGGCGCTGATCATTGCCGTGGCAAGTCTGACGACAGTCGGCTTCTTCACTGATCGCGTCAACCAGGTTACGGAAATCCAGGCTACCGAGTTGCTCGCCGCAGACCTCGTCGTCAGTTCGGCTGAACCCTTCACACAGGAATTTATCGGACAAGCCAGGGACCTGGGACTGAATACGGCGCTGACCGTCAGTTTCCGCAGTGTCGTCGTATTCGATGACAGACTTGAACTGGCGGAGGTCAAGGCGGTGCAGTCCGGTTACCCGCTGAGGGGCAGGCTGCTGGTTTCAGAGCAGTTATTTTCCGAAGAGAACGCCAGCCTTACCATACCGGAGCCGGGAGCGGTGTGGCCTGATCCGAGACTGTTCCAGTTGCTTGATTTCAGCGTCGGCGACAGGGTCAACCTGGGCGCGTCGTCTCTTCACGCCGCCAAAGTATTGACTTATGAACCCGATCGCGGCGGCGACATGTTCAATATCGCGCCGAGACTGTTGATGAACCTTGCAGATCTGGAAGCCACAGCCCTGATCAGGCCCGGCAGCCGGGCAACATACCGGCTGCTGGTCTCCGGCCCGGGCGAAGCGGTAACCGGATTTCGCGATCTGATCGACGAATACGAAGAATACGATATCCGCGGCATCCGGGACGCCCGGCCGGAATTGCGTACCG
This sequence comes from Gammaproteobacteria bacterium, assembly GCA_022826885.1. Lineage (GTDB taxonomy): Bacteria > Pseudomonadota > Gammaproteobacteria > Eutrophobiales > Eutrophobiaceae > JAAXHV01. The sequence continues at coordinate 5,286 of JAJDUB010000015.1, forward strand.
CCCTGGATCGGGCGGAGCAGTTTCTGGGACTTGCGGTACTGGTCAGTATCGCCCTGGCCGGACTTGCGATCGCCTTGTCGGCACAACGCTATGTTGTCAGGCATTTTGATAACTGCGCCATCATGCGCTGCTTCGGCGCAGACCAGGGCATGATCATTAAAATCTATTTTATCCAGTTGGCAATACTTGCCCTGATCTGCAGCGGCATCGGCTGCGCGTTGGGCTACCTGGGGCAGTCAGGACTGACTGCGTTGATGCGCGGCCTGGTGTCGAGACCCGTACCGGAACCTGCCCTCACGCCGGTCCTGGCCGGTATGTCAGCCGGCGTGGTAACGGCCCTGGGTTTTGCCATGCCGCAGATTTTAAGACTGAAAAACGTTACACCACTACGGGTACTCAGGCGCGACCTGGTTCCCCTCCCTTTGAGCAACCTGGGCATTTATGCGGCAGCCATCGGCTGCCTGTTGTTGCTGGCCCCATGGAAACCGGGCAACAAGGAGTTACTCCTGTATGGTTTCATCGGGCTGGCGATAACCGGGGTATCATCGTTACTTGCCGCGCGCCTGGCAATCCGCTGGTTGAACACACTGAGGTCGGGCGTCGGCGTTGCCGCCCGCTTCGGCCTGGCGAATATCGTGCGCCGGGCCGGCCTGAGCACGGCGCAGGTCCTGGCCATCAGTATCGGCGTGATGGTGCTTACCCTGCTGGTGCTGGTCCGGACAGATCTCCTGGCAAACTGGCACAACCGGTTGCCGCCCGATACTCCCAATTATTTCCTCATCAATATCCAGCCCGACGAGGTGGACGCGGTCAGGCAGTTTATCGACAAGCGGACCGGAATGGCGCCGCTCACCTACCCCATGATCCGCGCCCGCCTGACGACCATTAACGGCAAGGCGGTTAATCCCGACGACTACACGGAAGACAGGGCGAAACGCTTCGCCAGACGGACATTCAATTTATCCATCGCTGAATCCCTGCAGGATGACAACCGCCTGACGGCCGGAAACTGGTGGGGCGAAACCGGTGAAAACCTGTTTTCCTTCGAGGAAGAGTTCGCGGCCACCCTGGGGATTGCCCTGGGAGATCGGCTGGAGTTTAAAGTTGCGGATAAACGGGTAACCGGAACGGTCAGCAATACCAGGTGGGTCGATTGGGATACGTTCAATGTTAATTTCTTTGTCGTTGCCAACCCGGGCACACTGGACGGCTACCCGGCGTCTTACATAACCAGTTTCCACGTGGCCCCGGAAAACAGGCGGCTGCTCATCGAGCTGATCAGAACCTGGCCGAGCATCACCGTCTTTGACGTGGATTCCATTCTCAGACAGGTGCGCGGGATCATGGAACAGGTGGTGAAGGCAGTCGAGTTCGTTTCGGGGTTCACCTTACTTGCCGGGGTTATAGTCCTGCTCGCCGCGCTGCAAACCACCCATGACGAACGCAGGTACGAAACCGCCCTGCTGAACACCCTGGGAGCGAGACGCAGTCACGTTCTCTACGGTCTGCTGGCTGAGTTTGCTCTTCTCGGCCTGATTGCCGGCATTGTCGCCGCCCTGACAGCCACCGTGGCGGAAATATTACTTGCCGAATACGTCTTTCACATGGACATCGTGATCAACCCCTGGGTCTGGCTCATCACACCGTTGCTATCCACGCTGGTTGTTGTCGCCGGCGGACTGGCCGGAACACAAAAGGTCATTTCCACGCCACCGATACTGGCGTTAAGACAATCCTGACCCCGACTGTTCAGTATCCGGGGCCGTTTCGTCAATCAGCATATCGACCACGGCCTGCAGGGCTTTCTGCCTGTCCATGCCGGATTCGACGGCCTGCTGGTAAGCCCGGACCTGCCGGTGCGCGCTGGTGCCGCGTTCGAGGATGGTGCGGGCGTGTGCCAGTTCAGTGACGCAATCCAGGGCCGCGGCGTCTTCTTCCACCAGTTCCAGCAACTCCTCCAGTAACGCGGCAAATGGAACAATCTCGCCTCTGCCGAAGTCGATCAACCCCTCGTCAGGCCCGTAGCGCATGGCGCGCCAGCGGTTCTCGGAGACCAGCATCCGTGAATAGGCGCGCCAGCGCTGGTTATCCTTGCGCAGGCGGTAAAGCATGCGCATGAGACACACTGTCAACGCGGCAAGACAGGCCGCGTCATCCAGGTCGGTGCACACGTCCATGATACGCGTCTCCAGGGTCGGGTAACGCGCGCTGGCCCTCAGGTCCCACCAGATTTTGCTGGCGTCCTCCACTACCCCGGCGGTCTTGAGGATATTCACGTGGCGCTCGTATTCCCCGTAACTGGAGAACTGTTCGGGGATGCCGGTGCGCACCAGAGCATCGAACACCGTCAGGCGATAGCACAACAGGCCGGTGTTCTCCCCTTCCCAGAACGGCGAAGAGCAACTCAGGGCCAGCAGGTGCGGCAGGAAGTAATTGAACTGGTTCATCAAGTCGATGCGCAACTCATTATCCGCAATCCCGACGTGGACGTGCATGCCGCAGATCAGCAGGCGCCTGGCCGCAGCCTGCATATCGTGCTCCAGGATATTGTAGCGTTCCTTCGGCGTAGGCAACTGCTCATGCCAGCTGCCGAACGGATGGGTGGAAGCGGCGATGGGGGCGAGACCATAGCGATCGGCGACCTGGACGACCGCGCGCCTCAGCGACCCCAGGTCGGCGCGGGCTTCGGCAATGGTCCGGCACGGCCGGGTGCCCACCTCGATCTGGGAACGCAGGAATTCAGGGGTGACCTGCCCTCCGCACAGCGCCGCGCATTCCTCCACCATGGTGCCGGGCGGGTCATTGCACAGGTCCCGCGTCGATTTATCCACCAGCAGGTATTCTTCCTCGATGCCGACGCTGAATTCAGGTTCACGGATCACCATAATGTTTACCTCGATACATGGGGTCAGAGTAAAAAGTCATTCGGGATTTCCATCCATACCAAACGGCCCGGTTGACTTTTTACTCTGACCCCTCAATTCGTACAGCGCCTCATCCGCCAGGACATCAGTCAAGGCTTCAGCCAGCAGCGCACTCCAGCGCCTGGCGCCGATGTCATCGGCCAGCAGGTCCTGCCGCACCTCCAGGGACACATTCGCGACCCCCCGGCCCTCGCCGTGGTAGTCCACCGTGTAGTCGGCCGGGTGACGGCCTGAATAAGGCTCATTGTCGCCGACGAGCAGTTCGGAATTCTGCCTGAGCTCAGCCAGCAGGGGACCAGCGATGCGCGGGTCCTTGTCCCATAACACGCCGATATGCCAGGGGCGAGTCACACCTGCCAGCACCGGGGTAAAACTGTGCACACTGATGATGACGGGCAGGCCTCCCTGCTTCATGAAGTCGTCTATCAGGTTGTCGATGGTGTTGTGATATGGCCGGTGTATGGCTTCAGCGCGGCGCCGTTTCTCCGCGGCGCCGAGATTTTGATTGCCGGGGATGACAACACCGTCACTCTCGGGGATAAACGCGGTGGGGTCGTCCAGGTGGCGATTGAGGTCGACTACCAGGCGGGAGTAATTCGCCAGTACCAGAGACGATCCCAGCAGTTCCGCAAGCCGCGCGGCCAGCGCCCGGCTGCCGATGTCAACGGCGATATGCTGCCGGAAAACGTCCTGCTCCAGGCCCAGGCCCTGCAGGGAGCCAGGCACGGCGTTCCCGGCGTGATCGGCGACGACCAGGCACCTTGAAGAGGAACGCCGATCGCTGAAACGGAACGGCGGCGGGTCTCCGGGACCCAGTAAGGGATCGGTGATTTGCATGTTCCCTGTCGACATACGGGAATAATACAGGCGACCTGCCGCGAGGGGAACCTCTGGAGTATTTATCGGGACTGACACATAATGGGATCAGGATTAACCGGAGAAGGGTAAAAATGGCCAGGTATAGCGGCAACCCTGAATTCAAATACGATACGCCGGCAACGACCGGGATACTCATCACCAACCTCGGGACGCCCGATGCGCCGACTCCGGCCGCGTTGAGGAAATACCTGGCGCAGTTCCTGTCGGACCCGCGGGTCATCGAAACGCCCAGGCTGCTGTGGTGGCCGATACTGCACGGCATCGTCCTCCGGCTGCGGCCGCGCCGTTCCGCCAGGACGTACCGCGAGGTATGGACCGAAGCAGGCTCGCCCCTGCTGGCCATATCAGAAAGACAATGCGAGGCGATCCGGTCGGCGCTGAGTGAGGCCGTCGACGAACCGTACCGGGTGGAATTGGGCATGCGTTACGGTAACCCGTCCATCCGCGCCGCACTGGAGAAACTGCGCAGTTACAATATAAGGAAACTGCTGGTATTGCCCCTGTACCCGCAGTATTCGGCTGCGACCACCGCATCAACCTTCGATGCGGTTGCCGATGTCCTGAAAACATGGCGTATTGTTCCCCAGGTAAAGCTGCTCACGGGCTACCACGATGATCCCGGTTACATCGATGCCCTGGCGGAAAGCATCCGCAGCCATTGGGCGCAGTCCGGCAAACCGGATAAACTGCTGTTTTCTTTTCATGGCTTACCCAGGGCTTATGTCCTTGCCGGAGACCCTTATGAAGATGAATGCCGGGCCAGCGCGCGCCTGGTGGCCCGGCAACTGGAGCTGCACGAGGATCTGTGGGCAGTCTCCTTTCAATCACGGTTCGGACCACGCAAATGGTTGCAACCGTATACCGACAAGCTGTTGCGGAAATGGGGCAAGAGCGGGGTCGGCCATGTGCAGGTCATCTGTCCCGGATTTGCCGCGGACTGCCTGGAGACGCTGGAAGAGATCCAGATACGGAACAGGGATTTTTTCCTGTCAGCCGGCGGGAAAAAATTTGCCTGCATCCCTGCCCTGAACGACCGCCCCCGGCACATCGCCGCGCTGTGCGATATTATCAGGAAGAACGCCTGGGACAGTTGAAATAAAGAGTCGCCTCCGGCGACACACCATTTTACTGGATGCCGGAACAAGCCCGGCATGACAAAGGAAGGCATTCGTCATTCCCCCGTAAGCCCCCTTCGTCATTCCTCCGTAAGCTCCCCTTCGTCATTCCCGCGAATGCGGGAATCCAGTGGAACACACGTCCCGAAGGGACACACTATGCTGCGCTTTATATAACCCCCTCCCGTCTAAACCGCTCCAGGTCGGCAGCATCGTAACCGAGCAATCCCTGGTAAATATCCTGGTTGTGCTGGCCGAGGGCGGGACCGGTCCATTTTATTTTCCCGGGTGTTGCCGACAGCCGGGGAAACACGTTCTGCATCTTCAGCTTGTCATATTTCGGATGCTCCACATCCACGATGCTTTCCCGGGCGATGAAATGTTCGTCTTTCAGCATTTCCGGCGCCCGGTAAATCCGGCCGGCCGGCACGGCGTGCTGCTCCAGCAGCGCCAGCAACTCATCCGCGCTGAATTTTTTTGACCAGGCAGAGATCAAGTCATCCAGTTCCGCCTGGTTTTCCCCGCGCGCTGTGTGAGTACTGAATCTTTCGTCCTGCGCGAGTTCAGGCTGCCGCATGGCTTCACACAATCGCGCGAAAACGGTATCCTGGTTGGCGCCCATGATAATCATGTCGTTGCCTGCCGTCGGATAGACGTTGGAAGGGGCGATTTTGGCCAGGATCGAACCGGTTCGTTCCCGGATGGTTCCGAGCTGATCATATTCCGGCACCGTGGACTCCATCACGCCCAGAACCGCTTCGAAAATTGCCGAATCCACCACCTGACCCTGTCCGGTACGATTCCGGGATTGCAACGCGGACAACGCGCCGATGGCGGCAAACATGGCGGCAAGCGTATCACCTATACTGATACCGACCCGGCTCGGCGGCGTGGAAGGGTCGCCGACGATGTAACGCAACCCCCCCATGGCTTCGCCGATGCCGCCGTAACCGGCACGCGCGGAATACGGGCCCTCCTGCCCGTAACCGGAAACCCTGACCATGACGATACCCTTGTTGATCCGGGCCAGGTCGGCATATCCCAGGCCCCATTTCTCCATGGTGCCCGGCCTGAAGTTCTCCAGGACGATATCCGCTTTCTTCACCAGTTCCTCCATGATGGTCTTCCCCTGCTCGGACCTGACATCCAGGGTGATGCATTTCTTGTTGCGCGCGATAACGGGCCACCAGACCGGTTCCCCTTTACCCCATTCCCGCATAGGGTCGCCGCGCCCGGGCAATTCTATCTTGATCACCTCGGCGCCCAGGTCCGCCAGCAGTTGCCCGCAGAAGGGCCCGGCGATGAGTTGTCCGAGTTCGAGAACGCGTACCCCTTCCAGGGCGCCCGAAGCGCCGTTACCTGCCGGCTTTCGTGCCGGATCATTCAAATCAGTCGCTGACATAATCATAAAAACTCTTCTTGACGCGCCAGTCCTTTGCATTGGAATTGTATGTCAACTCAGGTGAATTCCAGACATTCACCGGGTCGTCGACTTCACAGGCGGCCAGGGCCATGTAAGCAAGCGGCTTGTACTCCTCGGGTATGTCATCAACCGGGAACCGGTTCAGGAACTCTATGATTTCCCCGAGACGCGGCACAACGGCATCATAGAACCGTTTTATATCGGAGAAATCCGAGTTGGAGCGCTTGCCCAGACGCTGATGGGCGTCCGCATGGCCCCATTCGTCGATGAACTCCTGCAGTTCCAAAAAATCAGGCGTATTCATTTTCTAACCTGTCCTCGCTTATATCGAGATGCTGCAGCAATTTCATATAGTGCGCCCATACCGTCGCCTCCATGTCCGACCCGATAGTGCTTTTGTCGATTAAACCCGTTCGCATGTTTTCATGCGCCCATTCAACCACTGGCCAGTCCTCGGTCAGGGCGTTACGGGTTGCCAGGCGGCCCTGTTCACGGCTGAACAGGTTACCGAAATTCTGCAGTTTATCCTTATGGAACCAGTCTATCTCCCATTCCGCCTCATGGGCATTACGGGGCCAGGAGATCATGATTGTCAGTACGTCGGTGCCTATGAACAGAAGCAGGTTAGGGAAAATGGTGTAGCAGTCAAATACCCACCTGTTTGAACCGTTGAGGTTGACCGAGTCTGCTATTTGTTTTGCCGCAACGGACGTATCCTGGTCCACCCAGTTGGAAGTCGTTCCATGATTCATGGCAAGGTGTTGGATAACAGTCATTTTTGCCTGCAAATCCTCGGAGGCCATGGGCCTGAGCACGGCCAGGCGGGAACACACTCCCGGACTGTCCTCAAACAAGGTATTGGCGGCATCATCAGGCGTAAAATACACGCCAAGGGTTTTCTTGTGCACGTGGCTGGCATGATAGCCTTCATGCTGGATGTTCAGCAAATCCTTCCAGTTCGCCCTGAATTTTTTCTGGTAGCCGGTGTACCACTGCCACTCAGAATCGGCCAGATAAGCCTCCAGGCCCGACGGCACATCTTTCAGGTACTCCATTAAGGTGTGTTTCGGGGCCGGATCGAGATTGACGAAGACAAATCCGCCCCAGGTATCGACTGACACCGGCACCAGCGAGTAGTCGGCTTTATCAAGACCCGGGAACAGGTGTTCCTCCGGGACACCCCTGAGTTTGCCGTCCAGTTGATAAGTCCAGCCGTGATAGCGGCATGTGATCGCCGCCTTTTTCCCCTGCGGGTCACAAAGCAAACGACCGTTTCGATGCGGGCAGATATTGTAGAATGCGTTCAGCTTCCCGCCCCTGTCCCTCACTACGAAGACGGAAACATTTATTGCGTTGAGATCCAACGTGATGAATTTCCCTGCCTCTTCCAGGTCTGACTCACGCCCCGCTACCAGCCAGGCAGTGCGCCAGATGCTCTTTTCGCGCTCAAAAAAAGCATCCGAAATGTATGGAATGTTGGAGATAGTGTTCACAATATTTCACGCCTGTACGCTGCGGGCAGCGTTCCGGTCGAGTATAGTATCAGGAATGCGAAGGACCATAAAACTGCTGCTGAAGATCGAAGCCCACGAAATCAGGGCTGCATTCACGTCGTTCTTCTTCATGTTCACTCTCATGGTGGCGTATTACACCCTGCGCCCCGTGCGCGACGCGATGGCAAGCGACTGGTCCGACGCCGAATTAAGCTGGTTGTGGACGTCCACCTTCCTCATCAGCCTGGCAGCCGTCGCCATCTACGGCAGCATTATTTCCAGGATCAGGTTCCGGCGCATCGTCCCCGGCGTGTACGGGTTTTTCTCCCTGTCTTTCCTGGCGTTCTACCTGGGCACGCACATTGCAGACAACCCGGTTTACGTCGACAAGACGTTCTATGTCTGGCTCAGCGTCTTCAGCCTGTTCCACGTCTCCGTATTCTGGAGTTTCATGGCGGACACGTTCTCGAAGGACCAGGGGAAAAGGCTGTTCGGTTTTATCGCTTCCGGCGCCAGCATCGGTGCGGTTACCGGGCCCTTGTTTCCGGTGTTTTTCTCGGCCACCCTGGGTGTTTACAACCTCATTTTGCTCGCTGCCGCGCTGTTGCTGCTCATCATTCCGTTGGTCGCGTACCTGGAGAGACTCAAGCAGGAAGACCTGCATGGCGGGCAGGCCGGCACGGAACAGGCATCCTGGGTAACTTCAGGGGGCAATCCTTTCGCCGGTTTCGCCGATTTCTTCAGCAACCGCTACCTGCTGGGGATCGGCCTGTTCATCCTGCTGTATACGGCGATGAGCACGTTTGTCTATTTCGAACTGAAAAACATGCTGGCCGTATTCGACCGGGCAACCCGGTCGCAATACTGGGGCATGATGGATTTGATGGTCAATTCACTGGCCGTGATCGCCGCCATGTTCGCCACCAACCGCCTGGCCCTGCGCTGGGGGCTGAGCGTCACCTTGTCGATAGTACCCGTCATCATCATTGCCGGGTGGCTGATCGTGGCGATCTCTCCACTGCTGCCGGTGCTGATGGGCCTGCAGGTCGTGCGCCGCGCCGGCAACTATGCCGTGACCCGCCCCGGCCGGGAAATGCTCTTCACCCAGGTGAGCCGGGAAACGCGCTTCAGAACAAAACCGGTCATAGACATCGTGGTCTACCGGGGCGGCGACATGCTGAGCGGCTGGGCATACACCGGCCTGGCCGCGGGCTTCGGCCTGGGCCTGGCGGGCATGGGACTCATAGGCGCGGGTATTGCGTTGCTATGGGCAATCGTGGCAGTATTCATAGGGAATGCCTATGATCAGGACCGCCTGCACAGCGGCCCGAATAACCCTGGTGAACCGGAATGAAACACATCACTCTCTCGCGGCGCAGCTTCATCAGACATGCCTGCGCCGGACCCGTCGCTCTCGGAGTTCTGCCGCGGATACTGCCTGCCATGACCGGTAACGTGATCAAGCGCGCCATCCCGTCCAGTGGCGAGGAAATTTCGATCATGGGAATGGGCACCTACAGCACCTTTTCCCATGCCACGCCCATGGGACAGCTCGGTGAGGTCATGCAGGCATTTTTCGACCACGGCGGCCAGATGATCGATTCATCGCCCATGTACGGTCCGGCTGAAGGCATCGTGGGCGAACTGCTCAAGACCACCCAAAACACCGCGGGATATTTTGCCGCCACCAAGGTCTGGATCGACGGCAGGGAGGCCGGCATTCGCCAGATGAACGAATCCATGCGCCTCATGGGAGCGGAGACCATGGACCTCATGCAGATCCACAACCTGCGCGACTGGAAGGTCCACCTCGAGACCCTGAAGGAGTGGAAGGAACAGGGACGCATCCGTTACCTGGGCATCACAACTTCACACGGCCGTTACCATGATGAACTGGAGCACATCATGAAGACGGAACCGCTGGATTTTGTCCAACTGACTTACAGCGCCGCCAACAGAACGACCGACGCGCGCCTGCTGCCGCTGGCGCAGGACAGGGGTATCGCCACCATCATCAACCGCCCCTACCAGGGGGGGAGCCTGTTCAGAAAAGTCAGGGGCAAACCCCTGCCGGACTGGGCCGGTGAGATCGATTGCGCAAGCTGGGGACAGTTTTTCCTGAAATTCATCGCCGGCCATCCGGCCGTGACCTGCATCATACCGGCCACCAGCAAGGTGAAACATGTCCTGGACAACATGGCCGGCGGCAAGGGCCGGGTCCCGGACGCGGCACAGCGCCAACGCATGATCGATTACCTGGAGGCGCTGTAAACCTCCTGACCGGCCGGCTCCCATGCAGATTTATCAGGTCGGCGGCGCGGTACGGGACGAACTTCTTGGGTTCGAGATAAAGGACCGCGACTGGGTTGTGGTGGGCGCTACTTCGGAACAGATGACCGACCTGGGGTACAAGCCGGTCGGCAAGGACTTCCCCGTCTTTATCCACCCGGATACCGGGGAGGAGTACTCCCTGGCGCGCACCGAACGCAAGACCGGGCTCGGTTACACGGGGTTTGCCTTCGACACCTCGGAAGAGATTACCCTGGAACAGGACCTGGAACGCCGGGACATCACTATCAACGCGATCGCAAAGGATGAAAACGGCAACCTCATCGATCCGTTCAACGGCCGCAGAGACCTGGAGCAAAAGATCATCCGCCACGTCTCGGACGCGTTTGTCGAAGACCCGCTACGGGTACTGCGGGTCGCCAGGTTCGCGGCGCAATTCAATTTCCTCATTGCCGGCGAGACACTGTCCCTGTTAAAGGACATCAGCGCCACGGATGAACTGCACACACTGACGCCTGAGCGCGTCTGGGTTGAAACGGAAAAGGCATTGCAGACCCGGCAACCGCGGCGTTATTTTGAAGCGCTCAGGGAATGCAACGCGCTGGCCGCCCTGTTTCCCGAAATCGATCGCCTGTTTGGAGTTCCGCAGCCTGAACATCATCACCCGGAAATCGACAGCGGCGTTCATACGCTGATGGTGCTCGACCAGGCGGCTTCGATTACCGCCGAACCCGAAGTGCGCTTCGCCGCACTGGTGCATGACCTCGGCAAAGGCACAACGCCGCAGCAGACCTGGCCCAGGCACCACGGGCATGAAGAACGCGGGGTAAAGTTGATCAACGGGCTCTGTGACCGCCTGCGCATCCCCAAGAAGTACAGGGAGCTTGCAGTACTGGTCTCACGATACCATCTGGATTGCCACCGGATTAATGAAATGAAAGCAACAACCGTCATGCGGAAACTCGAAGGACTGGACGCTTTCCGCCGCCCGGAGCGGTTCGACCGCTTCCTGCTTGCCTGCGAAGCCGACGCGCGCGGACGCAAGGGCAAGGAACAGCAGGATTACCCGCAAGCCGGGATCTTCAGGAAATACCACGCAGCCTGCCTGACCGTGACTGCAAGTTCAGAGGATATACGGAACCTGAAAGGGACCGAGATCGCGGACCATTTACGCACTCAACGGATCGAGGCGATCAGGAAAGTGAAACGGGAGGAAGCGACATAGCCCGGCATTGCCGGAGTTCCGGGGTCAGAGTAAGAAATTCCGGAGGAATTTTTACTCTGACCCCTGGATTGGGCGGGATAGATGGGGTCAGAGTAAAATTTCTGGCGAAATTCTTACTCTGACCCCTGGGTTGCTGACCTCTGGGGTTGCGTCATTCCCGTGCAGGTAGGAATGACGTAGGGGTATGCGGGTTAAAATGCGTATTTTATACCTGCCCGTATTTCAAAACGGGAAGCGTCACCCCGGCGTGATTCAGGCTCCGCGCCGCGTTCCACGTTGCCGGGAAAATTCACCTGGCGCAGGATTCCCCAGTCATCGTTCAGCAGGTTGGTCAGGTTGTCTATCACCAGGAAGGCCGATGCCTTGCTTCCCTTGGTAAACCCCGGGAGTTGTTGTTCCACGCGCAAGTCTATCTTCTCCCACCATGAGCCTGCATTTGCATTACGTTTATCGCCGGGCGCCAGCACGTTGTTCCGAAAGTCCAGGTAAGGAGTAAAGTTATATGGATTAATGGTGCCGTCAAAGGCATAACTGTAAGGCGCTCCTTCATTCATGGAACCGTACAGGGATATTCTCGTCAGGTTGTCGCCAAAGAATGCCCGTTCCCAACCGGCGGTGGCAGTGATTCGATGGGCGATAGTGTAGTTGGACGTGGACAACACCTCTTCCTGCGGATCGAAGAACGCCCGGTTCTGGTAGTTCGAGAACGCGACGGAACTGGTCATAGGCTGGACATCCTCGGCGTCCGTCCAGGAGTAACCCAGGGTCCCGTCAAACCCGTTGTCGTAAGCTTTGGAAACCGAAAAAAACGCAACAAAGGAACGGTTGCCCTTGCTGCTGTTGGTCAGCACAAAGCTGGGATCGCGAACGGAATTATAGATTGGATAGCCTTCCGCCGTGGCGCCGACCTGTTCAAGGTCGCCGCGTTTGACAATGGCGCTGTCCTGACCGTGTGTGTACAGCAGGTCGGCAGTAAGTACGTAATCACTTTCAGTATGCCAGGTCGCGCCCAGCGCGAATTTCCACTCCGAGGGAAGGTCAAAGCCAGGGTCAAGGTAATTGATCTCGAAATTGTCGCCCATGCCCCCGGCGACCGCGTCATACAATTCCGCCGGGATGCCGTAACCCGGGCCTGCCGGCACACCCTCTTCCAGGCCGAGGTAGACCACGTCAGCGTCAAACAATGATCGGGAGCCGTCGGTATAGCCGAAAGCACGGCCCCGTTGCCCGAACTGGAGTACGTTGTTGGCGGAGTAGTTGTTGGACAGCCAGACGTTCGGGTTGCCGCCCGTGTAGAGGCCGGCGCCGCCGCGCACGGTCAGGACATCGGAGTGTTCCCAGGTGAAGGCGAAGCGGGGTTGCAGTAACCCTTCACCATCCAGGTTGGTGGCATTGCTGAAGCCGTAGTCGGCCGCAAACTGCGCATTTTCTTCGGGACTGTCGTCAGTGCTGTACCAGTCGTAACGCAGCCCCGCAACGACGGTCAGCCTGTCTCCCAGCCTGAATTCATCCTGGGCATAGACGGTATTCAGCGCATATCCCCAATCGGCCGCAGCATCCGCCGGGTTATTGGAGGGTGCATTGTTATAGTAAATCGCAGCCGCGTATCCATTGCGGAAATTCTCGATACCCCTGAAACGAATCTCCGTTTCAGTGTGCTGGACGAACATGTTGAAAACATCCAGGGATTCCGTTTCCAGGCCGAATGTGAGCTGGTGTCCATACAGGTCATACTTGGCTTTCAGGGCGGCAGTCAGTACATCATAGTCCAGCTTGTTGGCCTGGCGGCTGTCATCACCCCCCAGGTACACGTCCACCGCGTCGAGCTCAACGCGAATTTCCCCGAAATCCGTCCCTCCCACGGAAATCTGCCGGTTGTCGAGGTCCAGGTAGCCCAGTCGGAACTCCGTGGAGAAGTTATCGGTCCAGTCCGAATAGAGCGTCGCCACCCAGGAGTTCAGTTCCGCGCCGCGCTCATACAGGTGGTTGGAGAACTCGAACTCGTTGTTGTCGCCGTCGGACTGGACGAAGTTATGGCCGTCGTTGTAGTTCCAGGTAACAGAGAGACGCTGCGTATCCGTGACGTGCCAGTCCAGTTTCACCAATACCTTTTCATCCGCATTACCCATGCTGGTCGGGATCGTCCCCGGATCGTACTGGTAGCGGTCGCGGGCAATAGCGTGAATTTCGTCCAGTTCTTCCCGGGAAACGTTTATTTCATTTACCGCACCGGAACCGGCAGGGCCGCGGTCGAACAGGTTGGCGCCTTCCAGTTTCTCGTAGGCGGCAAAGAAAAACAGCCTGTCCGCGATGACGGGGCCGCCGATATTCAGGCCGTAGCGTTTTTCGTCGTAGTCTCCGGTCTTGATTGCATCGCCTTCCAGGGAATCACCGCGCAGCTCATCACTGGTGTAATCGAAAAACAGGGAGCCGCCGAACCGGCTGCCGCCGGATTTGGTCACCGCATTGATGTTGCAAGCCGTAAAACCGCCGTATTCGACGTCGAACGGGGCCAATTCGACGGATACCTGGCTTATGGCGTCATAAGAAAAAGGCATCCGCTCGGTGGGATAGCCGTTGGAATTCAGGCCAAAGGAATCATTCATACGCACGCCGTCAACGGTCAGGCTGTTGAAACGTGAATTCTTGCCGCCGCACTGGACGGCATTTATGTCGCCCCTGGACTCGTCCACGTAGATGCGTGCATCCGCCCGCAACACATCGGTGATATTCCGGTTTATCGCCGGAGAGGTTTCAAGTTGCTGAAGACTGAACGTGGCGCCCGGCCCGACCGCGACCTGACTCACACCAGGAGCCTCTGCAACCACCAGCACTTCTTCAATCTGATCGCTGGACAGCAGGGTGAGGTTGAGATCCGTCGTCTGGCCCAGGTTTAATGACAGGTGTTCCATTGTCCTGCCGGAATAACCGGCGCCGGTCACCGAAACAGAGTAATCATCGCCGACCGGCAGGTTGCGAAAGCTGAATTCGCCTTTCTCATTGGTCGAACCTGTCCTGGAAAACCCCGTGTCTTCATTGCGTACGACGATTGTAGAGCCGGAAATCGGCTTGCCGCTCCGGTCGGAAACAATACCGCGTACGGCAGACGAAGTTTCCTGGGAAAAAACAGGGTTGTTTAACGCGACTGAAAGCAGGACTGCCGAACAGGTCGTGAACAACCGGTGTTTGCTGTGTTTCAGGGACGGCGGGATAGTATGAGGGTGTAACATAAATCACCTCCTTGTTTAATTAATTCCACGATTTTATTCAGCTTCTCACGAAGCAAGTGTTATTATCAAATGACTTACAATTATTCTAACACCTATTGTAAAAGCGGAACAACATTATGAAAAAGCATTTTCCTCCAGCAGTATTTATTACGTTGCTTGCCGGCATTGCCATATTGCCCCTGCCCGCTTCGAGCGCGGAAGTCGCCATGCTGTTCAAACAGGACCTGGCGGACATGCCGGGCAAGGCCGGCCAGTTGTTGACCGTGGAATTTGCGCCCGGAGAAGTATCCGCCGCTCACCGCCACAATGCCCATACTTTCGTTTACGTCCTGGAAGGTTCCGTCGTGATGCAGGTGCAGGGTGGCGAGGCGAAGACCCTTACGGCAGGACAGACCTTTTATGAAAACCCGGACGATATCCATACCGTTGCGAACAACGCCAGTGATACGGAACCGGCAAAGATCCTGGTCTTCTTTATCAAGGACAGTGACGCCCCGGCCAGTATGCCCGTGGAGTAGGAAGACAGGACCGGACCGCCGGTTAATCCGCGGAAGACGATATGTTCATACCCGCATCAACAAAGCCATCAACCTCCCTGCGCCCCCATAGCTCGGGGATATCCGAAAACGACTGGACCGTATTGTCCCGGTTCTGGTATCCGATAGCCCGGGAGGACGAGATCGGGGATACTCCCGTCGCGGCGAAACTGCTGGACGTCGACCTGGTCATTTTCCGCTCAGGAGACGAAATAGGCGTTGCCCTGGACCGCTGTCCGCACCGGCATATCAGACTCAGCGCCGGGACCGTCGTGAACGGCGGGATCAGGTGTATGTACCATGGCCTGGAATTCAATACCGCGGGGCAATGCACGTTCGTCCCATCGATGGATCCCGGGGCGAAACTGCCTGCGTCCTGGCGCCTGACCTCGTTCCCCGTGAAGCGCCGCTACGGCCTGGTCTGGACCTGCCTTGCACGGGAAACCGGCCAGGACGTGCCGCGCCTGTTCAGGGAGGAAGACGCTGAAGCGGGCAAGTTGCTGTTTGTAAAAGTCCGCACCTGGCCGGTTTCAGCGGCGCGGCAGATGGAGAATTTCCTCGACCTGGCGCACCTGCCCCATATCCATCCCGGCTCCCTCGGCGGCGACCCGAATAACCTCATAAAACCCGGGGAAATCGAACACACCGGCGATGGGATAATCCAGAGGGCCGAGTACATCGAGGTGCCGTTCGGCGGCACACCGCGCGAGGTCGTCTTCACCTATCGGGTGGTGTTGCCGTTCGCGATCGATTTTACCGTGCACGATCCGAACAGCGGCGACCAGCGTACCTGCAACATACCCAGCCCGAGCAGCGCGTATGAATGCAAGGTGTTCCAGTTCAGTATTGACACCCGTGACATCGATGACGCCCATAGTTCTGTGCTGAACGGGCTGGATATCATTAACCAGGAAGACATAGGCGTACTTCAGCACCTCGCGCTGCCGGACCTGCCCCTGGACGCCAGGCATGAGATCCACCTGGCGGTGGACAACATCACCCATGCCTACCGGCAACGCCTGCGCGAATTCGGCCTGGGACAATAAGGAGAATCCCTGCGAGGGGACAGATTTCAAATCTGTCCCCGTCCAGAAATCCGGGCTATCTCCTGCGTCGCCCGTCCAGCCTGCGCTGGAGGTCCTCTATTTCCGGTCCTGCCGGCGATTCCACCAGGTTGTTATTGACGGAGATTATGTCCGGCGGCATGTAGCAGGTAGCGTCGATTATCAAGCGGTGACCCTTGCCGCCTATCTCCGCCGACGGGTCCGCATCGCTGAGCGGCATGTTCGGCAGGACGATAATGTCATCAGCCCGGGTGCGGTTGGACAACGACCAGATAACCTGGTTCAGATCAAACGGGTCGATGTCACTGTCGACCATGATGAGATTCTTCAAGTACATCAGGCCGTGGGGCGTGCCCAGCGCTCGCAGGGCCACGGATTTGGCAAAACCGGCAAAGCGGTTCTTCACGGCAATGACCGCGGTCAGACCGTGCTGGTAGAGCGCATTCACTGCCACGACCTCGGGAAAAGTCTGCTTTAACTGGTTGTACACCGGCGCACAGGTGTTGATGCCCAGGAGTGTGTCGTGTTCACACCAGCTTTTACTCCCGATGTGTAGACTCTCGAAGATGGGATCGTCCCGGAAGGACACGGATGTCACCTGAAATACGTTCAAGCGGCGCACGCCGCTGTAAGTGCCGGGGAACTCACCGAACGGCCCCTCAAGAATACGCTCCCTGTTGACCATCGTCGCCTCAATCACCATCTCCGAGTTGGCCAGGATATCCAACCCGTTGCTGGACCGCGTCAACTCCAGCGGCGCACCCATCATCTGCGAGGCATACGCATACTCCGACTCATCATAGTTCACCGGCGTCCCCGCAAACATCGCCAGAGCCGGATGGTTGCCGATCATCACCGCGATGTTCAGGTCAGCATTCTCCCGCTCCGCAATGCGGATATGCTGCCCCATGTCGTGGGACGGCACCGCATCCAGGCTGAACATATCAGGCCCATGTACCTGGATGCGGTATATCCCCACGTTCTGCTTGCCGAAATTCTCCGGGTCCGACGGGTCACGGCTCACCACGTTGGCCTTGTCGATATAAAACCCCCCGTCATACTCGTTGATGCGGTACAGGGGCAGCAGTTCGTACAGGTTGATGTCAGTCTCGACCCGGGTACCATGCACCGGCGCCGCTTCCGGAGACACCCACTCGATTAACGGTTCATCACTGCCCCAGCGGTTGACCATCTCGTAGAACAGCTCCTTGACCGGCGTCCCCTTTGGACGTCCCAGCAACAGGGCCAGGTTGGTGAAACTGCCGTGCACGCCCACCACGACCTGTTTGCCGGGGTAGCCCTTGATATTGGTGAGCAGCACCGCCGGCCCGTGCATGGCGTCGCGGCCTGCCGCAACGGAAATGTTGCGGATATCCGGCTCCGGCAGGACTTCCTCTTCCCACACCGACAGTTGCCCGTTCTCGTCCAGCAGATCCAGGAAGTCCCGTAATCCCTTGATACGCTGACCGACGGCGATGGCTTCCGGAGACAGCGTTGACTGCCGTTCGGACCGCATCACGTTACCTGGCGGTAAATCCGGGTCAATGTTCCTTGCCTCCTGCATAGCAAGGGCGGATAATTCCGACTGTGTGTCATCTCCTGTCACCATCATCAAGCGGTTCAACGTCGATGATTATTCCCCGTTGAAAACGCAGGTAGCGCCAGTGAATGGCATCGCTCTCCGCTTACCGTCAGATCAGTGCCTCCAGTCCTTTTCGCTCCACTAGATTCAACAGTTTCAATGATGGCCCATTCGGTTTCTTCACGCCCTGTTCCCATTTTTGCACCGTTGACTTACTGGTATTCAGGTAAGCGGCAAAAACGCTCTGACTGGTTTTGGTCGCCAGGCGGATATGCTTAATCTGACCGGCGTCGTATTCCGTTATCGGCGGCAGGCACAAGGCGTCAAACTTACGCAATGTCACTTCGTCCATCAACCCCGCTGCGTACAAGTCTTCAGCGTTCTCATGCACGACTTCCAGAATGGGTTTATTCATCACTTGTTACCTCAATCAACACACCGGATTTCACCGCCCGGTTTAATTCTTCGTTGTTGTAGTTCAAATATATTTCAGCAGCGGCTTTAAGGGCTTTCAATTCACGAGGGCTGACGTTGTCTTTTACATTTTTTGCAAAACCGTAGATAAAGAATGCTTTGCTACCCATCCGGTAAGCCAGCAAGGTACGCAGCCCACTGCTTTTACCCCGACCTCTCAATGCCACACGTTTTTTAAAAACCTGCCCGCCAAGATTAGCTCCTGACAGACCACGTTCCATTTCAGCAACAGCCTGCCGCAGAACATTATCCGTCAATCCTTCCTGCGCGGCCCATTTGCTGAACTCCTTGATTTTGAATATACGCATAGACTATCCCTGTTATCCAGAACAAATGTATCACTTGGTGATATAGTTGTCAACTATTTTATTATCACTATTCCATTATCACAAAGACAAACATGTACCGACAAGTACCGCCGTTTGATCTACAATGCGATTGCCTACTTTGGATTTGAAATAGGAAAAAATTTGAACCCGAGAAATAAAATATCCGAGTTTAAAAGTGGTGCCAGAAGACCGACTAAAATTGGTTATATCAATAACAATAATCAAATATGTCTTGGACACCGTGGTAAGTGCATAGCTGGACCAAGTGGATACGGAAGCGGAAGTTATATCTATAAAATGAAATGTGTCAATTGTAAAAACAAATATGGCTCGCTAGGAATTCACGTGGAGAAAAGAAAATGTCCTATTTGCCAGAGTGGAAAACCGGGTTCTGAATTTTAACGAAAATTAATTGGAAAATTTTGATTCCGAGTATAGGGTCGGACCATCCTAACTATTTGTTTTCGCTCAGTTTATGCCCAAAATATGCCTATTATTTCCTCTTAAAACTCCTTGTTTACTATCAAAATCGAGGCTGTAAACGCCTCATTCCTCTTGAAAGGGATTTCACGCTCCCTATTGATACTGCAGGTCATTCAGTTGCCGGTATATATCGGTATCAATCAAGCTGTCATTATCCCGTATCAGGTCAAAAGCAGTATTGCCCCACTTGTCCTTGATTTGCGGATTGGCTCCTGCTTCCAGGAGACCCCTGACAGCCGTCATGTTGTCGAACTTCAATGCATAATGTAGAGGCGAGCCATAACTACCTTGTGCGTTTATGTCTGCACCGCCATTAACGAGGACCGTTATTATTGCCGGGTTTTTGTTTAATGATGCCGCAAGTTGTAACGGAGACATACCTGCTCTGTCTAGTGAGTCAATGTACGCGCCAGCCTCTATTAGAGTCATAATCATCGCGGGGTTCTTATTGTATCCAGCCGCCTCATGTAATGGAGTTATGCCATTACTATTTCTTGCATTCACATCCGCGCCAGCTTTTACTAGGGTTTTCACTACTGATGGGTTCTTGTTGTCTTTTGCTGCATAATGCAGCGGAGTCAAACCAGAATTGCTGTCTCGGGCATTTACGTCCGCACCAGCTTTTATCAAAATTGCTATCACTGTTGGATTTTTATTGTTTGCTGCTGCATCATGCAGCGCAGATGTACCACCCAAACGAGTTCTAGCATTCACGTCTGCGCCAGCTTCAAGTAGAATTATTATGATTTCAGGGTTTTCGCTGTACCACGCGGCTTTATGTAGCGGAGAAGAGTAAATCATGATTGGATCATTAGGGTCCGCACCCTGGGCAATCTGATTTTGTACATCCTGTGGTGTGGCGCTTTGCCAAAATTCATCGTCGTACCAGTGTTCACTCAAGGTGGTTTTGTTAATTCCGTCTTCAGTGAATGCGGGCAAGGAGCTGATTAAGAGACCTACAGTCAAAAGTCGCAATAAATTTGTCATCGTATCCTCCCGTTGACGTTTGTGCATTTCAGCCAGGATATCGGGTTGAATTCATTAATACCGCATCACTTGCTCTGAGGCTGGATATCGCCTGTCCGGTTCGTCGATCATCTTTTCATCTCTAAGGAAGGCGGCACCAGCCCATAGCTGACTCGTAAACCGTCATTCTTTCTTTATATGTTTTTTTGTGTACCTTGGGCAGGATCTGTTTTGTAGTTTTCTCTACGTCTCTCCACATTGCTGATTTTATTATTTCTATTTGTCTAAAATCAGGTGCCGATAGATCAGGCCGTACTTTTTTGACAAGTTTTCTGTAGCATCGGTCGATGACGTATTTTTCAATTTCGGCTTTGTAATCAGCGACGGGGATGTGTTCAGGGCTTGTTCTCAGTCTTTGAGAAGATTTTATTATTTTTTCGCAATTATTTACTTTGGCTGCGTAGAGTTTTTTTCGTTCAGAGAGACGGTCGTATTTTCTCGCTTGTTTTATGATTCCTCTTTGAATTCTGTCTTTCCAACCTGCGCGTATTTTGCCATTACCATCGTCATATTCGGTTGATTGCAAACATGGCTTTTCAAAATATACTGCGTATTCGGATCTCAATGCTGCTACGCTGGGAGCCTTGGATTTAAAAGCCGCTGTGCTGGGAGCTTCGTATTTCAATGTTGCTGTGGTGGAATCTGATTTTTGTACGTCCTCGTTCGACATCAAGGCAGCCAAGACGATAATCAGAAAAAACATTAGCGCGCCAACGACAAGAAATCTCAGGTATCTCTTTTCGTATATCTCTTCCTGCTTGCGTTGCGCTTCCTTTTTACCCTCTGTTTCATCATCCTTCTTACGGCGCCGATCTTCCTTGATTTTATTCAGCAATTCAGCACCAATCATTTTCCCGTCCCCCTGATACAAATCTTCAGTCCCAACTCATAAACCCGCATTCTGGTTTCAATCGGCTTTCCCTTCACGGCGGGCAGGGTCACGTCTATGGTGTCCTGTACGGCATCCGGCGACATCAGTTTCATCAGCGTGACCATCTCCGCTTCGGTCATTTCCGCTACAGGTTCTGACTTACTGGCACTGTATGTGAAGCACGGATCGACAATGTGCTGCATGATTTCGGCCTTATAGTCATCGTCGGTCTGGGCCTGGATATAACGGCCCCAGGAAAGACAGGCAAGGGAAGCGATAAGGAGACAAGTAAAGGTCTGCTTCTTCATAACAACTCCTCTATTGCTGTATGAATTGCCGGCATAAGGCGCCGGACCTTGTCACTATTTTGGTGACTGTCATAAAATGCTTGTCTGAATTATTCTCTTTGTCCAGGTACAGGTTCATCTTATTGATGTTTCATAGTTGTTCGGTATTGCAGGGGCAGTGACTATTCAGCCCTTACCGTAACGTAAGGCGTGATAGCCTCTACCGTCTTCGGGCCGATACCGGGGATTTTCAACAAATCATCAACAGACTGATAGGGCCTCCCATCAGTAATTTTAATCGCTGTAACCGGGCCGACCCCAGGGATTTGCTGTAGCTCCTTCTTCGATGCGCTGTTCAGGTTTAGAGGCTGGTCATCACGGGTACGTATCTTCGCCACCTTTTGGCG
>JAJDUB010000041.1 GCA_022826885.1 Gammaproteobacteria bacterium
GGTGACGGTGAAGGTCTCGTCGTCTTCATCCAGACTGTCGCCTGTTGTCTGTACATTGAACGTCGCGCTTTGTTGGCCCGCGGCAATGGTGAGTGATTGACCGCTCTGGCCGGTATAATCACTGCCGTCTGTGGCACTGCCGTCAGACGTGTCCCAGGTCAGGGTGACATCATCCGTCCAGGTTTTGTCCAGACTCACGGTGAACTGCGCCTGCCCGCCTTCGGTCACCGTCACATCGTCGATGGACGCCACCGGCGGCGTGCTTGCCGTTTGCTCTGCTTCGATCTCGGTCAGCGCAACGACCACCTCGTCCCAGCGCGTCCAGCCCTTGTCTGCATAGGTCTGGGCCTCGGCGGCGGTCATGGGGGTGTAGCCGTTGTCCTCACCCAGGGCGGCCAGTACCTTGTGCCAGCGCTCCTGGTGGCCATCGCTTTGCCCGGTCTCGGCGGCGTAGCCTTCTACCTTGGCAATCAGCGCCGCATACTTGTCGTTGTCGGTGATGGTAATGACAGCCGTGCCCTTTGCAACGGTGGCGCCTTGAACATTTGAAAGGTCCAGGTAAAACTGTTCATCACCCTCTTCGTCAGTATCATCATGAAGATACAATGGAATACTGCGGCTATTTGTATCACCGGAGATAGTTCCGGAACTGGAGAACGAAACATAGTCCGTGCCCGCTTCTGCGGTGCCATCCCGTGTCTGGAGGCGGTAGCTCACCGTCTCATGCTCTTGTAAAAACCTGGAAAGTTTGACCACAACCCACAGGCTCCCATCTTCCGCCACAGTCTTATCCCCGATCGAGATAGTAGGCGGGGGTGGTTGGATAGTGGCGACGGCCGTACCCTTCTCCAACTCCGCTCCGTTCGGGTTGTATAACTCCACCGTGAAGCGCTCATCCACCTTATCCCCATCAGTAGCAGTCAGCACGTCAATGGTTTTGGTGGTTTCTCCGGGCTGGAAACTGATAGCCGGCGGGTTGTCAACACCCGTGTAGTCCGTGCCGGCCTGCGCAGTGTAATCCCGGGTGCGCCACTCTACCGTAACCGTAGAACTGGCAGCCTCGGACAGTGTCACGGTAAAACTCGCCGTGCCCCCGGCCACCACCTTGACATCCTCTACCGCCAGGTAAACCGCTGATTGCGGCGCGGCATCGAACACGAAGTCCGCCTGGTCTATGGTCGCCGCCGCCCTGCCGCTCAGTACGATACTGTTGCCGGAACCGGTATCGATCAGCTTGTCGGTACCGCTGACGCTGATGCTGAGGTCGCTGTAGCTCAGCCCGGAACCCTGAAAATCGATGCGGTCGACCCCGTCTTCAAAGTCTGTGATGGTATCCTCGTCAAAGCGGGGCAAGGCATACCGGTAGGTATCGGCGCCGGCGCCGCCCGTGAGCACGTCATCACCGAGGCCGCCCTGCAGCAGGTCTGCCCCGTCGTTGCCGGTCAAGGTATCGTTGCCCTGACCGCCGCTGAGCTGGTTGGCAGCGCTGTTACCGATGATCGTATCATTACCGTGGCCGCCGATGGCGTTCTCGATGATGGTGTCCTTATAGAGCACCATGTTCTGTTTGGCGCCGAATACGTCGGAGATGCTGCCCGGATTCAGGTCGATACGAGCGCCGCGCACAGCCTGGGAATAATCAAATGTATCGTTGCCGCCATCGTCGATGAGGGTGAAGGAGAGGGTCCACTCAATATATGGATAGGGGTTCGGCTGCATGCCGGTCATGCGGCCTGCAAGTTCGTCGTAGAACCCGCCGGCAGTGGAGTTGAAACCGTACACCGTATCGCCGGTGCGCACCGTATTGGTGTCGCCGTACAATTTTTCCAGGGCCAGAATATCAGCGCTCATGGGCGTGACGGCAATGGAGCGCGAGGCATTCAGGGTGGGATCGTCCGCCGGGTTGACGTAAGACATGATCGACATCAGGGTGCTGTCGTTCAGGTAATCAGTTTCAGCCGAACCCCTGCCGTTGTAATGACCGGCATGTCCCAGCCCCAGGGCGTGACCGATTTCATGGACGAACACGGCAACAGAGTCGTGATACAGATTGTCCACCGTGGAAAAATCGTAGTTAACCGGGTTGATGTTAACCACAGACTGCGCCAGGTAATGCTCATTTGGCGCATCCTTTTCTATCTCGTACTCCCAGCCCCCGTCTTGGTCATTCGAGAAGATAATGCCGCGATAGGAATCTTCATCAAGGTCCTTTTTCCAATATACCAGGCTGGTCTCGGTAAAACTCAGTCCGGTCGCCGTCGACCACAATTCCAGCGCGGCGCGCACGTATGCCTTGCCCAGGTCATCCATACGTGAAATATCCACCGGAATCGGGCCCGCCTCCCAGCGCGCAGGAGGGTGGTCATCCTGATAGTAATCATCGATCAAAAAATCCGCGATCTGGTCCAGTGTGTAGGTTGGTTTAGTCACCAGTCAACATCCACTACAAGTGGTTTTACGGAACCACGAATTATACTTGACAGGAAAGGCGTTTAGCAACCGTTAAAAAATTCAAAAATTCGTACACCCATGTGGCTCATACCATACCATTTGACAAACCAAATTCGCCATATATTATATGGAGGATAATCAGAACCTGGGTACGGTAACATGCAGAAAGCTCAAGTTTTCTTGCGCGAAGATCAGAAAATTCAACTGGAGATGATGGCAAGACTTACCGGCAGGAAGCAGAGCGAACTCATCCGGCGCGGGGTGGATATGGCGATCGAGGAGGCCAAAAAGACACAGACAAGTTGGCAAGGGGGTTGGTCTCAGGCTTGCGGCATCTGGAAAGACCGTGAAGATGTCGATGCACTTTTAAGAAATCATCGCGCCGGGATGGACTCAAGGATTGATGATCTGTTGCAACAGTGAAGCCTACTCTGCTTGATACCTGCATTATTATTGATTACCTTCGACAAAACGACGAAGCAGTCAGCTTTATTCATTCCCTGCAAACGATACCGCGGCTCTCAAGCCTGACTGTCATGGAACTGTACGCGGGCATACAGGATAAAAGAGAGCAACATGCTATCGAAGTAATGATAAATCATTCCCTGGTTCTGGATGTAACCCATGAAATCGGTGTCGGGTCGGGTCTGTTTCTCAAGCAATATCGAGCAAGTCATAAAATCGGAACAATTGATGCATTAATTGCTGCAACCGCAGAAATTCACCAGCTGCAACTGGCGACGCGTAACCTTAAAGACTTTCCCATGTTCAAAAATCTGGAGAGGCCTTATTAGGCTCTATTCCGCTGGCTTTATTCACAGCTTGATTTTCCCTATTTCTCGTTTATATTGGATTCATATTCCAAAATAAACGAGAAATATCATGTCTATTGTCT
This sequence comes from Gammaproteobacteria bacterium, assembly GCA_022826885.1. GTDB lineage: Bacteria > Pseudomonadota > Gammaproteobacteria > Eutrophobiales > Eutrophobiaceae > JAAXHV01. The sequence continues at coordinate 3,347 of JAJDUB010000041.1, forward strand.
ATCAGCGTACTCTGGCTGGCGCAGTTAAAACCATCAGCGACAATTTTCCCGTTCTGTTGCTGACGGGCCCGCGCCAGGTAGGTAAAACGACTTTGCTGGAAATGTGCGCCGGGTCTGACAGGAATTATGTCACGCTTGATGATGTAGAGACACGTAGCCTGGCCTGCAACGACCCGGGGCTCTTTGTTCAGACTTTCAGGCCACCCCTGATTATAGATGAGGTGCAATACGCGCCGGAACTCTTCAGCTACCTGAAGATTGTGGTCGATCGTGAGAGAAAGAATGGCTTGTTCTGGCTCACCGGTTCGCAAAAGTTTCATCTGATGCGTGGAATCACGGAAAGTCTTGCCGGTCGTGTTGCCATCATCGACCTTTTGGGTCTTTCACAGGCGGAACTCGACGGTCGGAGCGAGAAGGCTGCTCCCTTCATGCCGACACTTGAATGGATTGCATCAGCGAAAAAAAATATGACTCGGTCCAGGCAGTTGGCGGATGTTTATGGGCAGATATGGCGCGGCGCATTTCCCCGTATGAATACTTTCAAAGACCCCATGCGCGATCTGTTTTACCGGTCTTATATTCAGACTTATATCCAGCGTGATGTGAGAGATCAGCTATCTGTTGCCAATGAAACCACATTTCACACGTTTTTGGGCGCAGTAGCAGCCAGGACCGGGCAATTACTGAATTACACAAAATTGGCGAATGATGTTGATATTGATAGTAAAACTGTAAAATCCTGGCTTTCGGTTCTGGAAACTTCAGGACTTGTTTATCTGCTAAGACCGTATTATCGAAATGTCACAAAACGACTTGTAAAAGCGCCCAAGCTGTATTTTCTTGACACCGGATTGGGCGCCTACCTGAGCAAGTGGCCGACTCCTGCTTCCCTTCAAGCCGGCGCCATGTCCGGCGCCATACTTGAGAGTTACATGTTCGCTGAAATTCTCAAGAGCTATTGGCATAACGGTATCGAACCGCATTTTTATTATTACCGGGACACCGACCAGAGAGAGGTTGACCTGGTTATCGAAACCGGCGACACGTTTTATCCGGTGGAATTCAAAAAAACTGCGGCGCCCTCAAAAACAGCTTCCAGGCATTTCCGTCTGCTGGAAAAGCTGGGCAAGAGAGTGGGGCACGGTTGCGTATTGTGCCTGGTGGAACAGGACGTGCCACTTTCAGAAAAAGCTACGGCTATTCCCGTTGCTTATCTTTGATTTTGGCTTGGGAGAGAGCCGGGTTATGCGATTTCAAAGTAGTTGTCGTAATAACTCCCCAGCATGTCCTCGATACCGTACTCATCCGGCGCGGCATGGTGTCCGCCCACACCCCCGTCCCCCAGCGAGAACGCCGGGGCGGGTGAGGACAGGCGGGCCGTGGCCTGGGGGGTTGCCAGCGCGGCAGTGAGACTCGACCGGGGACCGCCGAAGATACTGAACTGCGCTGCGT
>JAJDUB010000052.1 GCA_022826885.1 Gammaproteobacteria bacterium
AAATCCAAGCGAGGTACAACATGGCCAAAGCCATCAAACTGTCTGATCAGCTGGTCGCCGAGGCCACCCGCTACGCCAGGGTGTTCCACCGGTCCCCCCCGAAACAGATTGAGCACTGGGCAACTATCGGCAGGATTGCCGAGGAAAACCCCGATTTGCCCCTGCGTTTCGTGGACGATATCCTGGCGGGGCTGGAGGAAGCGGAATCCGGCGACCTTAGCGAATACCCGCTCAAATGAGGGTCGTCCAGACCGGCATCTTTTCCAGAACGATAAAATAACTTCACCGGGGGGATAAAACCGCCGTCGATCGGGCCGTCAGAAAGATCGCAGAGGGCACCGGGATCGGCGCAATGAAGAAAGGCGCGCTGGCTGGAGTGCGGGTGCACAAATTCAAGGTGAACGACAAACAGTATTTACTGGCTTACAGACTCGAGAAAAAGCCCGACATCCTTACCCTGTTGGCGCTGGGCACGCATGAGAATTTTTACCGGGACCTGCAGCGCTGAGTAGGGAGCGCTTTCAGGACACCCAATAAAAAAACATGGGTGTCCTGTTTAAAGCGTTAAACCAGCTTGACGACCTGCCAGTATTGTAATACAGTACGTAATACACCAGCTTGAGGCTTTATCCATGAGTACCAGGACAGTTCGACTTGACGACAATGCAGAAGCAACATTGGCTGCCCTGCAAAAACAGACCGGGTTATCGGTATCGAGCGTGTTGAAACGCGGGTTGGAAACATTCGCATTGGCAACGCGGGAGAAAGCCGCAACCAGACCCTATGAAGCATATTGCCGGCTCGACCTGGGACCGGGAGGCGATGCCGCGGATGCTGCTGCAGATGCGAAGGCGCGGGTCGCTGATAAAGTCAGGAAGAAATACAGTCGATGATCCTGACCGATGCCGGGCCGCTTGTGGCACTGTTCGACCGCGCTGACAAAGCGCATGGAAGATGCGTAGAGACGCTTAAGAAAATTGACGAGCCGATTGCGACGACCGTACCCATCCTCACCGAAGCATTTCACCTGCTGGGCTCGGCGAGCGCCGGCGCCGCTGCCCTGATGGAGTTCATCACCGAAGGCGGTTTGCAGGTTATTTTCCTTGATGATGATGCGCTGGTCCGTTCCTTTGACCTGATGGTGCAATACGCTGATGCGCCGATGGACTTCGCCGACGCCTCGCTGGTCGCTGCGGCTGAAAACCTCTCCCTTCAGAAGGTATTCACCATTGATCGGCGCGACTTCGATATTTATCGTATCAGGCGCGGTCATCGTCGCATTGCTTTTGACATCATATGAATTCTGATATTCGTACCAAGCGCGAATTAATGGATGGCGCAGTTTCCGCAATGCCCTGGCCTCGATCTGCCGGATACCCTTTCTTTGCTATACTTCCCGGATAAAATCAATGATGCAATTTCTGAAGAATCATGAAACCCATCGTAAAACTTTCCCGTCGCGACTTCGTCAAGACCACCGGCCTGCTGGTGCTCGGCGTATCGATGTCGGGTTGCGGCCGGGGTGACAACCCGATACACACCAGCGCCGGTTCTGAAACGGCATCATCCTGGTCGCCGGACGTATTTGTCAGCATTGATGCCGACGGCGCCGTGTACATCGTTTCGCACCGGTCTGAAATGGGCCAGGGGATTCGCACCAGCCTGACCTCCATCGTTGCGGATGAACTGGAGGCGGACTGGTCCCGGGTGAAGGTTGTACAGGCCCCGGGCGATCCGGTATACGGGGACCAGAACACCGACGGTTCATGGTCCGTGCGCGGTTTCATGGAGCGCATGCGCGTCGCCGGCGCCACTGCCAGGCAGATGCTCGAGCAGGCAGCCGCGGACCGGTGGCAGGTCGATGTCTCCGAATGCCGGGCGCGCCTGCACCAGGTGCTGCACGATGACGGCAACCGTGCCCTGGATTACCGGGACCTGGTTGCCGACGCGGCCGGGTTGCCCGTCCCCGAACCGGACCGATTAACGTTCAAGCCGGACCATGAGTTTCACTATATCGGCAAGGACGTGCCCATGGTCGATATGGACGATTTCATACAAGGCCGGGCTATATACGGGACCGACGTCAGTGTCCCGGGGATGAAATATGCAGCGATTGCACGCTGCCCGGTTGCATTAGGGAGCGTGAAGTCCTTTGATGCACAAGAGGCGCTGGCGCTCAAAGGCGTAAACCGGGTGATTGAAATAAAGGCCGCCGAACCGCCGGCTGAATTTCAGGCACTGGGCGGTATTGCCGTGATTGCCGACAACACCTGGGCGGCGCTGGAGGGGCGCCGGAAACTTAAAATCGAGTGGGACGTGGGCGAAAACGGGGATTATGACTCCGATGACTACAGGATGCAGTTGCTGCGGACTGTCAGACAGCAAGGCGACCTCAGGCGCAACGAGGGGGATGCCCTGGAGGCCCTGGACACGGCCGTCTCGACGCTGGAAGCCGACTACTATACCCCGCACCTCGCCCACGCGCCGATGGAGCCACCGGCGGCGCTGGCCTCGGTGACCGCTGACGCTTGTGAAATCTGGGCGCCGACACAGGCCCCGCAATCGGTTATTTCCGCCGCGGCCGGGCTTACCGGTCTCAAGTCCGAGCAGATCAAGGTGAACGTAACCCTGCTTGGTGGGGCGTTCGGGCGCAAATCCAAGTGCGACTTTATCAACGAGGCGATCATCCTGTCCCAAGAGACCGGGGCGCCGGTCAAGGTGGTATGGAGCCGCGAAGACGATATCCGCCACGGCTATTACCATGCGCCCAGCGCCCAGTACCTGAAGGCCGGTATTTCCGCATCCGGCGCGGTCACGGGATGGCTGCAGCGCACTGCCTTTCCCCCGATAAAATCGACGTTCGACGTCGATGCCGTATACCCGGCCGATTGGGAACTGGGGCAGGGTTCGGTGAGCATGCCGTTTGCGATTGATAACATCAGGGTCGAGGCGGGCGCGGCGCCGGCGAAGATCCGCATCGGCTGGCTCAGGTCGGTTTGCAATATCTTCCAGGCATTTGCCGTGTGCAGTTTCGCCGATGAGATTGCCTGGGCGCGCGGGCGCGATCCGTTGGAGAATTACCTGGACCTGCTCGGCCCGGACCGGATTCTCGATTTTTCAGGGTATGGCATGGAAGGCGCGGACGGTTATACGTTCGATACCGCGCGCCTGCGTCACGTTGCAGAACTGGCGGCGGAACAGGCCGGTTGGGGCAGAAAACTGGCGCCGGGCCACGGGCTGGGGTTTGCCGCGCATTACAGTTTCCTGAGTTATACGGCAGCGGTGATAGAGGTCTCGGTCGGCTCGGACGGCCGTTGGCGCGTCCCGCGCGCCCATGTCGCATTTGATTGCGGACTGGCGGTAAACCCGGACCGGGTGCGCTCGCAACTGGAGGGAGCGGTGGTTTTTGGTATCGGCTTGGCCCGCGACGGTCTTATATCCGTGACTGACGGCCGGGTGGTGCAGGGCAACTTCGATGATTACCCGATGTTGCGTATGGATATGACCCCGGCCACATCCATTCACCTGGTGCAGAGTGATGCGCCGCCGGCAGGCGTGGGAGAGCCGGGTGTCCCGCCCATAGCCCCTGCGCTGGCCAACGCCATCTATGCCGCGACGGGGAAACGCTTGCGCGAGATGCCGTTCGGCGAGTATATCAGGACCTGACAGGCTGGCAGGATGTCTGGTGGGCCCGGTAGGATTTGAACCTACGACCAATGGATTATGAGTCCACTGCTCTGACCAACTGAGCTACAGGCCCGAGATTACGAAACTTTATCATACCTGGTTGTCATTCGGCGAATGCCGGAATACGGTAAATAAAGTGTCGCTTCTGGCGACATAATATTATACTGGATGCCGGGTCAAGCCCGGCATGACGATTAACTGCCTTCGATAAATGTGCGGAGTTGTTCCGACCGGCTGGGGTGGCGCAGTTTCCGCAATGCCTTGGCCTCGATCTGCCGGATACGCTCGCGGGTCACGTCGAACTGTTTGCCTACCTCTTCCAGTGTGTGATCGGTATTCATCTCAATGCCGAAACGCATGCGCAGTACCTTGGCTTCCCTGGACGTCAGGCCGTTGAGCGATTCCCGCATCGTCTGCCGCAATCCCTCGAAACTGGCGTATTCGGCCGGCGCCTGGGTGTTCAGGTCCTCGATGAAGTCGCCCAGGTGGGAATCATCGTCATCGCCAATGGGCGTCTCCATGGAGATGGGTTCCTTGGCGATCTTGAGCACCTTGCGCACCTTCTCTTCGGGCATGTCCATTTTTTCCGCCAGCTCCTCGGGCGTGGGTTCCCGGCCCTGCTCCTGCAGTATCTGCCGCGAGATGCGATTCAGCTTGTTGATGGTCTCGATCATGTGCACCGGTATGCGGATCGTCCTGGCCTGGTCCGCGATGGAACGGGTAATGGCCTGGCGGATCCACCAGGTCGCATACGTGGAGAACTTGTACCCGCGCCGGTATTCGAACTTGTCCACCGCCTTCATGAGGCCGATATTGCCTTCCTGTATCAGGTCGAGAAACAGCAGTCCGCGATTGGTGTACTTCTTCGCGATGGAAATGACCAGCCGCAGGTTGGCCTCCACCATTTCCTTTTTTGCCTTGCGCATTTTTGCCTCACCGATGGAGATCTTCCTGTTGACTTCCTTGATTTCCGCAATGGTAAGCAGGTTGTCGCTCAGCGCTTCGGCCAGTCGCTGCTGTATTTTAATCACCTCGTCCCTGACGCGGGCCAGGGCCTCTGCGTAGGGACTGCCGGATTCGATCTGCTGCCCGGCCCATTCGGTATTTTTTTCATTGCCGGGGAAAGAGGCGATAAAGTCCTTGCGGGGCATGTTCGCCGTCTTGACGCACAGGCGCATGATCTCGCGTTCCGACCCCCGGATCAATTCGATCGTGCGCCGGACATTGGCGGTCAGGGCCGCGATAAATTTGGGCGCCAGGCGTATCCGCATGAACTTTTCCGTGATGTCGGTCTGGATCGCGACCGTTTTGTCATGGTCTTTCCCATGCCGTTTAATGGACGCCACCAGTTTCTTGTACAGCGCGTCAAGACCGGTAATGGACTCGCGCACTTCCTCCAGGTCCAGGACATCATCCGAGTCGGAATCACTGTCGTCGTCATCGTTTTTCCGGGATGCCTGCTTCCTGGACTTTGGGGGCAGGCCGCCGTCCGGGTATTCTTCCTGGATATTGAACCCGAGGATGACGTCCCCGAATTTCAACTCCCGGTTCTGTACGCAGAGGTAGGCTTCCAGCAGCATGTCGATGGTTCCGGGATATAACGAAAGCGCATTCAGCACCTGGTTCATGCCGGCTTCAATGCGTTTGGCGATCTTTATTTCACCCTGCCGCGTCAGCAGGTCCACCGTGCCCATTTCCCGCATGTACATGCGCACCGGGTCCGTCGTCCTGCCGAATTCGTTTTCAACGTTGACCAGCGATGCGTTTGCATCGTCAGACGACTCAGAATTGCTCTGGAGCAACTGATCAAGGTCCGGCGGGAATTCATGGACTTCGATTCCCATATCGGTGATCATGTTGATGATGTCTTCTATCTGTTCCGGATCGACGATCTCGTCCGGCAGGTGTTCCGTCACCTCATGGTAAGTAATGAAGCCTTGCTCCTTTCCCTTTGCGATTAACAGTTTTAATTGTGACTCATCATCATCATCGTGGTCTAGTTCGTGCGCTTCGAGTGTCTCAATGTCCGACATAGGCGTATGAATCCGGTTGTCAAATGGTAGTAGTTACTGCCAAGTTGTCAAAGGCAAAAAATAAATCCCTATTATAGCACAAAAAATAAATAAATCATTTATTTGAGGAACATATGACCAAGTCAGAGTTTACTTGACCGCTTATTTTTTGTTACTTTTTGTCACTTGGGTAGCGCCGGCGCAACTGCTTTTTGGCTTCATCGGAAAGTTGGCTGGGGGGTTTCCGGGCGATCTCCTGTATGGACTGCCTGGCTTTGGCCGATTTCAGCTTTTCCACCCTGTGGATAAACTCGCGCTCCAGGTCGAAGGATTCGTCCGCCGGCAGGTCGGGGCCGGCAGCAAGTTCATTCAGGCGCGCTTCATAGCGGGTGCCCCGCCAGTGTTCCAGTATGCCTGCGCAGTTGATTTCCGGATTTGACTGTACCAGTGTAACGAGTTCCTGCACAAAATCGGCGCCCGGGACGGTGATGCCGGCAAGCTCTGCAGGGTCTTCCACCAGCATGGCCAGTCCGGGACTGTTCAATATATACGCAATGATATTGCCGATATCGCCCGATTTTTCCCGTTGCTGTCCCGAACGGGATATGACGGTACGCCGCGCCGCGCCCGGGCGGTAATCCTGCAACAGTTTGTCCAGCCCGTCGGCATCAATCTGTGCTATGCCGGCGGCTTCCTGCCGTATCAACTGGCGCAGCCCGCCGGCGGGCATTCCGGCCAGGTAGGGCAACAGCATGTCCAGGAACGTTGCCCTGCCTTCCCGCGTGGCAGTGCCGGCCCTGGATTTTATCGAAGCCAGCAGGAAATCGGACAGGGGCACTGTCCTGTCATCGGACCGGAACTGTTCGGCGCCGTACTGCCTGATGAAGCTGTCCGGATCATGCCCCTCCGGCATGAAGTTGAATAATGCCTGGCGGCCTTCCCGGAGCTGGGGGAGGGCGATCTCCAGGCCGCGCCAGGCCGCTTTTTTGCCCGCTTCATCGCCGTCGAAACAGAATATGAGCCGGGCGGCGACACGGTACAGCTTTTCCAGGTGTTTGTCCGTGACGGCAGTCCCCAGGGTGGCGACGGCGTTGTCGACGCCGTGCTGGGCCAGCGCAATGACGTCCATGTAGCCTTCGACCACGTACAGCGTCTCCGGTTGTTTCTTTTTGCGGCGTACCTGGTACAGTCCGTACAACTCACGGCCCTTGTGGAACAGGGGGGTTTCCGGGGAATTCAGGTACTTCGGGGTATCGTCCCCCAGCACCCGGCCGCCGAATCCGATAACCCGCCCTCGCGGGTCGCGGATCGGAAACATGATGCGGTCTCGAAAAAAATCGTAATGCCCCTCCTTGCCGCCGGGTTTGATTAGTCCCGCCTCCGCCAGGCGGGCCCTGGCCTCGGCGGACTTGCCCAGGGCGTTCAATATGCGTTTCCACCCGGATGGCGCGTAGCCGATTTCATAGTCCTCTATAACCGTACCGCTGATGCCGCGTCCTTTCAGGTAATCGGCGGCCCTGCCCTTGTACTCCTGCAACTGTTTACGGTAGAACTGCGCGGCCTGTTCCAGCAACTCGTACAACTCGTCGTGCTGCTTCGAGGCCGGCCGGTAACCTGCCTCGCGCGGGATTTCCAGGCCGTAACGTCCGGCAAGGTCTTCGACGGCCTCGACAAAACCCAGCCCGTTCAGTTCCATGACGAAGGTGATCACCGTGCCGTTGGCGCCGCAACCGAAGCAGTGGTAGAACTGCTTGTCCTGGCTTACCGTGAATGAAGGGGTTTTCTCCTCGTGGAACGGGCACAGGGCCTGGTGGTTCCTGCCGGCCTTGCGTAACGGCACATGGCTGTCGATGACCTCGACGATATCGGCCCGCGCGAGTAAGTCATCGATGAAAGCTTGTGGTATTCTGCCCGCCATCGTTCATGCCCAGTTAAACGTGTTGACCGCCATACCGGCGTCGGTCCTTCGGGCGGGATGGTGTCAGGATTGCCTGATGGTCTTTAACCCGCATCCCCGGTGGGAAATGCGGGTTAAGGGATATACTACGGAGTCAGCCGGGCTTTTACCAGCGCGCTGACCTGGCCCATGTCCGCGCGCCCCTGCAGCGCAGATTTCAATTGTCCCATGACCTTGCCCATGTCTTTCATGCCGGCGGCGCCGGTGGCGGCAATAATCTCGTCGATCCTGGCGTTGATTTCCGCGGCGTCCAATGGCCGGGGCAGGTAGCCGAGGACGATGTCGAGTTCGAACTGTTCTTTTTCGACCAGGTCCACGCGCTGCGCCGATGTGTATTGTTCGATGGAATCCCTGTGCTGTTTTGCCATTTTGTTCAGTACAGCCATGACCTGGCCGTCGTCGAGACTGATGCGTTCGTCCACTTCCCGTTGTTTGATGGCGGCGGTGATGAGACGCAATGCGGCAAGGCGATCTTTTTCCTTGCTGCGCATGGCAGTCTTGACGTCTTCGTTGATACGGTGTTTGAGATCACTCATGGAGAGGCAAGCGATCAGGACGGGCTGTCAATATTGCCGGTAATGCCGGGACCCGGATTTAACCTGGCGCTTCTGGTGGCGTTTTACCGCTGCGGCAGCTTTTCTTTTTCTCATCTGTGTGGGTTTTTCATAAAATTCCCGCCGGTGGACCTCGGCCAGGACCCCGGCTTTTTCGCAGGCGCGCTTGAAGCGGCGCAATGCGAAATCGAACGGTTCGTTTTCTCTTACTTTAACACTGGGCATTGAGTACCTTGTTCCTGTCAACGTTGTTCAAAAGGGCGAACATCCTAGCAGATATCGCGTAAAATACAAGGACAACAGAGGTCAGAGTAAGAAATTCGCCAGAATTTTTACTCTGACCCCTGCTATCAAAGAAATTCGACAGGCATTACTCTGACCCCATATATAGAGACTGAATGCGTATCCTCGGAATAGAAACGTCGTGTGACGAGACCGGAATCGCCATTTACGATTCGGAGAACGGCCTGCTGTCGAACCAGCTTCACAGCCAGGCCCGCCTGCACCAGGCCTACGGCGGCGTGGTGCCCGAACTGGCGTCCCGCGACCATATCCGGCGCATTGCGCCGCTGCTGGAGGCTGCCTTGCAGGAGGCCGGGCTTGAACCGGGAGGCATCGACGGGGTTGCCTACACCGCCGGTCCCGGATTGATCGGGGCATTGCTGGTCGGGGCCGGCGTCGGCAGGAGCCTGGCCTACGCCTGGGGCGTGCCCGCGGTCGCGGTGCACCACATGGAGGCGCACCTGCTGGCGGTGAATCTCGAAGCAGATCGTCCCGATTACCCGTTCCTTGCCCTGCTGGTGTCCGGTGGGCATACCCAGTTGCTGGAAGTCACGGCGGCCGGGGATTACACGATGCTGGGCGAATCACTGGATGATGCGGCCGGCGAGGCGTTCGATAAAACGGCGAAACTGCTTGGGTTGGGTTACCCGGGCGGCCCGTTGCTGTCGGCGCTGGCGGAGCGCGGGCGAGCCGGCAAGTACACGTTCCCGCGTCCCATGACCGACAGGCCGGGGCTGGATTTCAGTTTCAGCGGCCTGAAAACGGCCGTGGCGCTGGTTGCGGGGGAACTTGAGGAAGGTGATGAACAGGCGCGCGCCGATGTCGCCCGCGCCTTCGTGGATGCGGTCGTGGATACCCTGGCGATTAAATGCGGCCGCGCGGTAAAGCAGACCGGCATCAACCGGCTGGTGGCGGCCGGCGGGGTCAGCGCCAACAGGCAACTCAGGGAAAAATTGAAAGCAATGGCCGATGAGACGGGCGGCCGGGTGTTCTATCCGAGACCGGAGTTCTGTACCGACAACGGCGCCATGATCGCCTATACGGGATATGTCAAGATCAGCGCCGGCCGTAGCGAACCCCTGGAGTTTGCCGCGTATCCGCGCTGGCCGATATTTTCACGATAGTCGGGGTCAGAGTAAAAATTCAAAACTACGGGGTCAGAGTAAGAAATTCGCCAGAATTTTTACTCTGACCCTATCTATCCAACCCCGCAATTTTCAGCGTTTGAAACTGATCCGGTCTTCCGCGCCCTTCAACAGGTTCCTCATGTTGGACCGGTGGCGCCAGACCAGGACGGCGGACATCAGGCCTGCAGCCGTGATATAAGGCGCGGCAGCTACGAGCAACCAGCAATACAAGGGCGTCGCCAGAGCGGCGATGATGGCCGCCAGGGAAGAATACCGGGTCAGCAGCGCCGCCAGCAACCAGGTAAGAACGAAGGCCGCGCCCAACAGCCAGTGGAACCCCAGCAAGACTCCGATTAACGTCGCTACCCCCTTGCCCCCGCGCAGACCAAAAAACAGCGGGTAGATATGTCCGCCGAAAGCAGCCAGGCCGGCCGCGGCGACGAATACATCAGGCGCCTGTAAGTAACGCAATATCAGGACCGGAACCAGGCCTTTCAATACGTCTCCACACAGGGTCAGCAGAGCCGGCGTCTTGCCGTACAGGCGCAGTACATTGGTCGCGCCCGGGTTGCCGGAGCCCTGTTCCCTCGGGTCACCGAGTCCCAGTGCCTTGCACACGATCACGGCGCTGGCAAGAGAACCTGCCAGGTAAGCGAGGATTACCAGCCCGGTATTGATGATCATGGGCTTATTTTATGATGATCTCAGGGGTCAGAGTAAGAAATTCGCCAGAATTTTTACTCTGACCCCATCTATTCTTCCGATTTTCGGCTTGTATTCCTGCTTTCATCTGCTTTAATCTGGCAAAATCGAGAACAAAACGATGAAACGTATTCCGTGAACCATGGATATCATCTACCTGAAAGACCTGCGCATTGACACCGTGATAGGTATCTACGAGTGGGAGCGCCGCATAAAGCAGACGTTGACCTTTGATATCGAAATGGCTGCGGATACCGGCAAGGCGGCGCAATCCGACAGTATTGACGATACCGTGAGCTACGAGGCGGTGGCAAACCGCTTGACCGGCTACGTCGGCGCGTCGGAGTTCGAACTGATTGAAACCCTGGCGGAGAGAGTGGCCGGAATTCTGCTGGACGAGTTCAAGGTGCGCTGGTGCCGGGTGCGGCTCAACAAGCACGGCGCGGTGCGCGGCGCACGCGACGTGGGCATCATCATAGAGCGGGGCAGCAGGGACTGAGATGGCGCATATTTTTATCGGTGTCGGCAGCAACCGGGAGCGGGAAAAACATGCCAGGGCCGGTATCCGGGCGCTTCGGGAGGAGTTTCGTGATGTGCGCATCTCAACTATTTACCGTAACAGGGCAATAGGGTTCGACGGCGAAGATTTCTACAACTTCGTCGTAAGTTGCACGACCGGCCTTGAGGTGGAACAGGTGGTCGACCGCTTGCGCCGTATCGAAGACAGCTACGGACGCGACCGCAGCAAGCCGGATTTTTCATCCATCACCCTTGACCTGGACCTGTTGTTGTACGATGACCTGGTTATCACACATGAATCGTTTCAATTGCCCCGGCCGGACATCGACCGCTATGCGTTCGTACTATGCCCCCTGGCGGAGCTTGCCCCGGACCTGCGCCACCCGGTGTCCGGCAGGACCTACGCCCGCCTGTGGTCTGAATTCGACCGGGCGGGACAGGAATTATGGCCGGTCGCACTTGATCCGGAAACGGGATAAGGCGGTTGTTGCAAACAGATAACAACGCAAGCGGCGGATTGGATCGGGAACTTGGGTTGCCCGTCCCGCCGGAACCGGCCCGTGAACACAGCGATGCGTTGGCAGCACTAATCCGTGAGCGGATTCACGAAGAAGGAGGCAGCATCAGTTTTGAACGCTTCATGGAAATGGCCTTGTATGAGCCCGGCCTGGGTTATTACAGCGCTGGGGCTACCCGTTTCGGCGCGGCCGGGGATTTCATCACCGCACCCCATGTCTCGCCCCTGTATTCCCACTGCCTGGCCAGGCAGTGCAGGCAGGTACTGGCGGCCCTGTCCGGTGGCGATATCCTGGAGCTGGGCGCGGGGTCGGGGACCATGGCGCAGGACCTGTTGCTGGAACTGGAGGCTCTGGACGGTTTGCCGGAGCGTTACCTGATACTGGAAACCGGCGCGGATCTGCGTATGCGCCAGCAGGAACTGTTCTCCTCCCGCATCCCCCATCTGTTGCCGCGCATAACATGGCTGGAGACATTGCCCGAACAACCGCTCAGCGGGGTCATTATCGCCAATGAAGTGGTCGACGCGTTGCCGGTATCGCGAGTTGCGCTGAATAAAGGGGAATTGCACGAGTTGTGCGTCGGTCATGACGGAGATGATTTTTTCTGGATCGAAGCGCCCTGCGGGGACGACCGGTTAACCACTGCCTGGGAACGGATCGCCGCTGACCTGCCGAGGCCGCTTCCCGGCGCCTACCGGACGGAGATAAACCTGCGTGCCGGCGCCTGGATGCGGTCCATAGGCGAAATATTGAAACAGGGTGTGATGCTGTTGATCGATTACGGATACCCGCGCCACGAGTATTACCACCCCCAGCGCGACCGGGGCACCCTGCTGTGCCACTACCGGCACCGTTCCCACGAGGATCCGTTCTTTTACCCCGGGTTGCAGGACATCACGGCATCGGTGGACTTCAGCGCGCTGGCGCAGACTGCCCCGGAGCAGGGGCTGCGGTTGGCCGGTTATACCAGCCAGGCCCATTTCCTCATCGGCTGCGGTCTGGCTGAAATAGCTGCGTCGGCGCAAAACGGGTCCGGCCGGCCCGACCCGACCGTTACCGGACAGGTAAAGCGCCTGACCCTGCCGGGTGAAATGGGGGAACGCTTTAAGGCCATCGCCTTCACCAGGAATTTCACCGAGCCGTTAATGGGGTTTCAATTCATCGACCAGCAGCACAAATTATGCAGGTAGTGACATGTCTGAAAGCGTATCCAAAACCCGGCCGTCATTCCTGCGAATGCAGGAATCCAGTCAACAAAATTACTCCTTATAATTATTGACAGGCTACCCGGTGGACATACTGCATGCAATCATCCTGGGTCTGCTCCAGGGCCTGACCGAGTTCCTGCCCATCAGCAGTTCGGCCCACCTGATCCTGTTGCCGAAGCTAATGGACTGGGCAGACCAAGGGTTGTTGTACGACGTGGTCGCGCATTTCGGCAGCTTGCTTGCGCTACTCATCTATTTCAGGAAAGACCTGGCGCGCATGGGCGCCGGCTGGGTCGACTCGTTCGGTAGCGGGAGAAACCGCGACGGGGACCTGGTCTGGTTCCTGGTGATTGCCACCGTGCCCATCTGCGTGGCCGGCCTGCTGTTCCATCATGCCGCCGAGCGCCTGCGCGATCCCCTGGTGATCGCCGGGGCGACGGTATTGTTCGGGTTGCTGCTGTGGTGGGCGGACCACTCCGGCAGGCGGGAGCGGGACCTGGACGCTCTGGGAATCCGGGACGCCGTCGTTATCGGCTTGTTCCAGGCACTGGCCATGATCCCCGGCACGTCACGCTCGGGTATCACGATTACTGCCGGGTTGATGCTGGGCCTGAACAGGGAGGCTGCCGGCCGGTTCTCATTCCTGCTGGCAATCCCCACTATCCTGATTGCTTCCGGTTATGAACTGCTCAACGCCTCGTTCTCCACGGTGAAAGTAGACTGGATTGCGCTCATCACGGTCGGTGCGGTCTCGTTCATCAGCGCCTACTTGACGATTCACTGGTTCCTGAAACTGGTGGAGCGCACCGGGATGCTGCCTTACGTCATTTACCGCCTGTTCCTGGGCGGCATATTATTCGCCCTGTTCCTGTGACTCTTCCTTGAGGAAGACTTGATCGACGGGCACCTGCATGCCACTGGCAAGCCCGTTATTCTGTTGCGCCAGGGCGATGACGGCGAGCAGTTCTCCGTATTGCCCGTCACTCATGCCCTTGGCGAAGGCAGAGGCGGTATGGGAATGCACGCAGTATTCACAGGCATTGGCGACCGAGACGGCAATATAGATCATCTCCTTGGTGACCGCATCAATCTCCCCCGGCGCCATCACTTCCTTGCCGGTGGACCATACCCGTTCCAGCAAATCCGGGTGATTGGCCAGTGCCTTCCAGAAGTTATTGATGAAATCGGTCTTCCGGACCCGCCGGATATCATCATAAACAGCTTTGACCTCAGCGCCGGCCTCGTCGTATTCAACCAGTTTTACCGTAGACATGAAAATGACTCCTTACTTTTAGAAATGACATGATTATAAATCAGCGCAGGATAGAACAAGTTCAGTAATCTTTGGACGTAGAAATATTCCTGGCAGTCAACCTTGAAATTTCAACACCTTCACGTCGCTGGTTCCTTGTCAAAAATTACAGGATAGAATATGATGCTTTCCATGTAATTTTCTACTTTTACGGCTGTGCAAGGGACGGCTGGCT
Source organism: Gammaproteobacteria bacterium (assembly GCA_022826885.1). Lineage (GTDB taxonomy): Bacteria > Pseudomonadota > Gammaproteobacteria > Eutrophobiales > Eutrophobiaceae > JAAXHV01. The sequence continues at coordinate 14,054 of JAJDUB010000052.1, forward strand.
TAATGAACACATTAGATAGCCCAGTCACGACACAACCTTGCAGCCATGAAAAAGTACCTGTTACTTGTCCTGTTTTTTGTTGGCTGTATTACCTTACCCCTATCCGCTGCAGAGCTTGTCAGTATTAATAATGTCACGCTTGTAGAAGCTGACCTGAACGATGGCGACAGTTTCAAGGTCAATGCCGACGGCCGTGAACTGCACCTGCGCCTCTACTATGTCGATTGCCCGGAAACCACGTATAACAGCAAGCCCGTACTGGAAAGA
>JAJDUB010000077.1 GCA_022826885.1 Gammaproteobacteria bacterium
ACCGCAGAGAAGGCGGTAGTGCTGGCAAAGGAAGCGTTGCTCGAACCCATAGACATCCAGGAACTGAAACAACGGGGTCCGCAGACGAGGCTGGAAGAACTGCGCCTGGAAATCTTCGATCGGGTAAATGACCTGGGAATAGGCGCCCAGGGCCTGGGCGGCTTGACTACCGCGCTGGACGTTAAGATCATCGACTATCCCACCCATGCGGCATCCCTGCCCGTGGCCTTGATCCCCAACTGCGCGGCCACCCGCCATGCGCATTTCACCCTGGACGGCAGCGGCCCTGCCCTGCAGGAGCCGCCCAGCCTGGATGACTGGCCCGACATAAGCTGGGAAGCCGGTCCCGGCGCCCGACGCGTCAACCTGGATATACTCACGCGGGCAGACACAACTGGTTGGCGACCCGGTGAAACCCTGTTGCTCAGCGGTAAACTGCTGACCGGCAGGGATGCCGCGCACAAACGTATAGACGGCCTGTTGAAGCAGGGTAAACCACTGCCCGAGGGAGTTGACTTCAACAACCGCTTCATCTACTACGTGGGTCCGGTCGATGCTGTCCGGGATGAGGTTGTCGGTCCGGCAGGCCCCACCACTGCAACCAGGATGGACAAATTCACCGACCTGCTGCTGGAGAGGACAGGATTGGTCGGCATGATAGGCAAGGCAGAGCGCGGCCCGGAAGGACTGGCGGCCATAAAGAAACATGGCGCGGTCTACCTGACGGCTGTCGGCGGCGCCGCCTACCTGGTTTCCAGGGCGATTACCGGTTCCAGGGTAGTGGCCTTCGCGGACCTGGGCATGGAAGCCATCCATGAATTCGAGGTGAAGGATATGCCGGTTACCGTCGCCGTGGACAGCAACGGCAATTCCGTCCATCACACCGGCCCGGCACAGTGGCAGGAGATCATTATCAGGGACAAAGCAGCCGCACCGATATAAATATTTTTCGACTGTATACCCGCTCCTTAATGTACTATGCAGGGACGGGCTGACATGTCGGGGAAGACCACTCTTGTGAACTACGATTTCCGGACATTGCGTGGGGATATCTTTGGCGGCATCACGTCTACGGTGGTCGCATTGCCGGTTGCATTGGCCTTCGGCGTAGCATCAGGCATGGGGGCGGAGGCCGGCTTGTACAGCGCCATCGCAGTCGGTTTTTTCGCATCGCTGTTTGGTGGCACCCGATGCCAGGTATCCGGTCCCACAGGACCAATGACGGTAGCCATGACGGTTATCATCACCACCCACGCGTCCACCCTCATCGAAGCCCTGACCGTGGTTGTTATGGGTGGTCTGCTGCAAGTGCTCCTTGGCCTGTTAAGGATCGGCCGTTTCGTAGTCTATACCCCGTATGTCGTTGTCTCCGGCTTCATGTCCGGTATCGGCCTCATCATCATGCTGATGCATACACTGCCGTTCCTCGGAATGCCCACTGCGTCGGGCGGACCAATAGGCGCGCTGCGCGCGTTGCCGGAGGCAATAAATAATATGAATATCAGCGCCTTTGCCATCGCTGCCGTTACCCTGGTCGTAGGCGTAACCTGGCCGCGGAACCTGGCCAGGTACCTGCCCGGCCCCCTGGTGGCGCTGATTGCCGGCACGCTTCTGGGAGTGCTGTGGCTGAATGATGTACCGGTCATCGGATCGATTCCCAGCGGCTTGCCGGAATTGCAGTTGGGATTACCTTCCGCCAGTTTCCTGTTGTACGCGATACAACCGGCGCTGATCCTTGCCTTGCTGGGTTCCATAGACAGCCTGCTTACCTCGTTGGTAGCCGATTCGCTCACCGGCAATCAACATGATCCAAACCGGGAACTGGTAGGCCAGGGTGTCGGCAATATGATCGCTGGACTGTTCGGGGGGTTGCCCGGCGCCGGCTCTACTACGGGTACCGTGACTAACATACGCGCAGGCGGACGAACGCGGATATCAGGTATGTTATACGCAGCTATCATCCTGGCGCTGGCGCTGGGCCTGGGACAATACGTCGAGCCGATTCCTCTTGCTGTACTTGCCGGCATCCTCATGAAAGTCGGTTGGGACATCGTTGACTGGCGCCTGCTCGCCCTCGTCGGCCGCATCCGCCGCGAACATCTTGCCGTCATGCTGCTCACCCTGGGCCTGACCGTGTTCGTAGACCTTGTTACCGGCGTTGCGATAGGACTGATCGCCGCAGGTATGACCCACGCCCAGCAGTTGGAACACCTGGAACTCGACAGCGTTATCTCTGTCCCCCTGCTGGATCAGAACTTCTTTTCCGAATACAAGGATTTTGTCCTGACAGATCCCTATTCGGCGCGGGTCGGCCTGGTAGCACTCAAAGGCAGTTTCACTGTGGCATCATCCAGGAAACTGGTCGAAGTGATTGGCGCCGACATCAAGGACCATGAGGTCGTCATCTTTGATTTTTCCAATACAACACACCTTGATGACAGCGCCGCCATGGTCGTGGAGAGGCTCATGAAGGTTGCTACGGAAGAGCACACCGAGTTCATCGTTATGGGTCTGTCTATGCATATCGCGCACACTCTTAACACGCTCAACATCCTGCAATCTGTGCCGCAGAACCACCTCGTCGAAACGCTGGACGAGGCCAGAGAGGTTGCGTACAATCTTATTGAAAAACACGGAATAGATTGAGTTACGATTTTCCAACGTTCCGCGGCGATCTCTTCGGCGGCGTCACGTCAGCTATTGTAGCCCTGCCGGTGGCGCTGGCCTTCGGCGTCGCATCCGGCCTGGGGGCGGCTGCCGGGTTGTACGGCGCGATCGCAGTCGGTTTTTTCGCGTCGGTATTCGGCGGCACCCGGTCCCAGATATCCGGCCCTACCCCTTCCATGACCGTTGCCATGGCAGTCATTGTGACTACCCATGCCTCCACCCTGGGCGAAGCCCTGGCCGTCGTTGTCATGGGTGGTATCCTGCAGGTGCTGCTGGGCATATCCAGGCTCGGCCGCTTCGTTGCCTACACCCCGTACGTGGTTATTTCCGGATTCATGTCCGGTATCGGCATTATCATCATCCTGATACAGCTTCTGCCGTTCCTGGGCGCGCCCACCTCTCCGCACGGACCCATGGGCGCGCTTGGTGAATTGCCGAATGCGCTCGCCGACATTAACGTCAGCGCCGCTGTCATTGCCACTGTCAGCCTGGCCATAGGCGTGTTCTGGCCGCGCCGGCTGGGCAGATACCTACCCTCCCCCCTTGCATCGCTGGTAGCGGGCACACTGCTGGGCGTGCTGTGGCTGACTGACGCCCCGGTTATCGGGCAAATACCCATGGGATTGCCGGAACTCCAGTTTACTGTTCCTTCAGTCGATTTCCTGATAAGCGCCGTGCACCCGGCGATCATTCTCGCCCTGCTCGGTTCCGTGGACAGCCT
>JAJDUB010000004.1 GCA_022826885.1 Gammaproteobacteria bacterium
GCCGTTCAGTTGCATCAGGGCGGCGCGATGGCGGCGCTTGCCGTTGACGAGAACCAGGGAATGGTGTGAATCCAGGCCGCGCAGGCTGACCGGACGTATAAAGGTCGAGCCATCGGAGATCGGCTGGCGGGTAACGTTAAATGAAGGGACTATGGTATTGATAACATCGACCATATCCGACGAATTGACACTTTCGAGATCGTCCAGCGTGAACATGTCAACCGGCACTGCAGCATCGCTCGCGGCGCGAGCCGAGGCTCGCGTGCCGATCGTTACGACTTCTTCAATCTCTCCGTGCGCGTATCTTCCCTCATCCTGGGCAATTACCGGGGTGTTCACGACGAACCCGAGGCCAAGCCAAAGAGACAAAAACGGGAACCATTGCGCGGCGCCGATTACCGATGGAACAAACCTTGTTCTGGCCGGTGTCAACTGACGCGTTGACGGGAAATTTCCTGTTGTAATCCTGTTTATCATTCTGTCGTATCAGGCAGGTGCCCGACACTCCTCATAACCATCTTGAAGATAACTATAACGTGTTAAAATGTCGGTGGCAACCTGTAGCTTGCCAGGCAAAAATCCATGAAAGTTGAAAAGATATTCACTGTGCAGGCGTCCCCGCAAACGGTCTGGGATTTTGCAAAAGACCCGGTAAGGATGGCGCCATGTATTCCCGGTTGCAAGGAAATCAGCGTTGTCGATGAGACCCGTTACAAGGCCCGCGTGGCCGTCAAGGTGGGCCCCATATCGGCAAAGTTCAACCTGGACCTGGAGATTATCGAGGAAACGCCGCCCGTGGAAATCATTTCCAGAACCCGCGGTGAGGAAGGTACCCGCGCCAGCATATTGACGGCGAACAATATCGTCCGCCTGACGGCAAACGACGATGGCTCCACCGGGGTCTATTGCAGCTCGGAATCTTCCATTACCGGGCGTCTGGGCAAATATGGGGCCGGCATGATGATGAAAAAAGCCGATGCCATCTGGGAAAAGCTGGCCGAAAACGTCAGCAGGGCAATAGAAGAAACCTCTTGAATTGAAACCGGCGAAATTCAACTATGTTAGGGCCGGGTCCGTGGACCAGGTCCTGGATCTGCTGGAACAGCCGGCAGGCTTTGTCAAGATTCTCGCGGGCGGGCAAAGCCTGAACCCCACTCTGAACATGCGGCTGTCCGCACCCGACATGCTCATCGACATCAACGACCTGGATGAACTCAGGGGGATCAGGGTAGAAGAAGACAGGCTGCACGTCGGCGCCCTGACCCGCCACGCGGAGCTTGAACGCTCCGAACTTGTAGCCGGGCACGCACCTTTATTGACAAAAGCAATTCAGCATGTGGCCCATGCGGCGGTCCGCAACCGGGGCACGATCGGCGGCAACGTATCGCTGGCTGATCCCGCATCGGAACTGCCGGCCTGCTGTGTCGCCCTGGATGCCAGTATCACGATACGGAACAAGCAAGGCACACGGGTCGTGCGCGCCCGTGATTATTTCAAAGACCTGTATGAAACGGACCTGCAGGAAAACGACCTGATGATTTCGATCTCCTTTCCCCTTGCCGGAGATACGACCGTATGCGCCTTCCGCGAGTTTGTACGGCGCCGGGGTGATTTCGCTTCAACCGGCCTGGTGGTCAATGCGGAACTTGTGGACGGGGTATTTACTTCCTTCAGTCCGGTATTTTTTGCCGTTGCCAATACCCCGGTTCTGGCTGCCGGCGTCGCGCAACTGCTGGTAAACCGCACCATTACCGGGGAAGTCGTTGAGCAGGCAGTCGCTGCCGTTGACCATGACGTTGAAATAACAGGCGACAGCAACATGAGCGAGGAGATGAAACGGCACCTTGCCGGACATTACCTAAGAGAGGTTATAGGGGAGTTGTATGGATAAGGAACCGCGTATTTCTATTTCGGTGACGGTGAACGGCGCACTGGTAGAGGCCGAGGCGCCGGCGCGGGAAAGCCTGGCGGACTTTCTGCGTCACCGGGTGGGGCTGACCGGTACCCACGTCGGTTGCGAGCAGGGCATCTGCGGCGCCTGTACGGTCAGGTTTGACGGACGCATCGCCCGTTCCTGCCTGACCCTGGCGGCACAGGCGCACGGCCATTCCATCGAAACCATCGAGGGAGTCACGGACAGCGGGGAGATAGCCGACCTGCAGGAAGCATTCCTCAGGCACAACGCCGCACAATGCGGGTTTTGCACCCCCGGCATGCTGATCACTGCCGCGGAGTTTCTGAACTCCGGTGAAACTGCCAGGAGGGAGTCGATCCGGCAATTCCTTTCGGGCAATTATTGCCGTTGTACCGGTTACCATGCGATCGTCGATGCGATTGCAGAGATCGCAGGGAAGAAAGCCGATGCCTGATCCCTTTGTTATCGATCCCGGCCTCGCCAGACTGAGCGCCCGCAAATTCGTCCAGGGCCGGGGCCGTTACCTCGACGATATTACGCTCACGGGCATGCTCCACGTCTGTTTTGTCCGCAGCCCTTACGCCCATGCAAAAATTGCCGGTATTGATACCTCGGCGGCCCGGGAGGTCGGCGGCGTCAGTCACGTTATTACCGGCCGGGACCTGGCGCCCGTGTGCCGCCCCTGGACCGCGCAGTTGACCAACCTCGGTGAGATGAAGACCGCGCCGCAATCGGCGCTGCCGGTTGAAACAGTCAAATGGCAGGGTGAACCCGTCGCGGCCGTCGTGGCAAGCTCCAGGGCAGTTGCCGAGGACGCGGCCGAACTGGTCGAGGTGGATTATGAAGAACTGCCCGCGGTGGTGGACCCCGAGGCAGCGCTGAAACCGGATGCGCCACTGGTTCACCCCGACCTGGGCACCAATGTCGCCTGGTCCATCAACATCGATACCGGCGAGGTGGATGCAGCGCTGGCGGGGTCCGACGTCGTTATCGAGAAAACCTTTTCGGTGGACCGGCAAACGGGAGTCACGCTGGAACCACGCGGCGCTATTGCCGATTATGACCCCGCGAAATGTTACCTGACCATACACCTGACCAGCCAGGTTCCCCACATTCAACGTTATATATACGCCAGGCAACTGGGTTTGAATGAAGCTAACGTGCGCATTATCTGCCCGGATATCGGTGGCGGCTTCGGCTTGAAACTGCACGTTTATTCCGATGAGATCGCCACCGCCGCGATCAGTATGCTGATCCGCCGGCCGGTCAAATTCACAGCCGACCGGCTGGAATCGTTTGTTTCCGACATACATGCCAGGGGGCACCGGGTCAGTGCGCGCATCGGTGTCAATAACGACGGTAAAATACAGGCGCTTGAGGTGAATGACCTGGCCGGCGCCGGGCCGTTCCTGATCCACCCGCGCACCAGCGTGATCGAACCCCTGCTGGTCGCCATCTGTACGCCGCTGGCATACGACCTGAAGCATTACCGGGCCGGCGCCTCACTGGTTTACCAGAACAAGGTCAGCACCGGCCAGTACCGCGGCGTAGGCATGCCTGTCGCCAGCCTGGTGGCGGAAGGACTGGTGGACGCCGCGGCCCGGGCAACCGGCCTCGACAAGGCCGAGATCAGGAAACGCAACCTGTTCAGGGATGACGCTTACCCCGTTACCGGCATTTCCGGCGAATACCTTGAGTGCCTGTCCCAGCAGGCCTCGCTGGACAAGTTGTTGAAGATGATGGACTACGGCAGGCTGCAGGAGGAACGGGATGCAGGGCGCGATAAGGGTATCTACAAGGGCATCGGCCTGGCTACCGTGGTAGAGGGCACCTCGCCCAGCCCGGCCCTGTACGCCGCGGGCGGCGCGCCGATAAGCTCCCGTGACGCCTGCACCCTGCGCCTGGAGGCCGGCGGCAATATCTCCTGCGCTACGGGTCTGACCGACCAGGGCCAGGGCGGAGAAGCGGTGGTTACCCAGGTGATCGCCGACGTGATCGGTATACCGTCCAATGAGATCAACATCGTCATGGGCGATACCGCGACCACGCCTTTCGGCGGCGGCACCTGGGCATCCAGGAGCACGGCGATTGCCGGTGAGGCTTGCCTGCTGGCGGCGACGGAGATGCGGGAGAAAATTCTGGAGGTGGCTGCCGCGATCCATGAACAGCCGGCGGACATCCTTACCATCCGGGCCGGCGAAATCTTCAACCTGGAGACGAACGAGAAAGTCTCATCACTTGCAGAGATCGGCAAAACCGTCCATTTCAACACGCATACCCTGCCGGCGGAATTTGAGCCGGAACTGATCGTCACCCGCCACTACAGCCAGCGCGAACAACTTATGGTCTATGCCAACTGCGCCCTCGGCGTGTCCCTGGAAGTGGACGTGAACACCGGGCTGGTAACTCTCCACAAGATATGGGCGGTAGACGATTGCGGCCGCATCATCAACGAGAAACTGGTGGTGGAACAGATGCGGGGCAGCATCGTCCAGGGCATCGGCTCCAGCCTCTATGAAGAATGTATCTACGACGAGACGGGGCAGCTTTTGAACGGCAACATGTTCGAGTACCTGCTGCCTATGGCCGGCGAGATGCCCGACATCGAATGCGACCATATCGAAACACCCACTAAAGCTACGCAACTGGGTGCAAAAGGCTGCGGTGAAGCGGGCATCATCGCCGTCTGCGGCGCTATCATGAATGGAATCAACGATGCGCTGGAACCGTTCGGCGTGGAGGTAAGTTCACAGCCGTTCACGCCGGAGAAGATTCTGAGGGCGCTGGGGAAAATTGTTTAAGAAACCCCTGACTACTCCCTGGATGGTTGCAGCGCTGGTCGTGAGATGAACAGGATCGATGCCAGCATGGTGATGATACCCATCCATAGCACGGGAACGTAACTGCCCGAAGTTTGCAGCAGTGCAGCGCAGGCCGGTCCGATTGAAGTGCCGACCGCGGCCACCAGGTTGGACAATATCAGCAGCCTGCCCGTTGTATCCACGTTGGCGATGCACGCCATGATGTACGGCAAGGTAAAATACCAGGCAAAACTGAATAACCCGACGCTGATCACGTAGACAACGGTGGAGAAATCCGTCAGTAACAGCGCCATACAGAGGATTGCCAGGCCGGTTCCCAGCACAACCGGAAGGAGGCGGCTGAAACGGGTGGACAGCGCCGCCGTCGCCATGGAGCCCAGAAAACCGAGGAACAGGCTGGCGGACAACGCATAACCGATAGTCTGGGCTGCAATGCCACTGGCATTACCGATGCGTTCGTAGTAAGCCCACACGCCCATAATACCAGCCTCGAACAGAAACAGGCCGGCAAACCCCAGTGCAACAAGGATGGGAACGGAACCCGTGGCCTTGACCTCCGGCATTTGCTTGATTTCCCCGCTGTCGGGGATAAAGCGAATAAACACCAGCAGCAGCACGTGCATCCCCGCCAGCAGCAGGAATACCGAGCCTATACCGAAATCCGCGACCAGTCCCGGCAGAAATATCACTCCCACCGAGCCGGCCAGTAATTGCAGGCCGAACCAGTAGCCGAGACTTCGATCCGGGTCCAGGGTTCTGTGGATCACGGCCATACACACGGCCAGTTGTATCCCGGCGGCAAATCCGCTCAGAAAGCGAACCAGGAGGAAGAGAGAGAAACCGGTCAGCGAGGAGGTAACCAGGTTCATCAGGATGACACTGACGGCGGCGAGGTACAGAGCCATACGCCAACTGATCCTTTTCACCCAGATAGCCGCGGGTATCGGGGCCACGGCAAAACCCGCCAGTTCCGCCGATATGATGTAGCCGCCCTGCTGGCTGCTGAACCCGAGTTGTGTCACGTATCCACCCACCAGCAACGGCGCGATAAAATACACCGCTGCGCCGCAGGTGCTCAGTAACGACAGGATGGTGAGGACGCTATAGTTTCCGGCCTTGTTATTTTCGGTTCCGGTCATGACTTACCGGATATTAACATGGATGCACAGGGCAGACAGGCTTATAAGGAATTATTTAATTACTGGATTCCCGCCTGCGCGGGAATGACGGGTGGTATCCGGAATGACAGGGGTTGAATAACGGGGGAAATACTGTTCAGATAGCGGAAGCTTACTAAGGAGACTCAGAATGCGTTGGCAGGATTATCCGCTGGAAGAGCTGCGCCGCCAGTATCTTACCAACCTGACGCCCGGCATGGGCGACCATGTGCGCCGCTACGAGGAACTCAGCGACGAACTGGTGCGTACCATGCCCGGGAAACTGGATATTGCTTACCGCGATGCCGCCGGTCCGCGCCAGATGCTGGACATCTTCACACCTGATACGCGCGGCGCGCCCATCCTGGTCTTTATCCACGGCGGTTACTGGTTCTTCAACAGCAAGGACCCGAGGCGTTTTCCGGCCCGGGAGTTCGTTCCCCGGGGCATTGCCTGGGTTCCCATCAATTACCGTCTGGCGCCGACCGTGCCGATGTCCGGGATCGTGGCCGACGTGAGAAACGCGGTGAAGTGGCTGTATCGACATGCCGCGGAATACGGCTGTGATCCCGAGCGGATTTACGTGAGCGGCAATTCGGCCGGTGGCCACCTGACCGCGGAATTGCTCAGCGATGACTGGCCGGAGCAGTACGGCCTGCCCGCGGACGTGGTGAAAGGCGCCTGCGCCATCAGCGGCCTGTACGAACTGGAACCGCTGCTGGAATGCGAGCCCAATGAAAAACTGCGGCTGGACCTTGAATCCGCCAGACGCCACAGCCCCATCTATCACCTGTCCGGTCAGGCCACACCGTCTATCATCGCCTGCGGCGGAAACGAATCCGCCGAATTTCGTCGCCAGACCGCGGCTTATGCCGATATTCTCGATGAAGCCGGGTATCCGGTCACCCACATGGAGGTTGCCGGCCACGACCACTTTTCCATTATCGGTGAACTGGCCAACCCGGAAAGTCCGCTGTTCCGGGCCGTCATCGGGATGATTGTGTAGGCCGGCTGGGGTATTATCATGTTCAAAGAATGCCTGACAGTCGGGAGACAAACGTGAAATTCAGCCTGATACTGGTTCCGCAGGTGCTGGACGGGATGCCGGAACCCTATGAACACATCACCGAGCAGATCTGTTTTGCCGAAGAACTGGGTTTTGACACGGTCTGGCTTACCGAACATCATTTCAGTCCTTACGGAAGGCCGTCCGTCCCGGCAATAGCCGGTCATGCCCTTGCCAACACTTCCCGGATCAGGATCAGCACCGCCGTCGTCGTATTGCCTTTCCAGCACCCGTTGCGGGTTGCGGAAGACTGGGCAACGCTTGATCACCTGGGCCGAGGGCGCGTGGACGTGGGTGTGGGACGCGGCAACCAGCCGAAGGAATTCGCCGGTTTCAACCTGACCCTTCATGAAGCGGAACAGCGCTTCAGCGAAGCGCTGGACATCATCCGCCGGGCCTGGACCGAGGAAAGTTTTTCCTATGACGGCGAGTTCTGGCAGTTCCCGGAGCTTTCCGTGCTGCCGAAGCCTTATACAAAACCCCATCCGCCCCTGTGGCAGGCGGCAATCAGCGACTACACCGTGAAAAAAATCATAGACCGGGGTATCAACGGCTTGATCGGTCCGTACCTCTGTCCCCATGAAATCCTGAAATCCTCGTATTTCGATGCCTGGCACAGGATGATAAAGGAAGCCGGGCGGACCGACCTGCAGATGGCCCACAATGAATTCATCTACGTCGGTGAAAGCGACGCCCAAGTCAAGGCCGACGTGCGGGATCATGTCCTGTGGTACGTCCGTACTGCGGCGAAAATCTGGGGTGAACGGGACAGGGCCAAGGTGGCCGAGCAGTTCGCGAATTACACCGAGATACTGGAATACTTCGATAACGTATCCTTTGATGAGATTTACGACAAGCTGGGCATATTCGGCACGCCCGACTCGGTGGCCGACAAGATCGACTGGCTGAACAGGGAAGGCGGCCTTGAGCATTTAATCATTTTCAGCTGGTTCGGCAGACTGGCGCATGAAAAAGCCATGCGCAGCATGGAACTGTTCGCCCGGGAAGTCATGCCGCGCTTCCGGCAACCCGCTACGCTGGCGGCAACGGCATGACCGGGAGAACCGTTATGGCCAACCAGGCAGACATGCAGGAGATGATCGAACTGTTCGAGGCGGAGTTGCGGCTCTGCCGGCTGGATTCGAGCCAGAAGCTCGCCGTGCTCTCGGAAGGTGAAAACCTGAAGGATTACGCCGAAGCATTCCTGCGCGCCGGCGATAACCTGGGCGCGGAGACGGCCCATGTCCATCTCGCCTCCGCGAATACGGCAGGCGCCGACGCCTACCTGGGAGATCTCAGCGGCAATCCGCTCACAAACAACCCGGCAGCCCTGGCCATACTGAAAGAGGCAGACCTGGTTATCGACCTGGTATTCCTGCTGTTCTCCGCCGAACAGATAGAGATACAGCGCGCCGGCACGCGCATGTTGCTGGTGGTCGAACCCTTCGAGATATTGAAACGGCTGTTTCCCACCGAGGCCATGCGCCGCCGGGTGGAAGCGGGTGAGCGGCGCATGCAGGCGGCGCGGACCTTGCGTTTCACCAACCGGGCCGGCACCGACGTCGTCTATGAACTGGAGCAACTCGACGGACCGCCGCCCAGGTGCATTCTTACCGAGTATGGTTATACCGAGACCCCGGGGCGCTGGGACCACTGGCCCAGCGGTTTTCTCGCATCCACCGGTACCGCGACCGGAGTCGAGGGCCGGGTAGTGATGGACGCCGGCGATTTAATCCTGCCGCAGAAAGAAGTGGTGCAGACGCCCATCGCGTTCACCATCAGGGACGGTTACATCACCGGCATTGACGGTGGCGCGGACGCCCGGCGGCTGGCCGAATACATGGAAAGCTTCGACGACCCCCGCGCCTTTGCCGTCTCTCACATCGGCTGGGGTCTGAACGAGGACGCAAAATGGGACGCGACGTTGCCGGGAATCTGTATGGACGGGCGCGCCTATTACGGCAACGTCCTGTTCTCCACCGGCCCCAACACCGAGTTCGGCGGCGACAACGACACCGCCTGCCACCTGGACCTGCCCATGAAAAACTGCTCCCTGTGGCTGGACAACGACATAATCGTCAGGGACGGTGAAGTAATTCCCGAAGACCTACGAGCACGAGGACATTAATCAATGATTGAAGCACTGAGCTCAGAAAACCTGCCCGCTCCCCGGTTCCGCTACTGCCCGCTGGTCAAGGCCGGCCCGTTCTATAAAACCGCCGGCATGATCGCCCTGAACAAGGAGACCGGCCAACTGGAACCGGGCGGCGCCGGTCCGGAAACCGCCAGGATCCTCAGCAACCTGCTGGAAGCCTTGCCGGATTTCGGCCTGTCCCTGGACGACATGGTCAGCGCAACCATCTTCACAACGCAGATGGACCGGTTCCCGGAAATCAACAAGTCCTGGGAAGCCGTCTTCAGCGCCGACATGCGCCTGCCCGCCCGTTCGGCCGTCGGCGCCACCGCATTGCCCATCAACGCCGCGGTGGAGATGGAGTTCTGGTTTTACAGGCAGGATTAGGAAGCAGCCGTCCGGGCCGCGTCTTTAATCACTGGAACAGATGATGAAAATCTACGGTGACATCAATTCCGGCAATTGCCTCAAGGTGAAGTACACCGCTGATCACCTGGGGCTTGATTACGAGTGGATAGCCGTTGACATCACGCAGGGTGAAAGCCGTACCCCGGACTTTCTGGAGATTAATCCACAGGGACAGGTGCCGGCTATACAGCTTGAGGACGGGCGTTGCCTGGCCCAGTCCAATGCAATTATCCGCTATCTTGCTCAGGGAACCGCTTTATTACCCGAGGATGCTTACCTGCAATCAAAGGTGGACGAATGGCTGTTCTGGGAACAGTACAGCCATGAACCCTATATCGCGGTCTGCCGGTTTCACATGCTGTACCAGGGAAAACCCCGGGAGGCGCGGGAACAATGGCGGGTGGAACGCGGCGAGCAGGCACTGGATTACATGGAAAATCACCTTGCGGGCCGCCAATGGCTGGCTGGAGACACATTCACTATTGCTGACATTGCACTATTGGCTTACACTCGGGTTGTGCACGAGGGGGGCTTTGATTTGGAAACCCGTCAAAATGTGCGCCAATGGGTACAGGATTGTGAACGACTTTTATCACTTTAGCAGCCTGTCAGTCACAGAGATGTTTACCAGCGCCGGGATTGGCGCCGGAGTGTAACCTGAAAAAGATCCTTAAAGGTTTTGCAGCAGTCGCGATTATCCTGGGCCTGGCCGGTGCGGCCGTCATGCTGGACACCCCTCCCACCGCGCTTTTCGGTGGCAAGGTTATCGGACTCCTTGAAGATCCTGTTACCAGCGGTATGTTCGTTTCCGAAGATACGGATGTTTTCAGCCCCGGCCTGCCAATCGGCGCCCGGTTCCCGTCCATCCGGGCGCTCTATATGGGACGGGAGATCACCAGTATCGACCAATTCATGGGCGAGCGCGGGGCAGTCTTCGTCGCGGTACGCTCGGCGGACTGGTGACCCTACTGCAAGAGGCAACTCGTGCAGTTGCAGGAACAGGCAGCGGACTTCGAGAAAGCCGGTATCGGCATTGTTGCGATTACTTACGATGCGCCGGAGTTGCAACAGGTGTTCATTGATGCTGCTTCCATTACCTATCCGCTGCTCTCGGATATCGATGCGGTAACCATCAAGACCCTCGGCATCCTGAACGAGCGGTACGAACCGGGGGATACGGCATACGGTATCCCTCACCCCGGGGTATTCGTAGTTGATTCGGAGATGAACATCGCCGGCAAGATCTTCGTCGAGGAATACCAGGTGCGGGTGGACGGCGAGGGCACACTCGCCTACGCGCTGCAAGTCCTGGACGGGATTTAATCCTTCTCCATCAACTCCCTGGTAACGCCTTCGTAGAGCGAGGCGTCGATCATTTCCGGTAAGTGGATAGTCCTGAGATCGGCCACGTCATCCATGCCCTGAAGCGGCGCTGTTGGCGGATTGTCCGGTTCGCCCAGTTGTGCGGACCGCTCCGCGTTGGTGGCGCCGATCTTCTGCCCTTCCCGCAGATAATCCGGCTTGCCGTCCGCCTCGCGGAATAACGGCATGACTTCCTCGGCAAATATCTGCATGTTTTTCATGGCCATCCAGTTCGGCATGGGGCCGGAAGGTGAACCGGCGCAGAGCACGCCGCCGGCGCCGAGTTCGTCGCAATATTCCGCATAGCCTTCCGCCACTGTCTGCGGTGAGCCGACAATGATATACCCCTGCTTAATCAGGTCGTCATAGGTCAAATCCATGGGCGCCTTGGCGCCCTTGTCGCGCACGGCAGACCAGTAGCCGCGGAAGGATCGGTCGCTCATGTAACCCGGCGGGAAGTAATGGCTGGACTTTATCTTGAGACCGGTATTGAACAGCCATTGCATGTGGGCCTTGGCTTCCCGATGCGCCTGTTTATCGGTTTCGGCGACATAAGTGGGGATGGCCGCCATACACTGGTCCCTGGGTAAGTCGTATCCGCAAATCTCCGCTTCCTCCTTCAACTTGTCGAAGGCCCACTTGCACATCCAGGTCGGTGCGAAGATCATCATGTAGGTATACCGGTTCCTGGCGCATTCACGCAGGGTTTCCAGGGAACCCATGCCCGGCAGCCACACCGGCGGGTGGGGCTTCTGTATGGGACGCGGCCAGACGTTGACGTTGGGGATATAGTAATGCTTGCCCTGCCAGGTAAACGGGCCGGGTTCGGTCCAGGCCTTGAGAATCAGTTCATTGGCCTCCCAGAACCTCTCTACGGAGTCCGTGGGCGGTACGGGATTGTTGAAATACTCGCAACCGATGCCGCGCACGAAGCCGGATATGATGCGCCCGCCGGAGATCACGTCCAGCATGGCGATCTCTTCGGCGACCCGCACCGGGTTCCCGTGCAACGGAATGGCATTGCCCACGATGCCGACTGGCATGCGTTGCGTACGGGTAACGACCATTGCCGCGATCAGGTTGGGAGACGGCATGGTGCCGTAGGCATTGGCGTGGTGTTCATTGACGATGGCGCCGTCATAACCGTATTTTTCCGCCGCGACAAGGAGATCGATATACTCGTTGTAGAGCTGGTGTCCTCGGGTGGGGTCGTAGTGCTCGTTGGAAAGCGTGACCCAGGATGAATCGAATTCGCTGGATTTGGGTACGAAACCATAGGGCATCAAATGGAAAAAATAGAATTTCAGCTTGTTCATCAGTCGTTCTCCTGAATGAACTTCAATATCGCAACAGCGGTGTCATTGGGGCGTTCGATGCAAAGCGCATGGCCCGTATCCGGGATGGTGACCGTACCGGCGCCGGGTATCACTTCGGCAAACCGGTCGGCCATTGCACCGGGAACCAGCCGGTCATCCTCGGCTTTCACTACCAGGGCCGGACAGTCGAGTCGTTGCAGGCGATGTTCCAGGGCCAGGTTGTAACGCGGCGACCAGATCAGCTTGGCGAAGGTGGAAGCTTCATAATGGGCCTGGCAGATCTCGTCAAAATCATCCGGGTCGGGCGCCACCGTTTCCAACGCCGCCTTGTCGTTGAACAGTAAATCGACCAGTTCCTCCGGCAGCAGCTTGAAAAAGTCGACGCCCGGATTGTCAGGCAGGCGCAGCCCGATGGGGACGATCAGGGTCAGTGATTTCAGACGCCGGGGATAATAGGATGCGAATTCCGCCGCGGTCCATCCCCCCAGGGACCAACCCACCAGGTGGAAATCCAAGATATCCAGTTCGGCCAGAAATTGATCATAGTGAATGACGAGATCGTTGAAATTCTGCAACCAGTCCGGACGCGGCGTTTCGCCGAAACCCGGGTGTTCCGGCGCGATAAAATCAACCGACTCCGAAAACCGCTCGTACATGGGCAGCCACATCCGGGTCGAACCGGCGCCGTGCAGGAACAGCACCGGCTCACCGCTGCCTTTGCGCCGGTAGGCCGTGCTCAGGCCGTTCACATCGATAAACTGCGGTTGCGTGTAATAATTACGCGGCTTGGGAACATCCATGCCTGTTACCCCTTTTTATTCAAAAATATGTGTACGCCGGGCTCTCACACTTTCAGTCTGAAATGCGCCGGCGGATTGTCATGTAATATTCTGCTGACGGCAAGCATTGCAATGATACTGATGATCGCGGAAACGGAAAAGAGGATAAACGACGGGTCGTAGTGCCCTGTTTTTTCCAGCAGGCAGCCGCCCGAATAGCTTCCGAGGATTGACCCGCCGTAGCCGAAAGTGAAGATCACTCCCAGTGCTTTTCCGGAACTGTGAGTCGGCACAATCATCGCCGCAATGCTCATTATGGTTACGATGACCTGCGAGTGTCCCCAGGTAATCATGGTGATGACGGCAACGGTCATCCATAGCGGCATGTGCGATGCCAACAGCAGGATGAGAATCCCCGTGCAGGCCAGGATGCCTCCTGAGACACATAACAGGACTATGCGGCGCAGGTTCGTGCACAGGAAACCGGTGATCAGCGAGGCGGGAATTGCCGCGATGCCGAACATGGTGGCGCCGGCGCCGATTTCCGCCGGAGAATAGTTGTAAACCTCGCCCAGAAATACGGGGACCCAGGTAAGCACGCCGTAGAGTTCGACAAACAGGATGCAGGCGCTGAACGCCAGGAGCATGACGCAGGGATTGCGTAACAGACCGGCAATGGTGACGCCGCCTTCATTGCGATCGGTTTTGTCCGGAGTAGCTGTTTGCGGCAGGTTTCTCAACAACGGGATGGATACTACGAAGAGCAGCAAAAAAGACAACGAGTAAATACGCGCCGTCCAGCGCCAACCCATTGCATCGGCCAGTATCGGCGTCATGAACAAGGCCAGGGCGATACCGACGTTGAGTGAACCGTTGATGTAGCCGATACCCTTCCCTACCTGTTCAGCCGGCATGTACTTGGGAATGGAATCGACCACGGCGATAAATATGATGGCGATACCGATGGAAACCAGTATTCTCAATACCAGCAGGACATGGTAGTTATTGCCGAACGTTCCCAAGATACCGAGAACGCCGACACCAAAAAGGCAAACTGAGATAACAGGCACTGCTCCCCATCTGTCCGTGACAGAGCCTGCGGGTAAACTCGCCAGGCACCTGATAACGGTGTAAGCCGTCATGAACAACCCCGCCTGGGCATAACTGATTTGCAGTTCGTCAACGAAAATCGGGATCATCGAAGGTATTTCGAATACCTTGATGAAGGCGAACAGGATGGCGAAATTAACCAGCCAGATGATTTTCATAAGGAGCCTGCATATAAATTTGTACCTTCAAGAATCATTTTCAAGCCGAGAATAAAAAGAGACAGGTATAAAATTTTATACACCAGCTCCTCGGACAGCTTGTCCAACAGCCAATAGCCCAGCTTGACCCCCAGCGGAGCGATCGGCATCAGTATCAACGAGGTCGTTAAATTGCGCATGGTGAACAGGTCCAGGTAACTGTAGGGTATCAGTTTCACGTAATTGATGAAGAAGAAAAACATGACCATGGTGCCGATCATGGTTTTCTTTTCCAGGCGTTGCGGGAGCATATAGACGCTCAGCGGGGGACCGCCGGCATGTACCTGGGTGCTGGTAAACCCGGCCACGCCGCCCCAGAAATAACCGCTTGCCTTCCCGGGCCGGGAACCGCGCGCAGACAGGCGCAACCAATGGTTGAGGCTGAAACTGACGGCGATGATCCCGACCATGATGCGTATGTGGTCTTCCGTCAGTTTGCCCATCAGAAGGGCGGCAAGAGCAATGCCAATGACGCTGCCCGGTATCAGAACCTTCAGGTGGGAAACGTCAAAACTGTGGCGGAAATTCCATGCGGCCAGGATGTCCATGACACACAGGATCGGCAGCAGGATGGCGGCGGCCGTGATCGGATCGACCGCGAATGACATCAGGGGAACGGTAATCGCGCCGAGAGTCCCGGCAAAGCCTCCCTTGGCTATGCCGACAAACAGGACTGCGGGGACGGCAATGAAGTAAAAGAGCGGGTCTGTGATAAACTGCATGGCGTGGGCCATTATACAGTCAACTATCGAGAATGGAGATTTACAGGAATCCAGGCATGACTTCAGCAAACACATCCAGACTCAGAATAACCGCTGACCGGCTCTGGTCATCTCTCATGGAAATGGCCGAAATAGGGAAAACTCCGCGCGGAGGTTGTAACCGCCAGGCCCTGACCGATGAGGACAAACAGGGAAGGGACCTGTTCGTTTCCTGGTGTAAGGCTGCCGGATGCACTGTTACCGTTGACAACATGGGTAATATCTTTGCCCGGCGTCCGGGCAGGAACAACTCACTGCCCCCTGTTATCGCCGGTTCCCACCTGGATACACAGCCGACCGGTGGGAAATTCGACGGCGTTTACGGCGTGCTTGCCGGACTGGAAGTCATCCGCACACTGAACGACAACAAGCTGGACACGGAACACCCTGTTGAAGTGATCTCCTGGACCAACGAGGAAGGCGCTCGCTTCCCGCCGGCTATGCTGGGTTCGGGCGTCTGGGGAGGCGCGTTCGGCCTGGAATACGGGCACGGCCGGACGGATAAGCAAGGCAGGACCGTAAAGGAGGAACTGCAACGGATCGGTTACTTCGGTTCTGCCGCATGCTCGCCAAGACCGCTCAGGGCTGCATTCGAGGTACATATCGAACAAGGACCCATCCTGGAACAGGAGGGCATCCGGATCGGCATCGTGAACGGCGTACAGGCAATCGGCTGGTATGACCTGATCATCGGGGGCGTGCCGTGCCACGCGGGAACGACGCCGATGGAGGTGCGCCGCGACCCGTTCATGTCCTTGCACGGGATTCTCGACAAGCTCTACCAGCTCGCCGATGATTTCAAACCCTGGGCAAGAATGACCTTCGGCGATATCAGGGCTGAACCCGGCGCGCGCAATACCGTCCCCGAACGTTTGATCATGACTGTCGATATGCGCCACCCCGACCGGGAACAGTTAGTGCATATGGAGCGGATCATGCGGGAAATCATCGCAAATGAATGCGGCAAATACCGGCTGGCCGGGGAAGTAAGACAGGAACTCGATTCAGCCGCAATCAGTTTTCATGAGGATTGCATTAACGCAGTGCGCAATGCAACTGCATCACTGGGGTACTCCTGCAGGGAGATGGTCAGTGGCGCGGGGCACGATTCCGTAAACGTCTCCAGGGTAGCGCCGACCAGCATGATATTCATCCCCTGTGAAGGCGGACTAAGCCACAACGAGGCCGAAAACGCCCGCGAGGAAGATGTGGAAGCCGGCTGCAACGTGCTGCTGCACGCCATGCTGGAAATGGCGATAACCTAGCCAGGCTGCTGCGAGAAGAAGGTCTTGATCTGGTTGGCCAGAGACTTGCAGGCGTTTTCCTGGACCCGCGCCAGCATGGGTATGGGGATGATTATCGCCGGCATGAATGAGGTGCCCTTGGTCTCGGCATTGATTTTGCCGGACAGGGCCAGTTGCTTGAAGTCCCAGATGCTGGCCTCGTAATTGGCCTCATCCTTCCAGTAGGCAAAACCGAAACAGCCGCCGCCGCCCGGTCCCACGGCGCAGGACACCGAACCCGAGGAATCGGTCCTTTCAGTGGCGCCGTCGATCCAGACAAAATAACGCAGGTTGAAATCATTGAACTTATCTGCAATGACGGGGATTTGAGCGAGTTTGCCAAGGTTCCTCACGTCCATGGGCGCGGTGCTGGTCTCGAAGTACGGATACATGCTGTCGACAAAATCCTTTTCCGGGATCACATTGATCTCGGACTGCCCCTGCTTCAGTGACTTGCCGACACAGCTTATGAAATCGTCCTCGGTCTCATAGCTGGAACTGTGGCGCCGGCCCAGCACCACAATGGCTTCACCACCGATAATCGATGCGACGGAAGTTTCCCGATACTCATCTATCACCGTGGTGCTCTTGCACCCCGACAACAGGGCCAGGCCTACCGACAATGTGATGACCGCCAGGATTTTCATGCTTGCACGACACACACAAATACTTGTCACGGACTATAAATTATAGCTGATTCATCCGCAGATTACGCAGATGAACGCAGATAGTTCACTCTCCGGATGAATCAACCTGTTCCAGCCAGGCGCCGACCGCCTCTACCTTGTGAAAACCAAGCGCAAACCTGGCGCCTGCATCCCGCAGCGCCTGGTTTACCGCCGCGTTGAGACCTTTGTCACGGCTTTTCATGAATTCGGTGGATGATTTACCGTAGCCGGTGACCGACCAGTTTGCGATGGGATTGCCTTCCCGGTTAAAAAGCTCCATATCGTACTTGATCCAGGCTTCGTAGAAGTCTGACTTGGTCTCTGCCGGCAGGGCAAACTGCATCTCCGCGATACTGGGGGCAAGCACTGCATCAACGGTAGTATCTGCGGTAGTATCTGCGGTAGTACCAGCGACTTCTATTGTTTCCTCGAACATCGAGCCAAGAATTTGCTCGAACAGGGCTATATGGGAAGAGCCGCTCTCGATCTTCCAGTTGGGCCGTTCGTCGGAATTTTCCTCGTAGACGTAATTGCGTAAATCATCCCGGTACAGGACGCCCATGGTTACCGGCATCCGGGCAATTACCGGGGTGGGTATCTCACTGTCCACCCTGAGTGACATGGACTGCTCGCAGCCGGCCATGATCAACAACAGGCAAACCGGGTAAATGTGTCTGTGATTCATATTACCGCGCTCCTTATTCATTCAGGCCGACGTAAGCGCCGCCGTTCTCGTGGGTCAGTTGGCGCATGAGCGAAGCATAATACCTATTAGTATCTTCGAAGTGTTTACCCGCGTTGGAAGGAACCGGAAAGCCGACTGCGTGGATGCGTACCTGGGTATTGCCGTCTTTATCTTTCGGGTTGATGCGCTCCACCGTGTCTAAAACTTCCCTGATCGATCCAGAGAATTCGTCACCGTACACGTAAATGCTGATCTTCTTTCCTGGATCATAAAAGTCGCGGATGGCACGGGTGATGCCCTCTACCGGGCTGCTGTTGCTGAAGGTTCGCCAGGAGCGCAAGGTATTGATGATGACCTTGCGCCGGCCTTCCGTATCGGGAATCCATGTACGCCGGTATTGGGAAAACAGGTACTCGCCCATGTCGCTCATGATCTGAATCCCCTTCAAGCGTGGATAAACGTCGAGGGTGTTAGTTAACTGCTTGATCATGTTTTCCCAGTGATAGTTGACCATACTGCCCGAGGTATCGATGATAAATATGACATACTCACTGTCGACCGGGATGCCGCCTATCAGGTCAGTCCGCACCCGGTCTTTCTGCGCCAGCAGGCGCTTCATCTCTTCCGTAAGTTGCTGCAGTGCCAGCTCCAACTCCCCCTTGATGATGACGCCGACCGCCGAGTCGTCGCGTATGCTGTTGTAGCGCAGTTCGTCCCGCGCCAGTTCCACCTGCAGGCGCGCGACCCGCTCCTCCCATTCGGAACGCTGCTCGTGTTTGGCGTCCAGTTCACGATTCAGTATTCTGGCCTCGCCGCGTATCTCAAATAACTGGATTTGCAGTTCCCGCACGATACCGTGCAGGGTTTCCTCCGCGCGCTCCAGTATGGGACTGTCTCCGGTTTTGGCAATCATGAGCAACAGTATGATGGCGCCGAAACCGCAAGTAATGACATCAAGGAACGAGATGCTGAACGCCTCATTTTCCCGCCGCTTTCTTCTCATGGCCAGTCCTCGCTAGGGATGAGGAACGAACCGTCGGTACTCATGGCCAGACGCCAGTAGACATAGGCCGCATCCGGGTCGCCTTCCAACGGCGTCAGGATCACGTTGACGGGCACGTTGGCAGGCGCCTGCTTCACCGCTCTGGTAAACAGGTTGAGGCGCTGTTTGCCAGTAATAGTAACCCCACGAACCCTTCTGGATCCCTGTGTGGGCAGACCGTCCGTGATCAGGTAAACGTTATCAGGCTTGTGCCGCAGCTTACCGATGGCGGCAAAGGCCCGCTCCAGGTTGGTGCCGCCTTCCGGCACGATCTTGCCGAGCGCCTCGATAACTGAGTTCAGTTCCGCCTTGTTGCCGACATCAAGCCACTTCCCCGCCAACCCCGGCATTACCGCTCGCGTTTCCGTATTGAAGACGTATATCTGGTACTGGCTGTCCCTGGGAAACCGGGCCGTGAGCCAGTCGACCATACGCAATGTCTGCACCCATTTCGGCGCGTTGCGCTTCAGGCCGTCCCGCATGTTGCGAAAGCGGATAATATTGACGATGGTGTCGTCCAGCATGCTGCCGGATACATCCAGCAGGATCAATATGCGCTTGCCTCCCAGCTTCAGACCGGTCAGGTATTCGCGGTTGCCCTCGCCCACCAGGTGCCGGACATTGTCGCCCGTTTCCCTGACTTCTTCCTGCAACTGCTTTTTCTGCTCCTCCAGTTCCTTGATATTCAGCTTCAGCCGGTCCAGTTCCACGGAACTGGTGGTCTCCGACAGTTGATCAGCCAGGGAGCGCGTCTCCTGTATTTTCTCCATGATGCGCCGGGCCATGCCTTGCGCGACGACCAGTTGTTCATCGATTTCCGAGATGGTATTGCGGGTCTTGGCGAGGTTGCGTTTGCCTTCCACTATCTCCTCCTCCAGCAGCATAACCTCGGCAGTCTGGTCCCGGGTATCGGTGGGGATAGGCACATTGGTATCGACGTTGTGCTTGATGATGAGGAACAGCAGCACCACCGAACCGAAGCCACAGGACATGATGTCCAGGAACGACAGACTGAAGGGGGTGAGGAGTCTCCTGGTTCGCATGTTATTCCAAGACTCGGATAAGGGTATATTCGCGTGCAGAACCGGTTAAACCGACCACGTCGCCCGGCTTGAGTCGGGTGTCGCCGGTGACAGCCTGGCCGTTGACGAAAACACCTGCGGCAGCGTCTGCCGGGGTAAGGGTTGCAACGAAGTCCTCCAGTGTCAAGGAGCAAAGGGTATCCTGCCCACTTGACTGCGTTAAGCCTGCCTGCGCTGACAGGTACAGCGGCGTCTGTCCGAGCGGGTGTGCCTCGGCATCGACCAGGACGTGGGTTGCCCCGGCTTCAGGCTTTTGTTCCAGGCTTGCCGGCGTTGCTGCATGGGTTATCCCAGGTTCCGCGGCAGCCTTGAGTTGCGTCACAAAATAAATCCCTTCATCCACAGCTTTGCCGTCCCGCGCGTAGCCCATGCAGCCAGCGAACACCGCGCGTTGGTCCAGTACTTCGACTTTGCTGCCTGCCGCAGCCAGGTGGTCGGTGAACGCGGGCAGTCCGGCCAGGCGCTTATGCACCAGGGAGACCCGGGCAGCGTCAACGGCAGCGCTGATTTTGTTGTACAACGGTCGCAACGCTTCCACCAGGCGCTCCCGGTTCACCCGGGCCTGGTAGCGGGCATTCTCAAACTCAACATGAACCACTGTATCCGCTTCGCTTTCCAGTTCATGCAGGCATTGCGCCATACGGTTGCAAAGCGCCTGTTCCGTTGCCGCATGGTGCAGCGGATCAAACCGGGATTGCTGAACAAACAGGTCGGCAATGTGGTTCACGCACTTGTCCTGAATAGCCAGCAGGCCGACCTCATCAACGACCTTGACCGCCGTGCGCGTCACCGCGTCGGAGACCTCCAGGGAGGTAACGACGGTATGGTGCAGGTGGATATCCAGGTGGTTATATTCTCCTGCCCCGGCTGTCGCAGCCGTCGCTGCAACCGCGGCGTCCACCAAGCCCGTTGCGGTAAACGGAGAAGCCTCTGTCAAACCAAGTAACAGCGACAGTTGACTGTTAGTAAAACTGCCGGGCACCGCGAACACCGCCTCTTCCACATCGCCAGCCATCTCGTGCAGGGCTGACAGGTGGGCAAAGGCCAGGTCGGCGTTATGCCTGGCCAGTTTCGTACGGCGCTTGAAGTTGTCTTGGTTGAGGTTGCTCCAGAAGCGGCTGAAGGTATTCCTCGGGTCGATATGCGTGGATTGCAGCGCCGCCTGCCCCAGTTCAATCCGATCCTCCCTGAGCACGGCGATACCGGGGCTGCTAGCCACGACGTTGCCAGCCTGGACGATGGTCACTTCACAATCATTCAGATCTATGACGGTGTCAGTCATTCATACACCTGATTATTCAGCCACGGAGGACACAGAGAAATATCTGGGGTCAGAGTAAAAATACACACAGGTTGGTGTAAGCCGCCGAATCATTCGGTATTTTTACTCTGACCCCAATACTTTATCATCTACCTCACCTGCAAATGCCGCAACAGGTTGACGTCACAGTAATGCTGGGTATCCAGCACCAGTCTTTCCTGGATAAGCTGTAACTGGTGCATCAGGAACATGATGAAAATACTGATGATCAGGGCGATGAAGGTGGAGTTGAAGGCTACCCCCAGGCTGACGGTAACCCCGACGATGTCGCCTTCCACCGCGCGGTGGGCCTGACCGAGGGCCTCGCCGATACCGCGCACCGTGCCGATGAAGCCGATGGAGGGTATGGCCCAGATAACGTACCTGATCATGGAAAGTTCGGAATCCAGCCGGTCGGATTCCGTCTCGCAAACCTCCCGGATGGCTGATGAAACGTCCTGGATATCCGCAGTGGAGCCAAAGCGTTGCAGCGCCGCTTGCAGCGCGCGCGGCAGCAGGTACTCCCGCTCATCCTCTGCCAGAGCCTGCAGCGGCCTGATGTATTGCCGGGTATCCTCCGGCAGGATGGTGGCGCCGGGGGCCACCTCCAGCAGGGAGCGACTCAGCAGGCGTCTTTCGGACAGCGCGATTCTCACTTTCAGACCGATAATGGCCATGACCCACAGGGCCAGGATGAAACAGGCTTCCTGTTCAAAATCCTTGATCACGATAAAAACGGAACGCTTTACCTCATAGGGCTCACCGGCCTGTTGCTGGATACGCTGTTCCTCAAGGAGGGCTTCCGCGTTGGGACGGATCACCGCGATATACACCGCATGAACGATGATGATCGCGGCAATCAGCGTAAACAACTGGTAGAAAAAATCTGTCGTCTGGTTGAATTTCACAATAACCCTGTAATGTTATATATCGACCGGAAATTCTACTGGATAATCTTCGGAAATCTCCTCCGTCGGATCGAAGTCTTCCGGAACGCCTTCGACCATTTCTTCTTCCGCCTGCCGTTCAGCAGTTTCCTGTTGTGCCTGTGCAGAGTCTGTGTCAGCGGCAACGGGAGCCTCCTGCGCCACCGCCGTAACAGCAGCAAACATCACAAGAAATAAAATTATTCTATACATCAATAAACACCTTTCCAATGTTGCCTATCCGGCATTTTCCGAGAGTAAACATGATTTGTGGTCATGGCCGCTTCTTTATTATTCTTCCAGTAAAACTTCAATTTCGCGGGCCAGGGTTGGCAAATTTGTTTCTACCACATCCCACACCAACCTATCATCCACATGAGCATAGCCGTGGATCAAGACATTGCGAAAGGCGATGATACGTTGGTAGTTGCTAATCCGTGAGACAATCATTTGATCATGTTTGGCCAACTGTGCCATAGCCTCGCCGATAATTTCGAACTCGCGTTCAACCGCTGCGCGTAACATGGCATCTGCCTCATAATCTAAGAGTGTCCGTCCAGTAGTAAACTCCTTCAGCAATTCAACAGCACTCTGAATGTCGTACAGATATTTCCGCGCTTCAAGTCTCATAAACCGCAGTTCTCGTTTTCTCAATCGATTGGAGAAAATAGGGATTCTTGATAGCCGACCCGATTATCAGGTCCACAGGGCAGTCGAAAAGTTGTTCCAGAGATTCCAGCAAACCGAAGTAGGTATCAGCATACTCACCGGCAGGTAACGGTTGGAACTCTACCACGAAGTCCAGGTCACTTTCCTCCGGGTTGTACTGACCGGTTACGGCTGAACCAAACAGGTCTAGCCGTTGCACCCGGTAATCAATACAAAGCTGCTCCAGCTCTTTCGCCCGCTCCGAAATTTCAGAAGTCATCCTCCAGCATTCCTCCTTTTGTGGTCAAGATTGTGACCCGTGGTCAGAATCGATATATTTTAACCGGATATTCGTCAATCCGCATAGCGGGCGATCCTGAAACCCACGTCTTCCCTGGCCTTGCTGCCGTAGTCGCGGAATGACAGGCGCAGTTCGGTGACTGCGCCGTGGGCCCAGCTTGAGCCGCGCATGACGTGGAACTCGCCGCTTGCCGGTCCCATGGGGTCAACCTCGGCTTTCCCCCCGGCGCTGATCACCACGTCGTAGAAGTCGTTGACCCATTCCGCGACGTTGCCGCCCAGGTCGAACAAGCCCTTGTCATTGGGCGCGAAGCTGCCCACCGGCGCGCTGGCGACGTGGCCGTCATCGTAGTTGGCGATGATCCTGCCGAACAGGGCCGCGGCCTTGCGGTCGGCAAAATTGCCGCTGTTTTTCCCCGGCGGCAGCGCCCCGCCCCATGGGAACTTGAGTATTTCGCCTGAGTTCGTGACCCGCGCCGCCCAGGCCCATTCCGCCTCGGTCGGCAGGCGGTAGCCATCGGCCGTTTTGTCAAAACCCGTGATCCTGCCTTCTTTTTCGGTATAGAACGGCTTCAGTGAGGCCTGTTTACTCAACCAGTTGCAATAGCTTGCCGCCTGTTGCCAGGTGACTTTCGCCACCGGCTGGGTGTCCCCGTTAAGGCTGTTGCCGCTGACTGCGCCGGATGAAAAACCCTTGTCGAATAACCTGTACTCCTTGTTGGTCACCTCTTTCAATGCCAGGTAAAAAGGGCGCGTCAGCCTTACCTTGCGGATGGTCTCGTTGGCCCTGCGCCCCGGTTCCCGGCGCGACGCACCCATTGTGAATTCGCCCGGGTAAAACAGCTTCAGGGCCTGCCCCGCCGGCGCGCTGATAAGCGGTTTGAGGGCTTCCAGTTTCGCCTGTTTGACAGTTTTCAGGCGCACGTTCAGTTCCTGCTCCACGCCGGCGTGGGGCGACAGGCTGGTCTCGTAATCCACGTAACCCTGCTTGCGGATTTCTACCCGATGCTTACGGGTCGATAACATGATGACGCCGTCTGCCGCCTCGACCCGCGCGCCGTCAACGTACAGTTGTGCGTCGGCAGGTTCGACGTTCACGTTGACGGCGACCAGTTCGGGTTCCAGGGTGACGGACATTCTTTTCTGCTCGCCCGATTGCGCGGTCACAGATCTCGCGGTCGGTTTGTAACCCTGTTTGAACAGCCGGATTTGGGTGGCCTCTCCCGGGGTCAGGGGCACTTCCAGCGGTGTCAAGCCCAGGTAATTCCCGTTTACCGTGGTATTGGCCCGGGCCGGCTGTGACACCAGGAACAAGCTGGCATCCGCCGGTTCCAACCTGATGCGGGCGATGGATTGCTCTTTGCCCGCGACTACGGCTAGCGTGTCCTGCCAGACCTTGTAGCCGTCCGCCTTTATCCTGACCTCGTGTTTGCCCTCCTGCAATTCCGTCGTCAGCGGCGTGCTGCCGAGCAGTTCATCGCCGCTGAACACCTGCGCATCGGTCGGCACCGAGGAAAAACTGATTTCCGCCCAGGCCGGCTCAAGCCCGGCGCTGACGGACTGTTCCTGGTCGAGACCTTTCAGCGTGATGTCCGCGCGGAAAGGGAAATAACGCTCCGCCTGAACCTCCACGAGATAGTCACCGGCTGGGAGGTCCCTGACGGTGACAGGCGTTTCTCCCTTGCTGATGCCATCTATTAACACCTCGGCGCCCATTACCTGGCCGCTGTCAACCCGGAGGTGTCCCGGCAGTTTCTCCATCCGGTAAATATAATGCTGGGCCGCCTCTTCATTGACATCAAGTCTTTCCCGTAGCGGGTGATAACCCGGCGCAGACAAGTCAAGCTCATAAGCACCGGGGCGGATGAGATAACGATTGGCCAGTTTCAACTTGAGAGCGGCGGCTATATCGACGTTCGCAGTCAAGGGCTCGGTTTCAATATAGACCGCCCTGGCAGTCAGCATGAACCAGGCACAGAACGCGCCGATGACCAGCAAGGTTGCGACCAGGCAAAGCCGTGGATTGAGCGTGATAGTCCATGTGGACTTTTCAGACGCCAGCGGTTCAAACCTAGCCGCTTCAATTCGGGTAGTTGCGCCGGGGTCCGCTACCGGATTCTTTGTCCTCTGTTCCATTGTTTTTCTTTATGCCTGTTCGGGACCAAGTCAACGCCCCAGGGCGATCTTTTCATTGCTGCTGACGACGACCGGTTCCATGGCTTTGTCTGGGTCGACAAAAAATTCCACTCGCACGTCGCGGTAGCCGTCACGGCGTCCCACTGCCACGTATTGGCCCGGACGCAGGGACAGGCTTTTACTGGTGAAATAGCCGAGTTCGCCGACCTTGTAGAGCGTGACCCGGGTCAGGTTGTCGGAGCTGAACCGTACCGTTACCGGAGTGTCCGCCAGGACCAGTAACCGGTTGAGTTTTGCCAACTGCCCGGACAGGACCGGGCCGGGTTTGGACAGCGCCCGGATTTTGTCCCGGAAAGCCGCGGTTTGATTGTACACGTCTTGATCAAACAGCCGCTCCGGTTGTGCAATGGCCTGCTCGATTTTATTATGGATTTCGTTGCGCAGGGCCGCGCGCCGTTTGCCTTCCCGCGCATTGCCCAGGTTGTTGTCCAGTTTCAAGGCAGCCTCGTAGGCGCTTACGGCTTCCTGCCAGTCCTCATTTTGTTCCGCTGTTTCGGCCTGTTTCAGCAGCCCGTTGATTTTTTCGGCGGTGATACGATGTTGCGCCTGTTCAACCCCGCTCCGCGCATCACGCGAGCGAGGTTTCAGCTTCAGCGCCCTGGAAAACGCCTCCTGCGCCTGCGCATAGCTCTCCTGTTCCAGCAACCGGAAGCCTGAAGACATGGCAAGGTTGAAGGCGTTCTCGCTGATCCTGCTTTCCGCGGACTGTAGTTGTTGCCTGGCCCGCTCCGAGTGGCCGTCCAGTTCCAGGGCCTGTTGGTACAATGCTTTGGCCTCTTCTGCGCTTCCATCCCGCAGTAATTCATCTCCCCTGTCAACCAGGTCCATGACTTCACCCAGGGTCCCTACGCGTTCCATGCCCAGCAGGGCAGTCCGGTCGATGGGATCGATGGCAAGGGCGATGCTGAACGCCTTCTCTGCCGTAGCTGCATCACCGGCCGTCAAGGCCGCGTTGCCGGTTTCCATGGTATCGGAAAACAGTTCCTCCACGCCTTGCAACAGTTCCGTAAAAATTTCCAGCGCCCGGGCATAATGCCCATGGGCCTGGGTGAAATTCTGCCGGCTATATTCGGCGTCTCCCGACCTGGCCTGTTCCAGCGCCTGCTCGTATTGCTTCCTGCCCCACGCCGTTACTCCCCGCTCTTCCAGGGCTTCCTGCGCGTCCAGCAACTGTTGCAGTATTTCCTGGCTCTCCTTGCGCAGCGCGAACTGTTGCGCTTTTCTCCATGGGGCATCGCCTGTTGCGGCCGTACTCCCTAGTGTATCCGGTGCGGGCCGCGCTGGGCCAGGCGCGTCTGGGTCGCTCCGGGTTACCGTCTTGCTGGGTTCGACAACGGGTTTGTCAATCCAACGGGGCAGCAGGAAGAAAACAATGGCTGCAACGAGCAATACCGCGCCTCCCCCCAGCCACAGCATGGGCCGTTTACCGCCGCGTGCCTTTTTCTGCTCTTGCCCAGTTGCGGCGGCAGTCAGTTCGACCGCCGCTGGTTCGATGGAAACAAATCCGGGGTCTTTACTACCCGTCATTTGCCGGTGTCAACGGCAGACCCGGTTTCCGTTGCATGAATTTCCTTCAATATCTGACGCCATTGATTGTATTGCTCATTTACCGTACCCGACAGGGTGACCGTACGATCCTCCAGGTCTATGGAATGGGGTTCTATTTCCGAAGTGAGAGAGGCGGATATCTCTTCCAGCGCCTCGATATGTATCCTCATCCCTTTACGCTGTTGCAAGCCGCTCCAAACTGCGCCAATGCCGGCGGGTACGCCAACCCACGCGCCAGCAGCGCGTGCCGTCCTGCTGTCAACCCCCTGGGCAAGGACTCCCGCCAGCACCGCCAGGGCGCCGCCGATAATCTTTGCATTCGACTCGGCCCTGACTTCCTTCAAATTCTGGCTTTCCAGGTAGAAGCCCTCTCGCCACTCCTTGTACGGCTCTTCCATCTGGTTCACGAACGAGGCGTAATACTGTTGCAGCGTATCGACGAAGATGTAGTCCCGTTCCCGGATCTGGCGCACCTGTTGCAGGCTCGGGTCGCTCTCGGCAGGCAGGCGTTTGACGACGTAACGCCCCTTCTCGTCGAGCGCCAGGTAATCGTGAAACACCTCGGGAGAGAAGTCCTTAGCGAACTTCAACTCAGCAATGGTTCGCATGTTCCTGATTTCACTGGCACTGAACTGGTTGCGATACGCCAGCATGTCGTTCGCCACCTGGTTATAGACCTTCTGGAAGGGTTCGCGGCGATTGGAGGTAGTATCATCATAAGAGTATTTTCCGGCAACACCCGTATATTTTTTACTGAACCAGCGTTTGCCCGAAGCGTCTTCCACGGTTACCTGCAGCCACAGGTTTTCACCGTCCGACTTCAGAATTTCTCCGTCCACCCACACATCCATCTCGCTGAGCCGGTCCGGTATCACCCGCACCACGCCCCAGTTTCCGGTATGCTGCAACGTTTCCATCAGCTTGTACGGCATGAAGCGCGCCTCCGCCTCTCGGATTTTGGGAAAGACACCTTCTTCCTCAACACTCAGGGCGTCAGTACCGGGATTGAAGATACCGACCCCCACGTCCAGCAGCAATTCTTCCGGCGTCACCTCGGATTCAAGGTGCACCTGCTCGTAACTGGTCGTCTTTACCGTGGTCGTGTTGCAGGCAACCAGGCTGAAACATGCCAATACAACGAGCATGAAATAACTTGTTCTCATCTCAAATCTCGCTTGTACTTACGATATTCGTCCCAGAGTTTTTCCCTTAACTCGGGATCCTGTTCTTTCATGGCGGCCTCGCGCAACTGGCGCGCGATGATGTCATCATCCTTGGCATCCACCAGGTCGGGAGGAACCTGGCTGTGGCTGCGGGTCGGTATATCCATCTCGCCTTCGATGGAAGCGGGGTCGGTATCAACCATCGCAGTCTGTAAAGGTTCCTCGGCAGTGCTCTGTGCAGGTTCGCTATCTGCGAAGAGGCCATCATCTTCGGGAAACCCGCTGTCTCCCTCCTGGTCTGCCCGTTCATTGTTGGCCTGCTGTTCGCTCAGCATCACCCGGTCAAATTCTGCAAAACCCTGTTCCAGTTCCTTGCCCAGGGCTTGCTTCTTCTCGGCATCGGTAACTGCCGGACTGCCGGCGCCGGTCCCGGAACCGTGCCCGACAGCCTCTTCACCCTGTTGCCCAGGCGCCGGCTGGCGCTCAAGCGCCTCCAGTGCTTCGGCCAAAATCTCATCCTCTGTCTTTTCCCGGCCACCTGCGTCGGCGGATGTTGCCCCGCCCGGTTGTTGCCGGGCGCCGGCCGGCGCCGTTGAGGAAGCGCCGCCGGTATCGGCAGGCGGCATTCCCGGTTGCGGTGTCGGTATGGAAACCGTAACGGGAGCGGGCGCGCCTGCGGCGTCGCCTGTACCATCCGAGGGCAATCCCGGCACACTAGGCATGCCCGGCGCCTCCACCTGCACGGATGGGCCAGGTGAGCCCGGGGAACCTGACGAACCCGGAGCGCCAGGAGAGCCCGGGGAGCCTGAGGACCGAACGGGCGCAGTAGCAGTGTTACAGGCGGCAATCAACACCATTACGGACATCATGACTGAAAATCGTAACGAACCACCTGCTATATTTGCGAAATTCATACGCTTATCCCCGTACCCGGTTCATAGTATAGTTCAGACTTCCACCGCCGTTGCGCGTTAGCATTAGACAGGAAGCAGCGGAAATCGTTCCTGAACCTGACCAAGCAATAATAGGGCATTGTCAGCGCGGTGACAATATCTTCTGCTTAATCATCGGGGGAACTCGCAATTCAATCGGCACGTCTAACGGTCTATAATTTAACTGTTTAAGAAACCGTATCGGAAACGAGGAATTTCATACATGGGCAAACAATTCGTATTGGTCGTCTGGCTTGCGTTATTCATGACGGATTACAGTTCTGCCGCGCCGTTCAGCTATACCTGGAGGATTGAGGATCTTGCCGGCAGGAACACCGATACCATTGAACTGCGCGATAAAAACAACAGGCTGCTGAAAAGGATAGATACAAAACAGATGATCTATCTTTATTCGGTCATGCAGGCCATTGAGGAAGTCACGGAACTCAGGTCGGAACTGCTCATCACCGATGGCGAGCAGCCCAATGCTTTTGCCACCAAGGGCATGGCGGAACTGGTACCGGCGGAAGCTGCTGACAAGGAGCAAACAAAGGCCGGAACGCAGGAGGCCACCATACAGGGCAAGGCAATCGCGGACGCAAAGCCGATCGATAAGGAAAACGCCGTTGAAATCAATATCATCGGCATCAATTTCGCCATGCTGGATATGCTTGGCCTGGACGTGCACATGGCCGCGGCCCTGATCGGACATGAACTGGGACATTTGAAGTTGAACCACGGCGAGGACCATAAAACCCAACGCACAGGCGACATCCGCACCGTCAGCAACACCCGTTACAGTCGCGACAATGAACGGGAAGCGGACTACCTGGGCGCCATCTGGGCGGTAGAAGCCGGTTATGATCCGCAAGGGGCGGTGCGCTTGCAGGAGTTGTTGTACAAGAAAACTAAACACCTGTCCGGCGGATTTTCCGGCTCACACCCGTCTTCTATTGAACGCATCACGAAACTGAAGTCCCTGGCCCGCCGGCTTTCCCAGTAGTATGCGGATTGGCGATCACATCGAGCGCGGTCATACCGTCGTCTGCGCCAATGTGCGGCTCGCTCATCGCTTCAGGCACTTGTACGCGCAGGAGCAGTTGCGCAAGAACCGGCGCGCATGGGAGACCCCGGATATATTACCGTGGCAGGCATGGTTGCGACGCTGCTGGATTGCCCTGCGCGAGCGCAACGGGGCCGGCGGCCTGCTGCTGAGCGGTGAACAGGAAAACGCACTCTGGCAACAGATCATTGAACTGTCCGATTACAGGCACAGTCTCCTGCAGGTCACTTCCGTAGCGGGACAGGTTGCCGCTGCCTGGCAGCGCCTGAAACAATATCATGTACCGATTTTCCCCCGCGGTACGCCCATGAACGAAGATACCGTCGCTTTCAAGTCCTGGGCAGACGAATACCGGTTGCGCTGCGGGGAAAACAACTGGATTGATAATGCCTCACTGGCAGACGTCCTGCACGGGAACCTGGCTGACGATGCGGATATCTTCGGCAAGGGACTGGCGCTGGCAGGGTTTGACCGGTTGACCCCGCAACAGGCGATGTTGCTGAAGAAACTGGAGGATGCCGGTATTCCCGTGCACGAATGCCGGCAGGAGGACGGCAATGTATCCACGCAAGTGCTGGATTTCGCCGGCTCAGACGAGGAAATCCGGGCAGTTGCGGTCTGGGCGCGCGGGTGCATAGAAGAAAAGGATGGGATTAGCGTCGGAATTATTACGCCGGACCTGCGCAAGCTCCGAACCCGCATCAGTTACATCTTTGAAGATGTACTGGCGCCCGGCAACCTGCGCTACCGGGACGCTGCCGCACCCCTGCCCTTCAGTATCTCGGTAGGGCAACCGTTGGCGGAATATCCGCTTGTCAACGCGATTTTCCCCATTCTGGGTCTGAACAAAGCGCCGCTTGCCCTGGATACCCTGGGTTTCCTGCTGCGCACGCCATTCATCAAGGGGCACGATAAGGAACGCGCCGGACGTGCATTGCTGGATGAAAAACTCCGTTCCCGTAACCAGCTCGCATTCAACTGGAACGATTTGCTTTACTTCGCCGGCGCCGCCGGCGATAAAGGGCGGCCCGTCCCGGTCATGACGGCCATGCTACGAGAGATCTTCTCAGTCCTGGACGAACTGCCGGCAAAACAGTCACCGGAAGCCTGGACCGGCAGCTTTAGCCGGTTCCTTGAGATTTTCGGCTGGCCCGGGGAACGCGGCCTGGACAGTACTGAATACCAGCAGGTGCAATCCTGGCACTCGGTGCTGGACAGCTTTGTTTCATTGCGCCTGGTAAACCCGGTGATGTCACGCGCCGATGCGTTGTCCCAACTGCGGCGCATCGCGGGCGGGACCAGCTTCCAGCCGAAGACCGCGGAAACCCCGATACAGGTCCTCGACCCCCAGGGCGCCGCAGCCATGGCTTTCGATCGCGTCTGGATGCTCGGACTGACCGAGGAGGCCTGGCCGCCCCGGCCACGGCCCAATCCCTTCGTCCCCATCTCCCTGCAAAAACAATACGGCATGCCGGGCGCCGACGCGGACAGCAACCTGCAGCAGGCCGGGAACCTGCAAACAGCGCTGGTGCTCGCCACGCCGGAGATTATCCTGAGCCATGCCCGAAACGAAGAGGACCGGCCGCTCCTGGCAAGTCCCCTGCTGGCAAATCCGGAGTTACCTGCCGGGACGAGGACGCTGATGCCAGGCAGCCACAGAAACAAACCGGGGCATAAAACTGCGAAAGAACAGGGGTCACGGGTGGAGGGCTACGCGCAGGTGATCTTAGCCGGCCGCAAAATTGAATCGATTACGGACACTGCAGCGCCGCCGGTAGGCGGCCTGCATAGTGGCGGCGTTTCCCTGTTCAGGGACCAGTCACAATGCCCGTTCCGCGCCTTCGCCAGGCATCGCCTGCACTCCAGGCAACTGGAACAGGCCGACATCGGCCTGGATGCAATGCAGCGGGGCAGCCTGTTGCACGAGCTTATGGAAAATACCTGGTCGCGCCTGGAAAGCCGGGAGCAGCTCGCAGCCATGAACCGTGAGGAACGGGAAGACCTGGTCAAAACCCTGGTAACGGGCCTGGTTGCAGAATACCGGAAGCGCTACCCGCTGGTATTTTCAAAACGTTTCGCTGCCATCGAAGGCAAACGGCTGGCGCAGGTGCTGGGTGAATGGCTGGAAATGGAACTGCAACGGGCGCCGTTTGAAGTGGTGAACGTGGAAGAAGACGCCCGCCTGGTTATCGGCGATGTGGAGTTTTCCGTCCGGTTGGACCGGGTTGACGCGCTTGAGGACGGCCGCCGCGTGATCATCGATTACAAGGGGGGACAGGCCAGTATCAATGCCTGGGCGGGTGACCGGCCTGATGAACCGCAAATGCCCTTGTATGCCGTTACCCACCCGGAACCCGTGGCCGCAGTTGCCTTTGCCAGGTTGAAACGAGGCAGGGATTTCGGTTTCGCCGGCCTGGCGGAATCCGGAGACATCCTGCCGGGTACCGCGGCTTTTGACCAGGACCGCCGGGCACAAAAGTTTATTCCTGACCGGGAAGCGCGGCCCGGGGCAACGCCTTCCTGGGAGGAGACGTTCGACAACTGGCGCGCGGTACTGGAAAACCTGGCAGACGAGTTCCGCCGGGGCGTCGCCTCGGTGGACCCGAAACCACGCGCCTGTGACTGGTGCGATCAACACCTCCTGTGCCGCATCCACGAAGTGTCCGGAAAATGAAACCTGGAAAGAGTACCAGCGACCATGACACCCGTGAGCGGGTATTAAACCCGGAACAGTCCTTCATCGTTCAGGCGCCGGCCGGTTCAGGGAAGACCGAGTTGCTGGTGCGGCGCTACCTGCGGCTGCTGGCGGTCGTCGATGCGCCGGAAGAGATTGTCGCCATCACCTTTACCCGCAAGGCGGCGGCCGTGATGCGCAACAGGATTATCGAGGCATTGAAAACCGGGGAACCCGGAGGCGCGGATAACGGCGGTGAGGAGGATGCCGTTGCAAAAGCCCGCGGCAGGCTGGCAGCGCAGGCCCTGGCCAGGGACCGGGAACTCAGCTGGCAACTGGCGCAGAATCCTGCCCGTATGAGGATCCAGACCATCGACTCCTTCTGCGCGGGACTGACGCAACAGATGCCGTTGTTGTCACAACTGGCAGGACAGCCGGAGATCATCGAGGATGCCGAAGAGCTGTACCGGGAAGCGGCACACAACACCCTGAAACAAATGGACGAGGACAATCCCCGGGAAGGCGGACGGAACGGCAGGGGAACTGCCATTGAAACCCTGCTGGCGCACCTGGACAACGATCTGCCGGGAGCGAGGAACATGCTGGTGGAAATGCTGAAAAAAAGGGACCAGTGGCTGCGCCACCTGGTGGGCCGGCGCCCGGACCGCGAGACCCTGGAGGACGCCCTCAACCATATCGTGGAGGCTACACTGGAGGATACTCTGGAGGCGATTCCACATGAATTCACAGCGGAATTGACGGCCTGTCTTCGATATGCCACCGGCAACCTGGATAACCCCCCGTGCTTCATTGAAGAACTTCCCGGAACGAACGGCGTTGACCTGGGTTGCTGGCG
>JAJDUB010000068.1 GCA_022826885.1 Gammaproteobacteria bacterium
TTTAAATTATGCTGCGAATAATAAGAAGGAGATTTGTAAGCGTATCAAATTAATTTTGAGCAAACTTTCGATAGGAGGAGTTTCGTACGGCCTTCCGATTGGTGGAAGTGCTGCGCGTTTGCTTTCCGAAGTAGTTCTAAATCGAACGGATCGACTGTTACACACAGAAGGAATACAGTTTTGCCGATTTGTTGATGACTACTATATTTTTGCCAACTCAGAAGAATCTGCAAGAAAATGTCTGGTCTACTTGAGCGATATTCTTCTAAGAAATGAGGGTTTATCCCTCAACCGAGGGAAGACTCGTTTTATGACGAGAGAAGAGTTTTCGCGAACATCTGTAGTAGCTGAGGCTTCAGCTATGGAGACCGAGGACCACACTCAGGCTCAGGAGTTTTTTAAGCTTCGGCTAAAGTATGATCCATATTCACCAACTGCGGAAGAAGATTACAATCACTTGCGCGATGAATTGGAGAAATTCGATATCGTAGGTATGCTTGCACGGGAGTTTCGAAAGTCACGGATTGATGAAGCACTGACAAAGCAGCTTGTTAAATCTCTTAGGTACCTAGATGAAAGAACGCAGGAAGAAGCTCTTGAAGCTCTAATATCCAACCTCGGCGTGCTCCATCCGATTTTCCCAACCATTTCGATCGTTGTTCGGGCTCTTATTCCAGAGTCTTCATCGAGCACTGCCGTAGCGGTGTTTGAGCGTATTCGCGCTTTGCTATATGAGCAATCTCATATCCTACAGGTTCCAGCAAACTTGGCATTTGCTCTTCGGTTATTGGCAGACGATCCCTCCGATGAGGCAAATGCCGCTCTGGCCCAGATATATAATAAAACAGATAATTTGTTGATTCGCAGAGACGTAATCTTGTGTATGGCAAGACGAGGTGTTGAATACTGGTTGGGAGATGTAATTCGTAGTGCGGCGACAACTGACCTGTGGCTCAGGAGGGCATTAATTTCTGGATCATTCATTCTTGGTGATGAGGGCGAACACTGGCGAAATAGAATTAAACGGGAACTACATACGGTGGACAAAGAGTTTATGAAATGGGTTGATTCTAAATACGAAATCGATGCATGGAAGTTGCCCGTATGATTAACGAGAAAATGTTTATTTCGTCCCACCAATCGTTTTGGCTTGGGGTAGCTCCCATGCTATCGCAGTTCGTGAAAACGCGGAACCCGCATCTTGAACGTATTACGAAACCCTTTAATCTGACCACAGGCGATAATAGAGGTCTGATTGGTGAGTTAACATTTCGGTTATTTGCTGTAAGTTACCAGAGATCGTGCAAAGCAACGGAGTTAGATGAAATGGAAGTACGACATTGCGTAGAGCGAAGCGTTGAGTTTATTCAGCGTTTTAGAGCGTTTTCCAGACAACCGGTCTTACATGCATCCCTTGAGGGAATTAATGAGGCCTCACAATTGGCGGACCGATTGGTTAATTTCTTTAATTCAGAAATTACGGACTTGAAATTGTGGCCCGTGTTTCCTGGTTGCGGCTGGCTTGATCCAGGTGAAGGGGATGTAATAGGAGGCTCGACACTTTACGAAATAAAATGTGGCCAATCCAGAATTAAGGGTAAAGATATAAAACAAATTCTTTGCTATTTGGCACTAAATTATGCATCCAATGCATATGAAATCGACAGGATTTGCTTATACAACCCGCGAACGGGGCTAGTATTGCGGTGCATGGTGGATTCACTTTGTCGCGACGTTGCAGGAGTCGCGGCCCCGTTATTATTGGGAGATATCGTCGAATACGTCTCCGAACCTAGTTGGACCTTGGAAGGTGTGTGAAAGTAGTAAATGTGATCGTGGATTAGCTTGCCTGCGCTCTTTCTCCTCTCGTCCGAGAGGTGTCCATTGAATCCTGTATTTATCTTAATCTAAGAGCAGTTTAGGCAGTAAAAATTAATCAATACATCTCAAAATACTCCCGATGCTCCCAATCCGTCACATGCGCCAGAAACCGCCCAATCTCCGCCCTCTTAATCAGCAGAAAATGATCTACAAACCGATCCCCGAACCCATCCCTCAACACCACTGACCCATCCAGCGCCTCCACCGCCTCCATCAACGATCTCGGCATGGCCGGCCTGTCGGTCTGCCGGTAAGGATCGTCCCGCACCGGCTCCCCCGGGTCCGTCCCTTTCCGGATCCCGCCCAGTCCCGCATAAATCTGCGACGCCATGTACAGGTAAGGATTCGCCGAAGGCTCCCCGGACCACAACGACTGGTGCAGGTGCCACCCGCTTGAATAGACA
Source organism: Gammaproteobacteria bacterium (assembly GCA_022826885.1). Taxonomy (GTDB): domain Bacteria; phylum Pseudomonadota; class Gammaproteobacteria; order Eutrophobiales; family Eutrophobiaceae; genus JAAXHV01. The sequence continues at coordinate 2,286 of JAJDUB010000068.1, forward strand.
TTGGGCAGGGCGGGTTTCGCCATGAAGCTGGCCAGCAGGCCGTGACGCCGCATCAGGTGCTTGACCGCGGAGCGGAACAGCAGCAGGGAATCGGCCGCGGCGAGGCCGTTCAGGGGATTGAACGTCACCTCGAACTGGCCCGGCCCCCATTCGGCCTCGATGGTGCGCAGGGGCAGTTCCAGCCCCGTGATGTAATCGAACTCCTGGTCCTTCGACGCCGAACTCTGCCGTCAAATATCGCCCCAGCGCGGCGACAATCTGTTTACCGTAAACCGGACGTTTTTCCCGGATAATGTCACGGTGGATGCGCTATCCAATTCTCCAGAAAAGCATGGTGAGTGTGGCGTTGGATAAGTTGGAGGAGTTATCCTGATTGCCCCATAATATTCCAATATTTTATTAATTATGGAGTAATAAACTCCAATTTTATTTGAAAAATGGAGTTTTCATGTGTATAATGGCGGCATGTATCCAAGAATTTTCGTTCCTCCGGAACAGCAAAGCTACTTTCTTTTCGGGCCGAGGGGCACCGGCAAGAGTGTCTTTACAGGGAATTTCTACAAGCAAGGTCTTTTTTTCGACCTCCTTGACTCGCGCATCTACAACGAATTCATGGCTGACCCTGGCAGGTTATTTCGCAGAATCCCGGAGGGATTCAACGATTGGGTAATTATCGATGAAGTGCAAAAGGTCCCGGCATTGTTGAACGAGGTTCATCGCCTGGTCGAAAACCGCCGTATCCGGTTTGTGCTTACCGGGTCGAGTGCGCGCCGTTTGCGCAGGGATAACGTGAATTTGCTGGCCGGACGGGCCTTGACATGTCGTTTGCATCCGCTGACTGCCGCGGAACTGGGCACGGATTTCGACCTGGCACGCGCATTGAGATATGGGCAGTTACCCATGGCCTGTACGTCCGCTGATCCGGAAATGTTCCTGCAAAGCTATGTGCGGACTTACCTGCAGGAAGAAATACAACAGGAAGGATTGACGCGCAACCTGCCGGCGTTTAGCCGTTTCCTGGAAGCGGCGTCTTTTTCCCAGGGTTCGCCGTTGAACGTATCGGCCATAGCCAGGGATTGCGCGGTAAACCGCAAGGTGGTGGAAAACTATTTCTCAATCCTGCGAGACACCCTGGTGTCGTACGAAATTCCGGTGTTTACCAAAAGGGCGAAACGCGCCCTGATACAGAGCGCCAAGTTCTATTTTTTCGACGCGGGCGTTTTCCGAGCGCTGCGGCCCGCAGGTCCTTATGACTCCGACTCCGAGGCGGAAGGCGCCGCGCTGGAAACTCTCGTCCTGCAGGAAATTGCCGCCCGGAATGATTACCGGCGCTGGAATTACGGCATCTATTACTGGCGCACCCGGCAGGGCGCGGAAGTTGACTTTGTGCTTTATGGCGCGCGCGGCTTCAAGGCGATCGAGGTAAAACACTCAGGCCGTATCCGCCGTGAAGATTTCAAGGGACTCAGACAGTTCAAGCAGGAGTATCCTGAAGCGGAACCGGTTTTTCTTTACTCAGGAGATAGGCGTTTCCATGAAGACGGTATAGAGATTGTTCCCGTGGAAATGTTTCTGCGGGAGGTGGAGGAATATATTTAAGGGAATATCATCTGCAACGCGACTATGCCATGCGGTCGAATAACCGCCTGGTTATCCTGGGGTCAGAGTAAAAATTCTACCGAATTTCTTACTCTGACCCCTCATATCCTCTGGCTCGCGCCGACCCGCATCAAATATAATTTTTCAAACAACGATCATTTTTTTCTCCGCCTGATGCGGGTATAATCCCCCCATGCTGGAAAACTACCTGCCAATACTGATATTTCTTGTCGTCGGACTCATTTTCGGGGGCATTTTGTTTGTGCTGGGCTATTTCCTGGGGCCGAATCGCCCGGACAGCGCCAAGCAATCCCCTTACGAATGCGGTTTCGACGCCTTCGAGGACGCCAGGGTTCAATTCGACGTGCGTTATTACCTGATTGCCATCCTGTTCATCATTTTTGACCTGGAGATCGCCTTCTTCTTCCCCTGGGCGGTTGCCTTGCGCGACGTGGGAATGGTCGGCTTCTGGGCCATGATGCTGTTTCTTGCGGTCCTGGTTGTCGGGTTTATCTATGAGTGGCGTAAAGGAGCGCTGGAATGGGAGTAATACAGGCATCGGAAATGAACCCCGAGGAGAAAATTCACCATCAGGGTATAGTCACCACCACGGTGGACAACCTGGTGAACTGGGCGCGTACCGGTTCTTTATGGCCGATGACGTTCGGGCTTGCCTGTTGCGCGGTGGAGATGATGCACGCCGGCGCCGCCCGTTACGACCTGGACCGGTTCGGGGTCATATTCCGTCCCAGTCCCAGGCAATCCGACGTGATGATCGTTGCCGGGACCCTGGTAAACAAGATGGCCCCGGCGTTACGCAGAGTCTATGACCAGATGCCGGATCCCAAGTGGGTGATTTCCATGGGATCCTGCGCCAACGGGGGAGGCTACTACCATTACTCCTATTCCGTAGTGCGCGGTTGCGACCGAATCGTTCCGGTGGATATCTATGTGCCGGGTTGTCCCCCTACGGCAGAAGCCCTGCTGTTCGGCGTGTTGCAATTACAGAAAAAGATCAAGCGTACCAGCACCAATACGATAAGAAGATAGGACAGTTTTACCTTACATGGATACGCTTCTCAACGACCTGCGCGAACGCCTGGGCGCCAAAATCGTCAGGGACAAGCTGGAAACAGGCCAGCTCACTATAGAGGTCAAGGCCGCCGACATCACCGAAGTCTGTCTCGTCCTGCGGGACGATGAGGCCCTGGCGTTCAACCAGTTGAGCGACCTGTGCGGCCTCGATTACCTGTCATACGGCAAGGCGGATTGGGAAACCCGGGACACGACCCGGACCGGTTTCAGCCGCGGCGTCAGCCAGGGCGTGTATATCGATACTCCGGATATTGAAGACCGCTTCGCTGTGGTCTATCACCTGCTGTCCCTGAAACACAACCGGCGCCTCAGGGTACGCAGTTTTGTATCCGGCCAGCCGCCGAAGATCGCTTCGGTCACCCCAATCTGGGCCGGCGCCAACTGGTTCGAACGTGAAGCCTTCGACCTGTTCGGAATCCTGTTCGACGGCCATCCGGACCTGAGACGCATCCTGACCGACTACGGCTTCAGGGGACACCCGTTCCGCAAGGATTTCCCGCTGGAGGGCAACGTGGAAGTCCGCTACGACCCCGAGGAAGGGAGGGTGGTGTACCAGCCGGTCTCGATCAAGAATCGCGTTCTTGTGCCCAAGACGATCAGACAAGATAACCGTTATACCGGATCGGGAGAGAGCCGTGGTGGTTGACCTGGTTGCCAATGATACTTGGGGTCAGAGTAAAAATTCTGTCGAATTTCTTACTCTGACCCCTGGGTTTTTTTAACAATGCCTGAAATCCGCAACATGACCATGAATTTCGGCCCGCAGCACCCGGCGGCGCACGGCGTGTTGCGACTGGTGCTGGAGATGGACGGCGAAGTGATCGAGCGCGCCGACCCGCATATCGGCCTGTTGCACCGGGCTACCGAAAAACTGGCCGAGAGCAAACCCTATAACCAGAGTATCGGTTACATGGACCGTCTCGATTACGTCTCCATGATGTGCAATGAACACGCATACGTTCTGGCCATCGAAAAACTGCTGGGCATAACCCCGCCCGTCCGGGCCCGTTATATCCGGGTCATGTTCGATGAGATTACCCGCGTGCTGAACCACCTGATGTGGCTGGGTGCGCACGGGCTGGATATCGGCGCCATGAGCATGTTCCTGTACTGCTTCCGGGAACGGGAGGACCTGATGGACTGCTACGAGGCGGTATCGGGAACGAGAATGCACGCAACCTATTACCGTCCGGGGGGTGTATACCGGGACCTGCCGGCGGAAATGCCGCGCTACCAGGAAACATCAAACCGTTCCAGGGCAGAGGTAAAAAAGCTGAACGAGAAGCGCCAGGGTTCCCTGCTCGATTTTATTGCGGCGTTCGTCGAACGTTTTCCGGGATGTATCGACGAGTATGAAACCCTGTTGACCGATAACCGTATCTGGAAACAGCGCACGGTGGGAATAGGCGTTGTCCCGCCGGAGCGGGCGATAGAGCTCGGCTTTACCGGTCCCATGCTGCGCGGGTCGGGCGTGGAATGGGACCTGCGCAGGAAGCAGCCTTACGAGGTGTACGATCAACTGGACTTCGCCATCCCCGTCGGCGTCAACGGCGATTGTTACGATCGATACCTGGTGCGCGTCGAGGAAATGCGCCAGTCAACCGCCATCATCAGCCAGTGCGTTGACTGGTTGCGGGACAATCCCGGACCGGTCATCATCGATGATCATAAACTGGTCCCCCCGCAGCGGGAGACGATGAAGGATGACATGGAGTCGCTGATCCATCATTTCAAACTGTTTACCGAAGGTTACTGCGTGCCGGAAGGTGAAGTATATGCAGCCGTTGAACACCCGAAAGGGGAGTTCGGGATATACCTGGTATCGGACGGGGCCAACAAACCCTACCGGCTTAAGGTACGCGCCCCCGGGTTTGTCCACCTGTCGTCCCTGGATGAAATGGTGCAGGGCCACATGCTTGCTGACGTTGTTGCGATGATTGGGACTCAGGATATCGTATTTGGCGAAATTGACAGATGATGAGTAAGAGACTATCAAGACACGTCAAGGCGGAAATCGATCGCTGGACCGCGATTTTTCCGGCGGATCAGAAGCAGTCCGCCGTACTCGCGGCATTGCGCGAGGCGCAGCATGAGAACAAGGGCTTCCTGACCAGGGAGTTGATGGACGCGGTGGCCGACTACCTGGAGATGCCGCGCATCGCGGTATACGAAGTCGCCAGTTTTTATTCCATGCTGGAGACCGAACCCTGCGGCCGCCACAGCGTGTCCGTATGCACCAATATCTCCTGCATGCTTCGGGGCGCGGATGATATCGTCGCCCATATCGAGAATAAACTGGGTATAAAAGTCGGGGAGAGCACCGGGGACGACCGCATTTACCTGAAGCAGGAAGAGGAATGCCTGGCAGCCTGCTGCGGCGCTCCCATGATGATGGTGGATCATAAGTACTATGAGAACCTGACCCCCGAGATTGTGGACCAGGTGCTGGACGGGCTGAAATAATGAACGGCAACGGCATCAACCCGGTCTGTTACGCCACCCTCGGATTTGAGCAGCCCTGGACCCTGGAAAATTACTACCGGGTGGATGGATATGAAGCCTGGAAAAAAATCCTTAATGAAAAGATACCGCCCCGGCAAGTCACGGAAGAAATAAAGGGGTCGGGTCTGCGCGGGCGCGGCGGCGCCGGCTTTCCCACCGGCCTGAAATGGAGTTTTATGAATCCCGACGCGCCGAACCCTAAATATGTGGTGTGCAATTCCGATGAAAGCGAACCCGGTACCTGCAAGGATCGGGATATCCTGCGTTTCAATCCCCATTCCCTGGTGGAAGGCATGGCGGTCGCCTGTTACGCCATGGGCGCTTCGGTAGGTTATAACTATATCCGCGGCGAGTTCATGGATGAACCGTACCGGCGTTTTGAGAATGCCTTGAAGGAAGCTTATGACGCGGGTTACCTGGGCAAGGATATCCTGGGTACCGGAGTGGATATCGACATCTATTCAGTGCTGGGCGCCGGCGCCTATATCTGTGGAGAAGAAATGGCGCTGCTGGAATCCCTGGAAGGCAAGCCCGGCAAACCCAGGTTCAAGCCGCCGTTTCCGGCGCAATACGGTTTATACGGCAAGCCCACAACGGTCAACAATACGGAGAGTTTCTGCTCCGCGCCTGCAATCATGCTGAAAGGGGCGCAATGGTTCGCCGATCTCGGCGTGGAGAACAGCGGCGGCACCAAATGTTTTTCCGTGAGCGGCCACGTGGCGAAACCGGGCAACTTCGAAGTACCGCTGGGCACGCCGTTCCGCGACTTGCTGGAGATGGCCGGCGGCATGTGGCAGGGGCGGCAACTGAAGGCCGTCATACCGGGCGGCTCCTCGGTGCCTGTCGTGCCGGGCGAGATCATGCTGGAAACCAATATGGACTATGACTCATTGCGCGCGGTCGGGTCTTCCATCGGTTCCGGCGCGGTAGTGGTCATGGACGAGACCACCTGCATGGTCGGGATGCTGCGGCGCATTTCCCGGTTTTATTTTGCCGAATCCTGCGGGCAGTGCACCCCCTGCCGCGAGGGCACCGGCTGGTTATACCGCATGCTGACCCGCATCACCGACGGCCAGGGCCGGATGGAGGACCTGGACAAGCTGGTGGACGTGGCCAACAAGATAGAAGGCCGGACCATCTGCGCCCTGGGCGACGCTGCGGCATGGCCGGTGCAGAGCTTCATGAAACACTACCGGCACGAGTTCGAGTACATGATTGAAAACAATGGCCGAAGTATCGTAAATGTCTGATAGTCCAATAAAAATAGAGATTGACGGCAGGGAGGTGGAAGCCAGGCCCGGCCAGATGCTGATCGAGGTGACCGATCGCATCGGCAATTACGTGCCGCGTTTCTGCTACCACGACAAGCTGACCGTTGCGGCGAATTGCCGCATGTGCCTGGTGGAAGTGGAAAAGGCCCCCAAACCGTTGCCCGCCTGCGCCACGCCGGTAATGAACGGGATGAAGGTCCACACCAGGTCGGAACTGGCGCTGGACGCGCAGAAGTCGGTGATGGAATTCCTGCTTATCAACCATCCCCTGGATTGCCCTATCTGCGACCAGGGCGGGGAATGCGAACTGCAGGACCTGGCCATGGGGTACGGCAGGGACGTGTCCCGCTACCAGGAAAAGAAACGGGTAGTGCAGGACAAGAACATCGGACCCCTGGTGCAGACGGACATGACCCGGTGTATCCATTGCACCCGCTGCGTGCGTTTCGGAGAAGAGATCGCCGGCCTGCGGGAACTGGGCGCAACCGGACGCAGTGAGTTCATGGAGATCGGTACGTATATTGAAAAGAGCATGGCTTCCGAGTTGTCCGGAAACGTGATCGACCTGTGCCCGGTCGGCGCGCTGACGTCCAAACCGTTCCGGTACACGGCCCGTACCTGGGAGATGACCCAGCATAACGGCATTGCATCACATGACGGCGCAGGTTCGAATATCCATTTCCATGTAAAAGACGACCGGGTCAAGCGTGTGGTCCCGGCAGAGAATGAAGACATCAATGAGGTCTGGCTGTCCGACCGCGACCGTTTCAGTTACGAAGGACTGAACAGCGCCGAACGCCTGACGGTTCCCATGATCAGGCATGAGCGGGGCTGGCAGGAGGTCGGCTGGCAAACCGCGCTTGAACATATCGCCGGCAAGCTGCGTTCCGTCATCGAGCGGCACGGAGCGGACAAGGTCGGCGCGCTGGTTTCCCCTTCCTCCACTTGCGAAGAGTTGTACCTGGCGCAGAAGTTTATGCGGGGCATCGGTTCCGGGAACATCGACCACCGGTTGCGGCAAACGGATTTCAGTGACCAGGACGCCGCGCCGGCTTACCCCGGCCTGGGGTTGACTTTCCCCGGGGTCGAGCAGTTGGATGCCGCCCTGATCGTGGGGGGGTATCCGCGCAAGGACCAACCGATATTCAATCACCGACTGCGCAAGGCCGCGCTGGCAGGCGCCAGGGTGATGGCGATCAACCCGGTCGACTTCAGTTTCAATTTTGATATTGCTCACAAACGCATTGCATCTCCGGCAAAACTCGTACGCGAACTGGCGGCGGTGCTGAAAGCGGCAGTCGATAATGCAGGTAAGGATGTAGCGCCGGGAGCCTTGTTGAACCCGATTCGTCTGGGCGCTGATCATGTAAGCATGGCCCGGGAACTCATTGAGGCAGACAGGACGGCCGTGTTCATTGGCCCCTTGGGTCTTTCCCATCCGCAGTTGTCCCAACTGCGTTTCCTGGCCGCGACGCTGGCGCAACGAGTGTCCGGCACATTGGGGTACCTGGAGTACGGAGCGAACAGCGCCGGCGCCTGGCTGGCCGGGGCAGTCCCTCACAGGTCGCCCGGTATGGCGCATGCCGGAATCCCGGGCCTCGATGCGACTGCGATGCTGACTCGGCAACTGGCGGCCTACCTGTTGCTGGATGCAGACCCGGACCTGGATTTTTATGACGGGAAACTGGCCCGCGAGGCGCTGGCCGGGGCGGAATGCGTCGTCGCCGTAACCGGGTACAAGCGCGCGGCAGAGTATGCCGACGTGTTGTTGCCCATGGCCCTGTACGGGGAGAACCCTGGCTCATACCTGAACATGGAAGGTCGAAGGCAGGGTTTTGACGCGGTGGTGCCGCCTCCGGGAAGCGCGCGCCCGGCATGGAAAATAATCTGCTCACTGGCGGGCGGCCAGGGGCTTTCGGGCTTCAGGTATGACGAATTCGGGGAAGTCCGCGCGGAAACTGCCGAAATGATGGGTGAGGTCGAACCGGATAACGCGGGCGCCTGGAGCAAGCCGGAAACTCTCTCGCTGGGCAGGGAGGGCGAGGGTCTCCAACGTATCGGCTACGTGCCCATGAATTCCGTCGATGCGCTGGTGCGCCATGCGCCGGCATTACAGCGGACTGAAGACGTAGCTGACGATTCCGTTCGTATCAATCGTAAAACCGCGAGAAGGCTGGGACTGGACGAACTGGAACGCGTCAAGGTGACCGGCCAATCCGCTGAGTTGCTTCTTCCCCTGAAAATTGATGACGCCGTGGCGGACGACTGCGCGCTGATACACGGCGGGCACGCCGGCAGCGCCGGACTGGGCCCGTTATCCGGCCAGGTTTCGCTGGACAGCGCTTGATACGGGTATCCCGCTCCCATGCTTGAGAATATATTCAACCTGATCAGCGAACATATCCTTGGCCCGGCGGTCGGCCTGCTCGTACCCGCCGGCTATGCCTCGAATGCTCTCTACACCCTGGAAGTCCTGGTCAAAATCAGTGCCATACTGCTTCCCCTGCTGTTCTGTGTCGCTTACCTGACCTACGCCGAACGCAAGATCATAGGCTATATCCAGTGCCGGCTGGGCCCGAACCGGGTCGGCTTTTTCGGGTTTCGCCTGTGGGGCCTGGGACAGCCCATCGCGGACGTTGTGAAGCTCATCTTCAAGGAAATCATCATTCCGGCGGGCGCCAACAAGCGCCTGTTCGTCATCGCGCCGATACTTGCCATGGCGCCGTCCCTGGCCGCGTGGGCGGTAATTCCGTTTGACGAAACGCTGGTGCTGGCGGATATCAACGCAGGGTTGCTGTACATCCTGGCGCTGACCTCGCTGGCCGTGTACGGCGTCATCATCGCCGGCTGGGCATCCAATTCCAAGTATGCGTTCCTGGGCGCCATGCGTTCCGCCGCCCAGATAGTCTCCTACGAGATTGCAATGGGTTTTGCGCTGGTGTGTGTGCTCATTGCCGCGGGCAGCCTGAACCTCGGCCGGATTACGGAAGCGCAGAGCGGCAGCATACTGCACTGGTACTGGCTGCCGTTGTTGCCGATTTTCCTGGTGTATTTTATTTCCGGCGTGGCCGAAACCAACAGGGCGCCGTTTGACGTAGCGGAAGGCGAATCGGAGCTTGTGGCAGGTTTCCATGTCGAGTACGGCGGTATGGCATTTTCCATTTTCTTCATGGCGGAATATGCCAATATGGTGCTTATATCCGTACTGACGGCTGTGCTGTTCTGTGGGGGCTGGCTGTCTCCCTTCCAGGGCATGCCGTTTCTGGGAGACCAGCCATTTCTCAGTGAACCGAATATAGCCTGGCTGCTGATCAAGACCTCGGTGTTTTTATTCATGTTCCTGTGGTTCAGGGCGACGTTCCCCCGTTATCGTTACGACCAGATCATGCGGCTCGGCTGGAAGGTGTTCCTGCCCATAACCATTATCTGGATTGTTGTTGTATCAGGTATGGTCGTTGCAGGGGTTGGTCCATGGTTCAATTGATGAAAATTAAAGATTATTTCCGGAGTTTTTTGCTGTGGGAACTGTTGAAGGGACTGCGGTTGACAGGACGTTACCTGTTCAGGCGCAAGATCACGGTTCAGTATCCCGAAGAAAAGACACCCCAGTCGCCCCGTTTCCGGGGTCTGCATGCCTTGCGCCGTTATCCGAACGGTGAGGAGCGCTGCATCGCGTGCAAGTTGTGTGAGGCCGTCTGCCCCGCCGTAGCCATTACCATTGAATCCGAACAGCGGGATGACGGGACCCGCAGGACCACCCTTTACGACATAGACCTGGCGAAGTGTATTTTTTGCGGTTTCTGCGAGGAATCCTGTCCGGTCGATTCAATAGTTGAGACGCGCATCTACGAATATCACGGAGAACAGCGCTCCGACCTGCTGATGACCAAACAAAGATTGCTTGAAGTCGGAGATATGGCGGAAGAACAGATTGCCCGGGACCGCGCCACGGAAGCCCTTTACCGGTAATGATGACATGTGGGGTCAGAGTAAGAAATTCGAAGAATTTTTACTCTGACCCCGGCTATTTGGAACAACAATGCTCGAACAATCCATTTTCTACATTTTTGCGGCATTCCTGATTTTCTCGGCCTGCATGGTAATTTCTGTGCGAAACCCGGTGCATGCCGCGCTGTTCCTGATTCTCTCGTTTTTTTGCAGCGCGGCGATCTGGTTGATACTGGAAGCGGAATTCCTTGCCATTGCACTGGTGCTGGTTTACGTCGGCGCAGTGATGGTGTTGTTCCTGTTCGTAGTGATGATGCTGGACATTAACATCTCGACGCTGCGCGAGGGTTTTTCGCGCTTTTTACCCGTCGGCCTGCTGGTCGCCGTGCTGATGCTTGCCGCCATGGGATTGATCGTAGGTGGTGGAGGCATTCTGTCCGACCCCGAAACCGGCGCAACCGGCGCCGGCCAGTTTGAAGCCGCTGCCGGCAATACCCGGTTGCTCGGCAAGGCGTTGTTCACCGAATATATTTACCCCTTTGAGGTTGCCGGGGCGATACTGCTGGTGGCGATTATCGCAGCGATCGGTTTGACCATGCGCAAACCGCGCACGCAGCGCACGCCAAAACCGGGCAAACAGGTCAGCATAAAACGCGAAGAACGGGTAAAACTCGTCAACATGGAGTCGGAATAAAATATGATTGAACTCAGTGAAGTCCTGATCCTGGCCGCAATGTTGTTCTGCATCAGTGTGGCAGGCATTTTCATCAACAGGAAAAATGTCATCATCCTGTTGATGTGCATCGAGTTGATGTTGCTGTCCGTGAATTTGAACTTCGTTGCATTTTCCCATTTCCTGGGCGATATACACGGCCAGGTCTTCGTCTTCTTCATCCTGACGGTCGCCGCGGCGGAAGCCGCCATCGGCCTGGCGATACTGGTCGTGCTGTTCCGCAACCGGAATACCATCAACGTCGTTGACCTGGACACCTTGAAGGGATAGGCGCTCGACATGAAAGATGTTTATCTCGCAATCGTGCTGGCTCCGTTGGCCGGGGCGATCATCGCCGGCCTGGGAGGACGCTTCATAGGCAGGAGCGGGGCGCACTGGGTGACGATCATCGGAGTAGGCATTTCCAGCGTCCTCTCCCTGTTTGCCTGGAAGCATCTCATGTTTGACGGGGGAGAGGTATATAACGCCGAAATCTACACCTGGCTGAAGCTGGGAGATTTGAAATTTTCCGTGGGTTTCCTGGTGGACCAGTTATCCGTGACGATGATGCTGGTGGTAAGCTTCGTCTCCTGGATGATCCATATCTATACCATCGGTTACATGCGGGATGATCCGGGTTACCAGCGTTTTTTCAGTTACATCTCCCTGTTCACCTTTGCCATGCTGATGCTGGTGATGTCGAATAACTTCGTCCAGTTGTTTTTCGGCTGGGAAGCGGTGGGGCTGGTGTCGTATCTTTTGATTGGTTTCTGGTTCAAGCGCGAATCCGCCATCTTTGCAAGCCTGAAGGCATTCATAGTCAATCGGATAGGTGATTTCGGTTTCCTTATCGGCATTGCCGCAGTGCTGATGTATTTCAATTCACTGGATTACATGCAGGTATTCAGTCAGGCCGGAACGCTGGAAAACCCGACTCTTTCCCTGATCCCCGGCATGGAGTGGTCCGTATTGAGCTTCATCTGTATCTGTCTGTTTATCGGCGCCATGGGCAAATCCGCCCAGGTTCCCCTGCATGTCTGGTTGCCGGATTCCATGGAGGGTCCCACACCTATATCCGCGTTAATCCACGCGGCCACGATGGTGACGGCGGGAATCTTCATGGTAGCGCGCATGTCGCCATTGTACGAGTTGTCGGAGACTGCCCTCAGCCTGATTTTGCTGGTCGGCGCGGTCACGGCGTTTTTCATGGGTCTGCTGGGCCTGGTCCAGCATGACATTAAACGGATAATCGCTTATTCGACCCTGTCCCAGTTGGGCTATATGACAGTGGCGCTCGGCGCGTCCGCCTACTCGGTCGCGATCTTCCACCTGGTAACCCATGCCTTTTTCAAGGCCTTGCTGTTCCTTGCGGCAGGTTCCGTGATCATCGCCCTGCACCATGAACAGGATGTGCGCAGAATGGGAGGATTGTACCGCTATATGCCGGTAACCTGGTTTACCGCGTTAATCGGTTCGCTGGCCCTGGTCGGTTTTCCGCTTACCTCCGGTTTTTTCTCCAAGGACGCCATTATCGAGGCGGTGCATTATTCGCAGCTTCCGTTTGCGGGTCTTGCCTACGCCGCGGTACTGGCCGGTGTGTTTATTACTGCGTTATATACTTTCCGGCTGTTTTTCCTGACGTTTCACGGCGAAGAGAGGATGGACCGGCATACCTGGGAGCAGCTGGGCGAATCGCCGGGCGTGGTGACCTTCCCCCTGTTCATGCTTGCTATTCCATCGCTGGTGATAGGCGCTTACCTGGTGGGTCCCATGGTGCTGGGTGATTACTACAAGGATGCGATCAGCGTATCTGCCGGTCATGCAGCCTGGTTCAATGAAATGGTTTCCCATTATTCCGGCGCCTTCGATATCCTCGTGAATTCCTGGAAGCATGCGCCGGTCTGGCTGGCGCTGGCCGGGATTTTCGTTGCCTGGCTGTGTTATATCAGGTATCCGCACTGGCCGGGCAGGATTGCCGATATGTCTGCTGTTATCTACCGGTTGTTCGTCAGGAAATTTTATTTTGACGAGGTCTACCAGGCCGTGTTTGCGGGCGGCGCGCGCAACGCCGGCAACGCGCTCTGGCAGTGGGGCGACGTGCGCGCGATTGACGGTTTCCTGGTTAATGGAACAGCCAGGGCGGTACGCCGGTTTTCAGCCTCGATCAGGACGCTGCAGACCGGATACCTGTACCACTACGCGTTTGCGATGATTATCGGCCTGTTACTGCTGCTGGCAGTATTCGTGCACCAGTTGATGTAAATCCGGGCTGTCCAGTATGTTTCAATCCCTGCCACTGCTGAGTTTATTGATCTGGGCGCCCATACTGGGCGGCATATTCGTGCTGCTGGTCGGGTCCCGGCAGCGGGAGTCGTCCAAATTGTTTGCGCTGGTCGTATCCTCACTGGTTTTCCTGCTGTCGACATTGCTGTATTTCCGCTTCGACACCACTTCCGTCCTGATGCAGTTCGTCGAATACTCCGTGTGGATAGACACTTTCAATATCAATTACCACCTCGGGGTTGACGGCATCTCGGTCCCCCTGATCCTGTTGACGACGTTTACCACGGTGCTGGTGGTGATCGCCTGCTGGGTGGTCATAGAAACCAGGCTCTCCCAGTACCTGGCGGCATTCCTGATCCTGGAAGGGTTGATGATCGGGGTATTCGTATCACTGGATGCGATCCTGTTCTACTTTTTCTGGGAAGCCATGCTGATCCCGATGTTTCTGATCATCGGCGTATGGGGCGGTCCGGGACGTATCTATGCCACCATCAAGTTTTTCCTGTATACCTTCCTGGGCTCGGTATTCATGCTGGTAGCCCTGTTGTACCTGTATTCGAAAATGGGAAGTTTTTACATCTTCGACCTGTACAGGCTGCCGTTGTCGCTGGCCGAGCAGAAGTGGATATTTATTGCGTTCCTGCTCGCGTTTGCCGTGAAAATACCCATGTGGCCGGTGCACACCTGGCTGCCTGACGCGCACGTGGAAGCGCCGACCGGCGGCTCGGTGATCCTGGCCGCGATCCTGTTGAAGATGGGAGGATACGGGTTTATCCGTTTCAGCCTGCCCATCACCCCGGATGCCGGGGCCGCCATGGCCGGCTTCATGATCGTCCTGTCATTGATCGCCATCGTCTATATCGGCTTCGTGGCCCTGGTGCAACAGGACATGAAAAAACTGATCGCCTACTCGTCCGTTTCCCACATGGGGTTTGTGACGCTGGGATTTTTTATCGTGTTTTCCATCATGGAGCAGGCCGGGTCGAACGCGGATGCGGTGATGGGACTGGCGGGCGCCATGATGCAGATGGTCTCCCACGGGCTGATCTCAGCCGCCCTGTTCCTCTGCGTCGGCGTGATGTACGACCGGGTGCACAGCCGGCAGATTGCCGACTATGGCGGCGTAGCCAATACCATGCCCGTGTTTGCGTCGTTCATGATGCTGTTTGCCATGGCAAACGCCGGTCTGCCCGGCACATCCGGGTTTGTCGGCGAATTTCTGGTCATATTGAGCAGTTTCCGGGCAAACGCCTGGATTGCCGTGATAGCCGCGACCGTACTGATCCTCGGCGCCGCCTACACGTTATGGATGTATAAACGCGTCATTTTCGGCGACGTGGCCAACGAAAAGGTGGCCGGCTTGCAGGATGTTTCTCCGCGTGAGACCTCATTCCTGTTGTTGCTTGCCGTCGCAGTGCTGTTGCTGGGCCTGTGGCCGGCGCCGTTGTTCGAGTTGATGGAGACCACGCTCAACCAACTGGTGGAACACATTTCCCAATCGAAAGTTACCTGAACATGTCTATTACTTCCGAAATCCTGTTTGTTTTGCCGGAACTTGCGCTGTTGGCGTTTGCCTGCCTGGTCCTGGTGTGTGACGTGTTCTCAAAGAGCCCGAACAAGCTGCTGACTTACCTGCTGGCCCAGGCATCCCTGGCGGTTGTCATGGTTCTCGTGATTTGGCTGTATCCCGATGAACGCGTGGCGCTGTTCAATCAGCACTTTATCCTTGATCCCCTGAGCGCCGTGCTCAAGGTCACTGTCTGCGCTGCTTCCATTGTCGTGTTCCTGTATTCATACCATTACTTCCGCCAGCGTGACCTGTTGCAGGGCGAGTATTTCGTGCTCGGATTGTTTGCCGTGCTGGGGATGCTGGTCATGGTGTCCGCGTACAGCATGTTGACCGTTTACCTGGGCCTGGAACTGATGTCGCTCTCCCTGTATGCGATGGTGGCAATGAACAAGGAGTCGGGAACCGCGTCCGAGGCGGCCATGAAATATTTTGTCCTGGGCGCACTGGCGTCCGGTTTGCTGTTGTACGGGATTTCGATCTTGTACGGCGTCACCGGCACGATCATACTTCCGGAACTCGCCGCGCATCTCGGTTCCCCGGTTGACAACAGGATTGTGTTCCTGTTCGGACTGGTCTTCGTCGTCGTCGGCATCGCGTTCAAGCTGGGCGCGGTGCCTTTCCACTCCTGGTTGCCGGACGTCTATGAAGGCTCTCCCACGGCAGTTACCCTGTTCCTGGCCTCAGCACCCAAGGTAGCCGCTTTTGCCATGGCGATACGCCTGCTTATCGACGGCATGCAACCCCTGCACGTCGACTGGCAGGGAATGCTCATCGTTCTCTCCCTGTTGTCCATGGCGGTCGGAAATATAGTTGCCATCTCACAGTCCAATATTAAACGTATGCTGGCCTATTCCGCCATCGCCCACGCCGGCTTCCTGATCCTGGGTATCCTGCCGGGCCTGCAGGCCGACCAGGGCTCGACTTATGCCGGCGCCTTGTTCTACGTTATTGCCTACGTCATCATGAGCATGGGCGCATTCGGCTTCATCATACTTGCAGGCCGCAAGGGGCATGAGGCCGACAATCTTGACGACTACCAGGGACTTGCCGATGCCAGTCCCTGGTTTGCCCTGATCATGCTGTTGTTCATGTTCTCCCTGGCCGGGGTTCCTCCGTTCCTGGGATTCTGGGCCAAATGGTATGTCATCAAGGAAGTGATCGCCATCGGCCATATCTGGCTGGCAGTCCTGGCCGTGCTCTTTTCCGTGGTCGGCGCCTATTATTATTTACGGGTGGTCAAGCTCATGTATTTTGACCGGGCGGAAACCGCACCGGTGATTGGCGCCGACACTCAGGTAAGAGTACTGATAAGCCTGAACGGCCTGGCAATCCTGGCGCTGGGCTTTGCGCCGGGAGAACTCATACGGATCTGCACGGCCGTATTGGGATTTTGATCCTTCCTGCCCATGTCCGCGGGTAATATTACCTGGTTGTTGATTATCGTTACGGTTTTCCTGGCCAACGTTCCCTGGTTTTACGGGCGTTTCCTGCTGTTTATCAGGCCTGAGAAAAAAAAAGTCTGGATGTGCCTGCTTGAGTGGTTGCTGCTGTATTTTCTTGCCGGGTTCCTTGCCCTGGGGGTAGAGAAAAAAATGCAGGGGGAGACCCATGCGCAGGACTGGGAATTTTATGCAGTCACTTTCTTTCTATTCGTGGTCTTTGCTTTCCCCGGGTTTATTTATAAAGGGACCAGGGGCCAGGGACTAACCCCTAGCCCTTAATCCCTATAAATTTGAGGGGTCAGAGTAAGAAATTCGAAGAATTTTTACTCTGACCCCATTTATCCGGGAACCGCAATCTGCTGTCCCATGATCACCTGCTTGCCGGGAGCGTCCCAGTTGATTTTACCCGGCTCCGTCAGCAGGATCACCGTAGAGCCCATATTGAAGCGCCCGATTTCATCTCCCTGTGCGAAGGAGATTCCCGGCTCATAATGCCAACTGGCGTATTCCCGTTTATCGGCAGGAGTTACTTGCCCATGCCATGTCGTTTCTACGGAGCCTACGAAAATCGCGCCTACGAAGATAACGGAAAACATGCCGATTTCCGAGCGAAATGTGGTGATTACGCGCTCATTCCTGGCAAACAATCTATCGACGCGATGTGTGTGAGCGGGGCCGACCGAAAACAGGCGTCCTGGAATGTACGCCATGAAGGCCAGTTCTCCGTCAGTGGGAATATGCACTCGATGGTAATCCCTGGGGGACAGGTAAAGTGTCATGAAGCTCCCGTTTTGATAATACCCGATGTGATCCTCGTCTCCGTGGACCAGTTCTGCAAGTGAGTAATATTTCCCCTTGGCCTGGACAATCCGCTCGTCTTCAAGAGTTCCGGCAGCACCTATATTACCGTCAACGGGTGATGTGAGGCCGTTGCCTGCCCCGGATACAGGGCGCAGACCGGGTTTCAGGCTGCGGGTGAAAAAATCATTGAAGGTCTCATATTCATGGGCTGAAGTCTTTTCAGCCAGGCTCATATCGACCTTGTATTTCCTGATGAATAATCGTATCAAGACGTTTTTCCAGGGACGCCAGGGGCAACGGGTCGCCCTGTACATCAGCCTGGATAGCAGGTGATGCAGGAAATTCGGGGTCAGGGTAAATATTCCCGGCATTAAAGAGGAAGAAAGCTAACCGTCAATGAATTCACGAATCCGGTTAAACCTGTCAGCGATGTCCAGTGCATCATGTGGTGCAGAAAATATCCCTACCATACGGCCCAGCGGATCAATCAGGAATAATGAGCCTCCATGATTTATGAGGTAGTTTTCCTCATCCTGCGTTTTATCCCGAAAATAGGGCAGGCCGATCTGGCCCGTCAAACCTGCTATTTGTTCCGCCGAACCACCGAGGCCGATAAATTCCGGGTTGAAAGAACTGAGGTATTGCTCCAGGCGCTCTGAAGTATCCCGGTCGGGGTCAACCGTCACCAACACGAATTGTACGTCCCTGGCCTGGTCCAGTTGATGGTGCGCCTTATCCATGACTGCAAGGGTGACCGGGCAGATATCGGGGCAGTGCGTGAAACCGAAGAACAGCAGCGACCACTTGCCGCGCAGGTCGGCCAGTGTGAACGGGTTGTTTTCATGGTCCACAGTGGTAAACGGGGCGAGGGTTTTCGGTTCGGGCCAGAGCAGCCCCGGGATGGCAGTTTCCGGCTCCTGCCGGTGCATGGCGGCCAGCACGCCGATGACGGCTGCCAGCACAACCAGGCCGGATACCAGGAGCCCCATTTTGACGGATTGCCGGGTCATCATGGCTGGCCATTATATAAGAAAAGCCTGCTATTGATTGGATAAATTGCAAAGTTTATAATCACACAGTTCATACCGGGAGCGGTTCTTCCTTGGCAATTGGAAATTGATTAATTTATAACTAAAATCAGGATGTTAAAATGACAAATAGAAGTATTTTCTGCGTACTGGCATTGATATTGTTTCCCATTTCGGCATTCGCAGAGGCCGTGCACGGGCAAGTGTCGGTGGTTGATGAACCGCTGGTGTTCAACGAGGCCATGCTGGTATCGGCAATCGTACTGGCGGTGACATTTATCGGTATTTTCACCGAGATGCTGCATGGGCTGGAGCGCATGAAAGTGGCGGCGGGCGGCGCCATCGCCATGGTGATTGTCGGGCAGATTTACGGTTTTTACAACCCGGAACTGGCGGTTGAAGCGGTGGACTGGAACGTGGTCTTCCTGCTGGGCGCCATGATGACGGTGATTGCCATGATGATCCCGACCGGCGGCTTCGATATGCTGGCCTACCGGATCGCCAATTTCAGCAAGGGCCGTTTGTATTTATTGCTGGCCTTGATTGGCACCTGTGTCACCGTTCTGTCCCTGTTGCTGGACAACGTGACCACGGTGGTGATATTCGGCCCGCTTATTATCCTGATTGCCCGGGCACAAAAGATTACTCCGATTCCCTACCTGCTGGCG
Organism: Gammaproteobacteria bacterium; assembly: GCA_022826885.1. Taxonomy (GTDB): domain Bacteria; phylum Pseudomonadota; class Gammaproteobacteria; order Eutrophobiales; family Eutrophobiaceae; genus JAAXHV01. The sequence continues at coordinate 21,205 of JAJDUB010000068.1, forward strand.
GCTGCCCTGTTGTCGGACACCGGCGGAGTCGCCACCCTGGTGGGCGATCCCCCGAACCTGATGATCGGTTCCGCGGCCAATATCTCGTTCAACGATTTCGCCATTCACATGTTCCCGCCGGTGTTCATCGCCTGGATAGGCGTGCTGATCCTGCTGAAATACCTGTTCAAGGAAGAACTGGCCGAGACGCCGGCAGACGTATCCGATTACTCGGTAGAGTTGAAAAATCCCAGGGTGTGGAACGCTTCCATCGTCATCCTCTGTGTCATGGTCGTCCTGTTCATGCTCCATCATACGCTGCACTGGGAACCCTGGTTCGTTGCGGCAATCGGTATGGTGTCGCTGATGTACGTGTCCCGAAAGATCATCATGGACAATACGTTCGAGCACGTGGAAATCACCTTGCTGGTGTTCTTCATTTCCCTGTTCATGCTGGTGGGGGGCGTGGAACACAGCCGGTTCCTGATGTACATCGGCAACTATATTACGCCATTTGTACAACAGGACCTGCTGGTGGCGACCATCATCCTGATGTGGGTGGGAGCCATCATGTCGGCGGCCATCGATAACATTCCCTTCACGGCAGCCATGATTCCCATCATCCTGAGCATGGAAACGGTCGGCATTAACGTTACGCCGTTGTGGTGGGGTCTGGCCATCGGCGTCGGTATGGGCGGCAACGGAACCCATATCGGTTCGACGGCGAACGTGTTCATCGTGACGATTTCCGAGCGCCTGGCAAGAAACGAGAACGATCCGAGCCTGCGCATCACACCGGGCCTCTGGTTCAGGAAAGGCCTGCCGGTCATGCTGCTGACCCTGGTGATCTCGACGATCTTCTTTATTATCTTCTGGGATTTCCTGTCAAAGCCCCTGGCCTGATCAATTGTTGGGGTCAGAGTAAAAATTCTTCGAATTTCTTACTCTGACCCCGAGATATCCGGATAAAACCAGCGGGGTCAGAGTAAGAATTTCGCCAGAAATTTTACTCTGACCCCTTAAATCTGACTTCAGGTATCAGGTAAACCAGGAATCCAGTTCATCGGTTTTCAACTCTTCAATCGTGTAGATGTTGAAGGCCTTGTAAACCTTCCAGTTGTAGATTTTCGTCTCGATCTCCAGCGCATCCATGGCCCCGGCCTGTGCCAGCCGGGCCTGGTATTTCCTGACCTGGCCGTCGGCATAGTCATTGCACTGCCTGATGAAATCGCTGATGATTTTTTTCTTTTCGGCAACACTGTTCATGATCTTCTCCGGTCTTTTCCATAGTGTTCGTATGATGTATATTAGGGAAACAATGACCAACATCAAAGTCGCCACTGCATAATATTGATTTGATTAATGGGGGTAAACATGTCCGATTATGTCACACACACCTTGCCTGACGTGAGCTTGACGGATCACTTGCGCGGGATACTGGATCAACTGGATGAGTCCAATGTCGAATTGAGGGACTGCCTTTCCATGCCGCCGGCGGTGTATACCTCCGAGGAATGGTTCGAGTTCGAGAGACGGGCCGTCTGGGACCGGGAATGGATCTGTGTAGGGCACATCGGCACCATCCCCAAGCCGGGAGATTATGTTTCCGTCACGATCAATGAAGACCCGCTGCTCGTACAGCGCAAAGACGACGGCGGCGTACGCGTCATGTCCGCCGTATGCCAGCACCGCGGCCATGTGCTGGGTGAGGAAACAGGCAATACCCGTGTCTTTACCTGTCCCTTTCATGGCTGGTCCTACGATGAAACCGGCAAGCTGGTCAGCGCCCCGGAAATGGATGCCCATGTCAGCCTGGGTGAATTACAGGAAAAATACTGCCTGCCCGTGCTGCGTACTGAAGTGTGGAACGGTTTTATCTTCATCAACATGGACGGCACGGCCAAACCCCTGGCGCCGCGCCTGAAACGTCTCACAAAGGAAATAGAAAACCATAATCTTGCCGAGATGGGAGGTGTACCTACGGTGGACTGGGGGCCAAGTCCGTGGAACTGGAAGTTCATGCACGAGAATGCCATCGAACCCCACCACACCTGGTACCTGCACAAGGGGCCCCATGACTTTGCCCCTTCCAAGCTGGCCACGTTTGCCGAATGGGACGACTTCGATGACGGCGCCATATACCATCCCACCGGTTTCCTGGAACTGGACGGCAATTTTACCGCTGCATTTCATTGCCTGTTCCCGATCATCGAGGGGTTGACCGAAAACGAACGCAAGCGGGTGATGTTTGCCTGTATCCTGCCAAACCTGTTCTTCGGCTGTGTGCCTGACGGTTGTTTCTATTACTGCATCCTGCCCCAGGGCGCCAATGCCATGACCATCCGGGTCGGTTTTATCTATCCCAAATCGACCCTGCGGATGGATAATTTCGATATTATTTTCAAATCCGTCGTCATGGGTCTGGAAACACTGAACGACCAGGATACCGGCGCCAATACCGCCGTTCACAAAGGGCTGCGCTCACGTTTTGCGCCACGGGGTCGTTACGCGCCGAAAGAAGCGACGTTGCCGCAATTCAACCGCTGGCTGATCACCCGTTACAAGGCCTATGCGGCGGAGCTGGAGGGACGCAAGCAAAGAACCAGGCAAGTAGCTTGATAGCGGCCGGGAAATGCAGGGGTCAGAGTAAAAATTCTTCGAATTTCTTACTCTGACCCCGAGGTATACAGGTAAAACTATGGGGGGTCGGAGTAAGAATTTCGTCAGAAATTTTACTCTGACCCCAGGATATCAAGGTAACAGGCATGAGCAATGAACTTGCAGAAATCAAGGGACTGCTGGAAAAACTGGATGCAAAACTGAACCGCCTGGAGGATGTGGAGGCAATACAGCGCCTGATCGTGACTTATGCCCGCGGCTGTGATCGGGGCAACGACCCGGAAATCATCGGCCCCTGTTTTGCCGAAGACGGCACCTGGGAGTGCAAGGGTTTCGGCAAGTACCACGGCCGGGACCGACTGGCAAAAGGATTGCACGGGATTGCCGGCGAGAAAATCTGGTGGTCGTTGCACTACATGATCTCTCCACTGATCGATATCGCCCCGGACGGCCGGACTGCGACCGTATTCTGGTACCTGTGGGAATCGGCAACCGTGCCCAACCCACATACCGACGAAGCGGAATCACACTGGATCGGCGGCACCTATGACTGCGAGTGCGTAAAACAGGACGGGCGCTGGCTGTTCCGGTCCATGGAGTTGAAGCTGAACATGGTGAGTCCCTACGACGACGGCTGGGTAAAGGCCAAATTCCTCGATGGCAGCCGCAACTCCCCGTACCTGATGAACCTGGAGCAGGGCGAGTATTACTGGTGCGCCTGCGGCCGCTCGAAAAATCAGCCATTCTGCGACGGTTCCCACAAGGAGACAAGGCGTGAGCCGCTGAAGTTCACACTGGATGACTTCCGGCACGTGGCCTTGTGCGGTTGCAAATACTCGAAAACCAAACCCTGGTGCGACGGCTCGCATTTGAAACTGAACCTGGACCAGGGTTCTTGATTCATGGTAACGAGAAGAGATTTTCTGAAATCGTCGTTCCTGGCTGCCGGCGCGCCCCTGGCCGCTCGCAGCGCCGGAACGGAAGACTTTCCTGAGAAACCTCTTCCCGGAACCCTGACGCCTGCCGAATACAACCAGGCCGTTGCGGAATTGCGCGAGGCAGTCGGCGACCGATGGGTGTTTACCGATGATGAAACGGAACTGAGGACGTACCGGGACGTCTATTCAACCACGCCCGATGAAGCGCACATGCCGGCCGCCGCGGTCGCGCCCAGGACGGTTGAAGAGATACAGGCCATCCTCAGGATAGCGCGGGATTACCGCATCCCCCTCTGGACCATCTCCACCGGCAAGAATTATGCCTACGGCGGGCCGGCGCCGATGAAACCGGGCTATTTCGTCCTCGATTTGAACCGCATGAAGCGTATTATCGAAGTGAACGAAGAGCACGGCTATGCGGTGGTCGAACCGGGGGTAAGCTATTTTGAGCTGTATAATTACCTGCAACGGCGCGGCAGCAAACTCTGGATAGACCCCGCGGCCCCGGGCTGGGGAAGCGTCCTGGGTAACCTTTCCGAACACGGCGCGGGTTACACCCCTTACGGTGATCACCTGCTGATGAATTGCGGCATGCAGGTGGTGCTAGCGGACGGCACCGTGGTCGATACCGGCATGGGCGCGTTATCCGGTTCCGCCACTTCAAGCCTGTACAAGTACGGTTGCGGGCCATGGGTCGAGGGTATGTTTACCCAGTCGAATTTCGGCATCATTACCAAAGTCGGCATCTGGCTGATGCCGGAACCGCCCGGCTACCGGCCGTACCTGGTGACTTTCCCGCGGGAGGATGACCTCTACCAGATCACTGAGGTGGTCGGTCCCCTGCGACTCAACATGTTGATACCCAATGCGGCGACCACGGTGGGCCTGATCTGGGAGGCGGCGCCCAATGTAACCAGGAAGCAGTATTACAACGGAAAAGGCCCCATGCCCATGCGCCACCGTCAGCAGATGGCGGAGGACCTGAACATCGGCATGTGGAATTTCTACGGCGCCCTGTACGGGCCGGAACCGATCATGGACAACAACTGGAAAGTCCTTGAAGAAGCCTTTCGCAGCATTCCCGGCGCCAGGTTTTTCTTCGAAGGGGACCGGCCCGGCGATCCGGCCTGGCGCTACCGGGTCAAGCTCATGAGCGGCGTGCCGAACATGACCGAGTTCAGCCTGATGAACTGGGTAGGCAGCGGCGCGCACATCGATTTCTCGCCCCGTTCGCCGGTAACCGGTGAAGATTCGATGAGGCAGTTCACCCTGATCAGGGACAGGGCGAACGAATACGGGTTCGATTATATCGGTGAATTCCTGGTGGGCTGGCGGGAACTTTTAAATATCTTCCAACTGGTATTCGACCGCCTGAACGATGATGAACGGCGCCGCGCCCATGAGTGTTTCGGCCACCTTGTCAATGATTTTGCCGAGCACGGTTATGGTGAATATCGCACCCATCTCGATTTTATGGACCAGATCGCCGGCACCTACAACTGGAATGACGGGGCGCTGTGGAAACTGCATCACCGGCTGAAGCAGGCGCTGGACCCTGTGGGCATCCTGTCTCCGGGCAAGAGCGGCATCTGGCCGGTGGCGTGAGAGATGTGCGACCTGACCCCATATATTTCACTGTTCTATGCGGCGTGTCTGCTAACGCTGCCGGCCGGTTGTGGCGATAACGGGTCGGCAGGGAGAGGAAATGCGGCGCAGGTAGCCGGCAGCGCCGACGCGCCGGTCGACATCCATGACGGCAAAACCTTGTACGAGTTGTACTGCATTGCCTGCCACGACCAGGGACCGGGCCATCCGGGGACCATGCGCCTGCAGGAGAGAGTCGGTGAGGAACAGGCGGCCCTGCTGGACCGGGAGAACCTTCCGCCGGAATATATAAAACTGGTGGTGCGGGAAGGGTTCAAACTGATGCCGCCTTTCCGCCACAGTGAGATCTCCGACAGGCAACTGGATGAACTGGCAGCCTATATCACGGGAGAGGCTGACTGATGGATATGGAAACGGTCACCTTGTCGGCCGAGGCCCGGGCGGTAGCCGAGCGCATCCGGAATTTACGCGATTATCTCGAGTTGCTGGCCGAACACGGCCAGTGCATCACCTGGCCCGAAACCGTGCTGCCTGAACCCGATATACGTAAGGTTGTCGTCGCGGCGGGCCGCGACGCCATGGCCGGGCCGGCTATCGTGTTCGACAATATCCGTGGTTATCCCGGCAAGAGACTGGTAATAGGGGTGCACGGCAGTTTTTCCAATATAGCCCTGCTGCTGGGCAAACCGAAAGGAACCAGCATCAAGGAACTGTTCTACGAACTGGCGGGTCGTTGGGGATCCGACAAACCGTTGATAAACAGGGTGAAACCGGATGACGCACCAGTGCACGAAAACAGGGTTGAAGCGGATATAAACCTGTATGACATGTTGCCGTTGTACCGCATCAATGCCCTGGATGGCGGTTTTTATATCGCCAAGGCCAATATCGTCAGCCGCGACCCCCGCGACCCGGATAATTTTGCCAAGCAGAACGTGGGGATTTACCGTATCCAGGTCCAGGGACCGGACAAGTTCACCTTGTTGTCCGTTCCGTCCCACGATATGGCGCAACAGATACGCATGGCGGAACAGGACGATGTCCCGCTGAAGATCGCAGTGATGCTCGGTAACCACCCGGCCATGGCCATGTTTGCCGCCACCCCCGTCAATTACGATGAATCGGAATTTGCCTATGCTTCGCAGATGATGGGCAGCCCTATAGACCTCACCCAGTCCGGCAACGGCCTGGATGTTCTTGCCGGCGCAGAAATGGTAATAGAAGCAGAATTGCTCAATAACAAGCGCTGCCTGGAAGGGCCGTTCGGAGAGTTCCCGGGTAGTTACAGCGGTATTCGTCATGTTCCCCTGTTCCGGGTGACTGCCGTTTCTCACCGCACCGACCCCATCTTTGAAAGTATTTACATCGGTAAGGGCTGGACCGAACACGATACGTTAATCGGGCTGAGCACCTGTGCCCCCATTTATGCCCAGTTAAAGGAGAACTTCCCGGAAGTTGTCGCGGTGAACGCCCTGTACCAGCATGGTCTGACCGGGATCATTTCAGTGAAAAACCGGTTTGCCGGCTTCGCCAAGTCGGTAGCAATGCGGGCCCTGGGGACGCCCCACGGTCTGATGTACCTGAAAAACCTCATCATGGTGGATGACGACGTCGATCCCTTCGATCTCAACCAGGTCATGTGGGCTTTGTCCACGCGCACCCGCGCCAGCGATATTATCGTGATTCCGAATATGCCCATGGTTATTATCGACCCGGCCGCGGAGATTCCGGGGAAGGGCCATCGCCTGATCATCGATGCCACCAGCTTCATGCCCCCCGATCCCATCGGTGGTGATGCAAAGATCGTTTCACCGCCCACAGGTCCTGAAATTGATGACCTGGCAAAGTATATTCTACGGCTGCAGAAAGAGGCGGAAGGCCGATGAACTGTCCACGGTGCAACTCAGCGCAGGAACACCTGCGCACCGAATACCAGGGTAGGGAAGGGGACGAACTGGTCTGGACCGTATTTTACTGCCGGCGCTGTTCGTTCACCTGGCGTGACAGCGAGCCTGCAGAATCGATAGATTATGCTGAGCGGGAAGCCTGGTTCCGCGCCGACCCGGACCATCCGGAAAAGTACAAACACAACATACCGCCGGCGGATGGGAATTAGGATGTCAAAAATATTGATCAATAAATTGAGGAAAGAACTGGGCAGGGACGCTGTTTTGTCCGGCGCCGGCGCCATTGCCGGGGGCGGATATGCGCGGGCCGGCAGAACGCCGGTCGGCGTGGCGCTTCCGGAAGACATTGACCAGTTGCGGACGATACTGTCCATTGCCTCTGAAAACAATGTATCGTTGTGGGTCCTGCCCAATACGGCCGCAAACGGAGGCATGGCCGGTCCGGCAACGGACAGGGATATCCTGGTCATCGATCAATCCCGCATGAACAGGATTGTAGAGGTCAACGTCAAGGGCGCTTACGCCCTGGTGGAACCGGGTGTCAGTTATATACAACTGAATGACTACCTGGAAGAAAACAACACCGGCCTGTGGGTTGACTGCGACAGGAACGGACTGAATTCGGTCTCCGGCAGCGTCACCGCAAGAGAGTTCGGCTATACCGCCTACGGGGACCACACCATGATGCAGTGTGGTATGGAAATCATGCTGGCTGATGGTGAGCTGGTGCGCCTGGGGATGGGCGCCATGCCGAAGAGCAATACCTGGCAACTGGCAAAGTACGCGTACGGTCCTTATCTCGACGGCCTGTTTACGCAGTCCGGCCTGGGTATCGTAACCAAAATGGGCGTATGGCTGATGCCGGCCCCGCCGGCGTATCAGCCCTTTGCAGTGACCCTGAAGGGCGACAGCGATCTTGCCCAGGCCATCGAGATATTGCGCTCTTTCAAGGTCAACGTCATCATTCCCAATACGGTAGTAATCAGCAACACGGTACTGGACGCAGCGCCTTTTGCGTCACGAGATGATTTTACCGACGGCATGGAGGTCGATACCGCGCGCCTGGCTGCCTGGCACGGCCTGGGTCAGTGGACCCTGTACGGCGCCTTGTATAACACACCACCGAACGTCGATGTGCTGTGGTCCATGATGCGCAGTGCCTTCGCCGGAATCGAGGGCGCTACGGTACTTGACCTGAAAACCCAGGCGGCCAACCCGGTACTGTCCGGCAGGGAGTCGATGATGCGCGGACGTCCCTCGAAGGAATTCAGCAACCTCGGCAACTGGTCCGGCGATGCTTACCTGTATGCCGGGTTTGTCTCCCCTATTGACGGGCGGCAAGTGTTGAAGGTGAATAAACTGGCAGGCGATACGGTGCGCGCCGCCGGTTTCGATTACCTGGCGGAATACGCGGTCGGCTGGCGCTCCGTTATCCAGCGGGTGTACCTGCCGTATCAGTCCGGGTCCGAACCCAGGGCCGCCGCGTGTCTTGGTGAGTTGATCGAATCGATGGCTGAGCGGGGCCACGGTGTGAGCCATATCAGCGCCGGCTACCTGGACAAGGCCCTGGCAAGCTATGACAACGCGGGCATGGCCGAACTGCGCAGCAGGCTCAAACAGGCCCTGGATCCCGGCAAACTGTTTGCCTGATCATTCCTGCGCCAGCCTGCAAGTACTTGACATGGTTGCTACCAGTTGCTACCTTATTGAGTATGAGATCAGTCGGAATAAAAGTGCTTAATAATCGTTTGAGTGAGTATGTCAGGCTGGCTGCGGCAGGTGAGACCGTGCTTGTCACGGACCGTGATCGGGTGGTTGCCGAAATTGTTCCCCCCAGCGCAGCCAGGAGTCCGGTTTTGGCTGATGCCATGCTTGCGGAAGCGGTGCGCAAAGGCTGGTTAACACCGCCAGCGTTGGCAGGCATCGGTGGACCACCAGAACCCGTGCCCGTCGCGCCACTACACGACCTACTGGACGAGTTGGATAGTGACCGAAACGAGCGGTGATTTATCTTGACACCTCTGTTGCGCTTGCCCAGTTATTGGCCGAGGACCGGCGTCCACCTGCTTCACTCTGGAATGAAACGCTTGTAAGCAGTCGATTACTGGAATATGAACTCTGGAACCGGCTTCATGCGCGATCGCTGGCTGCTTCTCATGGCGAAGCGGCGTATCAACTCATCGGCCGAATTGCATTATTGGAGCTTTCATCCCCTGTTCTGGCACGTGCGCTGAACGCTTTCCCCGCGCCGGTGCGTACATTGGATGCCCTGCACCTGGCATCGTGTGAATACTTATACAAGTCAGCGCAGCCTGTTACGCTGGCGAGCTACGATCAACGTATGCTCAACGTTGCCGGGGCCATGGACCTACCTGTCCTGGACCTGTAATGCCAGCGCGCATCGCCTCTTTTACCACCAGACCCGTTTCGGCAGTTCAGGCCTTGACCCCGGCCCAGCGTTTTACTATGCCGGGGTCGATATCGAACAGGTCCAGCGCCCGGCCGACACTGGCGTTGATGATATCGTCAAGGGTCTGCGGCCTGTTATAGAAAGCCGGAGTGGGTGGCGCAATGATTGCCCCGAGCAGCGATACGTCATAAAACAGTTTGCAGTGCCCCGTATGCAACGGAGTCTCGCGGGGCATGATCACCAGGCGCCGGCGCTCCTTGAGCACTACGTCGGCAGCTCGCACCAGCAGGTTCTCGGCATAGGAATGAGTGATTGCAGAGAGAGTGCGCATGGAACAGGGGGCGACTATCATGCCGTCGGTCCTGAAGGAACCGCTGGAAATGCTGGCAGCGATGTCCTTGATATTGTGCGTCACGTCCGCCAAAGCCTCTATGCCGGCAACGGTGTGATCCGTTTCAATGCCGATATTGAGCTTGGCCGCGTTGGTCATCACCAGGTGGGTTTCGATATCCGGCATTTCAGCCAGCACTTCGACCAGGCGGATGCCGTAAGGCAGGCCGCTGGCGCCGGACATGCCGATAATTATGCGTTTCATGGAGGCTCCGGTTTCCGGTTTCAGGTTGTTTCTAGAATATTCACAAAAACCGGACAAAATCAAATACAAAATTTCCCACAAATTGGAAGATGTATACTATACTTAATATTTGAGGATACGTTTTCTGCATTTAACATAACCCAACATATATCGAAGGGGGAGATTTTCGATGGCCGCACAACTTAAAGAAACCTATTACGGCGGTTGCCCGCATGATTGTCCCGATACCTGTTCCATGGTATTCGAAGTCGAGGACGGCAAACTAACCGGTGTACACGGCAACCCCGATCATCCCATGACCCGCGGGGGCCTGTGTGTCAAGCTCGATGATTATGAGAAACGCCATTACCATCCGGATCGGGTGCTCCATCCGCTGCGCCGGACCGGCCCGAAGGGCAGCAAACAATTCGAGCGCATCTCCTGGGATGAGGCGCTGAATGAAGTCATAAGCCGCTGGAAAGACATCATTGATGAATACGGCCCCCAGGCTATCGTCCCGTACAGTTACCTGGGACACCAGGGCCTGATACATGGTTTGAACGGCGGTGACGCGTTTTTCAACAGGCTGGGCGCTACGGTGTGTGAGCGCACTTTCTGCGGCGAGGGGTCGGCGACGGCCTGGGTGCTGACCAACGGCCCTACAAGCGGCGTGGATCCGGAAAGTTTTGCCCATTCCAAGTACATTATCCTGTGGGGCTGCAACAGCGTGAGCACCAACCTGCACGCCTGGCATTTTGTCAAGGACGCCAAGGACAGGGGGGCCAAACTGGTGGTGATTGACCCCTACCGTTCGCGTACCGCGAGGCAGGCCGACTGGCATGTCACTATTCGTCCCGGCACCGATGGCGCCCTGGCCATGGCCATGATCAATGTGATCATTGAAGAGAATCTGCTTGACCAGGATTACGTGGACAACTACACCGTCGGCTTCGAGCAACTGGCGGAGCGGGCCAAGGACCGCACGCCCGAGTGGGCAGCTGAAGTCACCGGTATTCCTGCCGATGATATCCGCACCCTGGCGCGTGAATATGCCGCCACTAACCCGGCCGCGATTCGCATCGGCGTTGCCGTGGAGAGAAACTGGGGTGGCGGCCAGGCCATACGCGCTATCAGTTGCCTGCCGTCGCTGACCGGCGCTTGGCGCGAAGTGGGAGGTGGTATTTACCAGATGACCTTCTGGGAACATCCCTACAAACTGGACGTCATATCGCAACCGCAGCTCATTCCGGAAGGCACGCGGGTCATCAATAACCTGCAGATCGGCCGGGCGCTGACCGGTGAGATGGAGCTGGACCCGCCCATCATGTCGCTGATGTGCTGGAACTCCAACCCGGTCACCCAGGCGCCCGAAGCGGACAAGATCATCAAGGGACTGGAACGGGAGGACCTGTTCATGGTCTCCGCGGAGCATTTCATTTCCGATACCGCGGCGTATGCGGATATCGTCCTGCCTGCTGCCATGGGCGCGGAAATGGAAGATATCATCCTGTCCTGGGGGCACAACTACCTGACCTACAATACCCAGTGTGCCGATTTGCCCGGCGAAGTATTGTCCAACAACGAGATTTTCAACCGCCTGGCGCAGCGCCTGGGCTTTGAGGAAGACCGCTTCAAGTGGTCAGATTCCGAGTGCCTGGAGCATTTCGTCGACTGGGATTCGCCGGCCTGCGAGGGCCTCAGCGTGGATTACCTGCGCGAGAACGGCTTTGCGCGCATCAAGATCGGCGAGCCGCATGAGCGGGCGCCCCACAAGGAGGGCAATTTCCCCACGCCGTCAGGCAAGTGTGAATTTTTCTCGGAAACCGCGGCCAACGGCAATTTTATCATCGCGCCGTTCCGGCAGATGTACGAGGACATGCAACCGGGCAACAGCGAACCGTTGGACAGCCTGCCCGATTATGTGCCGTCAAAGGAATCGGCCCAGACCAACCCGGAACTGGCGGGGAAATATCCTTTGAATATCATCGCTCCGAAGAGTCACGGCTTCCTGAATTCCTGTTATGCCAACATGGATAACAAGATCAAGAGACAGGGTGAGCAGTTCGTGATGATCAGTGAAGCGGATGCTGAGGCACGTGGTATCAGTGAGGGAGACCAGGTGCGCGTCTTTAATGACCGGGGCGCCTTCGAGGTGGTTGCCAAGGTCACTGACGACGTCAATGCGGGCCTGGTGGTGTCATCGCTGGGCTACTGGCGGCAATTGAACAAGGGTACCGCCAACGTCGTATCGTCCGCGGATTTTGCCGACATGGGGCACGCCCCGAGGGTGTTTGACAGCCTGGTACAGGTCGAGCGCGTCGCCTGATCGGGCGGTGCAGCGGTTACCTGAAACGCGGGTTCTGATCCGGACTCCACTGCTGTTTCAGCAGGGTGTCCGGATCGCCGTATTTGGCGGCGATGGCGCGGAGCTTCGTGTCTTCCAGCGCTGTCAGGTGCCCGCGCTCGATGATTATTTCCCCATCCACTGCTAACGTCGGCTAGTTGCCTTAATGAAATGAAGGATGCGCCCGATGACGCGGACGACTGGAAAGCGGTAGAAGGCAAGCTCCAATACCTGGAGCGTTAACAGACCTGAGCGTCTTCCCCAACCGGTACATTAAGACCGGATTACTATGAAGACGTACACCTGCAGCAAATCGTTGTCATGCTGCTAGTGTCTTGTACAGGTGACTGGTTTTACATACAGTAACTCATGTTTTATGAGGAGGAGGAAGAAATGCCAACTTTAACAGCACTTACTTTAAGTATCGGTGGTCTTGCGTTCGTTATAGTTTATTTAGGCACGACAGTAATAGCGGGTATCGTTGCTCTCTGGGCGTTATTTATTGCCTGGGGAGGTTATTACGCTAACGGCGCAAATATGGAATCGGTTAAGCTGACACTGGGAGCGTTGATTTTTGGTATCGTTTTAGCGTGTATCTGTTGCATGTTGATACTGAGCGTTCCAGTAGGTTCAGTAACTGTCCCGTTTTGGGTGGCGGTTTTTGTTGCAGTTTTTGTATATTCGTCAAAAATAGAATTGTTTTCTGCACTTCCCACGACAGTGAATGGTTTTGCCCTTGTCTTTGCTTATGTGCTTCAGACAGAAGGCATGATGGACATGGCTGTTCTGACTGCGCCGTCTTTCACAAATCCTCTTGCGTTGTTAACCGCATCGTCGGTCATAGGGGTAGTATGGGGCGTGCTGTCCAATAAGCTTACAGGTGTATTAAGCGGCGATAAAGCCTAGTGTTATCCGGCTGGCCAGGCAGGATGTGGTAATCTACCACATCCTGTTCGGTTTGCTCGCGGATACGGTATTGCTGCTGATGTGTCTACTCACTTAAGGTCTTGACGACCGGACACCGGACGAAGTGTAATGTTCCGGTCAAACCCTATCGCAAGCGGCCAGAGCTTGATTTGTTATTCAGGCTGTCCAGCTGCAGGGAATCTCACACTGTTGGCAACAAATAGAATTGTCCTACTCTGTAACAAATAAATTGTCCGCTTTTGTCTTCACACTGAATCACGTCTGAAGTACCGAATCTAATGAGAAATATTAATTATTTCCAGCAGTTATCAAAGGAAACGTTTATATAAGGATACTTTTACATGTGTAGGCAAATTCCCAAAATCGTCCTGTGGCTGTTGCCGGCAATCTCCGCAGGCGCTGTCCCGGCCGTTGCCTGGAGCCAACAGGCGCAGCAGGAATTACTGGAAGAGATAGTCGTCACGGGTTCCCGCATCGCCGCCGCCGACCCTAACCTGGTAACGTCCAGCCCGGTAACCATGGTCACGTCGGAAGAGTTGGGTTTTCGCGGCATCACCCGGGTGGAGGACCTGATCAACGACCTGCCGTCGATAGTGCCGGAGTTGACCGCCAATGAATCCAACGGCGCCACCGGGTCGGCGACGATTGACCTGCGCGGCCTGTCTTCGGAGCGCACCCTGGTCCTGACCAACGGGCACCGGATGGGGTTCGGCAACGTATTCGCGCTTGCCCCGGACATTAACCAGGTGCCCGGCGCGCTGATCGAACGGGTCGAGGTCCTGACCGGCGGCGCCTCTGCGACTTATGGTTCCGACGCGATCTCCGGGGTCGTCAACTTCATCATGAAAAAAGACTTCGAAGGTATCCAGATCGACTACCAGTATGCAGGCTATCATCACGATTCAGGTAACGAGGCCGTTCAATCCGCCATTGCCGACAGCGGTTTTGAGCAGGCCCCGGACAGCGTCTTCGACGGTCGCGGTCACGACGTGAACGTAACCTTTGGCGTCGACACTCCTGATCGCAGGGGCAATATTACCGGCTACCTCGGATACCGGGAGACAAATGCACTTACCCAGTCTGAACGTGATTTCAGCGCCTGTACCCTGAGTGGGGGAGGCGGGGGCGACACCTGCGCCGGGTCCGCCACGATACCGACCGGCCTGTTTACGCCTTTCGACGACACCTTCTTTTACACGGTCGAAGGGAATGAGTTCGTGCCCTGGGATTTTACCTTGTACAACTACGGCCCGCCGAATCACTTTCAACGCCCGGACGAGCGTTACACGGCCGGCCTGTTCGGTTACTACGAGGTCAGCGAGCGTCTGGAAGGGTATGTGGAATTCCAGTTCATGGATGATAACACCAACGCGCAAATCGCACCGTCTGGCGCATTCTTCGTGACTTCCACGCTGAACTGCAGCAACGCGTTCCTCTCAGCCCAGCAGTTCGCCGCCATCGGCTGCGCGTCCCCGGCTGACGTAGTGCCGTTATATATCGGCCGCCGCAACGTCGAAGGCGGTTTTCGGAATAACGACATCACCCATACCTCGTACCGCGGCCTGGGCGGTATCAAGGGCAATATCAATGACGCATGGAGTTACGATGCGCATGTCAACATCTCGCGTACGGACTACGACGCAATGTATAACAACGACCTGTCCGTCACCCGCATTACCCGGGCGCTGGACGTGGTCGAAGTCGCCGGCGCGCCCACCTGCCGCGCCGCGATCGACGGCAGCGATCCCGGTTGCGTGCCCTGGAATGTCTTTGAAACGGGCGGCGTAACGCAGGAGGCGATTGACTACCTGCGCATTACCCTGCGCGCTACGGGCAGCCTGGAACAGGACCAGTACGTCGCCTTCGTATCCGGCGACCTGACCGGCTACGGGATCGGCAGTCCCATGGCGCAGGAGGGCATACAAGTCGTCCTTGGAGGCGAGTACCGGGACGAGAGAATGGACTTTAATCCTGACCTGGGATACAGGACGGGTGACGGCGCCGGTCAGGGCGGTCCGACCGAAGCCGTATCCGGTGCGGTCGATGTCACCGAGTTTTTCGTTGAAGCCAGGGTCCCGCTGGTGGAGTACCGGCCCTGGTTCGAATCCCTGACCGTCGACGCCGGCTATCGTCATTCCGATTACAACCCCGGCGTTACCACGGATACCTGGAAGGTGCTCGCCGAATGGACCCCGGCAGCAAGCCTCAAGCTGCGCGGCGGTTATTCCCGCGCGGTCAGGGCCGCCAACATCAGGGAGTTGTTTGAACCGAAAAACCTGGGCTTATGGTCCGGTGTCGATCCCTGTGCAGGTCCGATGCCGATACAGACAGCGGCACAGTGCGCGCACTCGGGAGTGACGGCAGAGCAGTACGGCAAAATTCCCCTGAGCCCCGCCGGGCAGTACAACGGCATATTTGGCGGCAACACGGAACTCACACCTGAGCAGGCCAACACTTTCACCATCGGTGCGGTCATTACCCCGGAAGACATTGTTCCGGGGCTGACCGTAAGCGTTGATTACTGGCGCATTGAGATCCTGGACGCGATTGATGACGTAGAGCCGGAATTCATCGTCAACCAGTGCGGGCTGACCGGCGACCCGGTCTTCTGCTCACAGGTCAACCGCGGGTCTAACGGCAACCTCTGGATCGGCAGCAGCGCGACCGCCCCCAACATCGTCTCGACAAATATCAACATAGGCTTTTTCGAAACCGCCGGGATTGACTTCTTCGGCAACTACAGCATGGAAGCGGACAATTACGGCGCAGTGGAATTCACCTTCCGCGGTAGCTGGCTGGAGAAATTTGAGCAGCAACTGACCCCCGGTGCCGTCGTCGAAGATTGTGCCGGTCAATATGGCAGTACATGCACCCGTCCCAGGCCTGAGTGGCGGCACAACCTGGGCGCGGTCTGGACCTCACCCTGGAACCTGACATTCGCTGGAAGCTGGCGCCATGTCAGCGGCGTTGACGAGTTTGCCAATGATCGATTCAGTGCCGGTTCCGAGAACTACATCGATATGTCCGTTGACTATACGCCGGGGTTCATCGGCATCGGCAAAACCACCTTGAGTGTGGGCGTCAGCAATCTCATGGATAATGACCCGCCGGTCAGCGGTTTCTTTAACAACGTGGCGGTATATGGCAACGGCAACACAATACCGGGAATGTGGGATACCCTGGGCCGTTACCTGTTCTTCGGGGTCACCCAGAAATTCTGAATAAGGAGTGATGCCAGGGCTGACCCCATCTCTCGTGCCCATTACCTGATGGGTGAATGTAATGATTGGAGTGTTACAATACAAGCCTTGATTAAAGGGTCACATGTGAGAATATCTCCGGGAAGAACTATATATGACTTTGCAATGTCCCCGCTGTAGTGCAGACGCAGGCCGTTGCCGGGAGGAATACCGGGGGATGGATGGCGACACGGTAGCCTGGACCATATATCACTGCCTGGATTGTTCGTTCACGTGGCGTGATTGTGAGCCTGAGACTGTGGTAAATCACGGGATACGGCCGTCATGGGCGAACCTCAAAACCGTTGATCCGGAATCTTACCCCCATAACATTCCGCCGCCATAGGAACAATATCAATGCAATACAAGATAGGGGTTGATACGGGAGGCACCTTCACGGATGCGGTTGTCCTGGATGAAGACGGAAACATAACGACCGGCAAGCATCTCACCACCTACCACGATTTCTCGGAAGGCGTCGGTAACTCGCTTGCCGTCGCGGCGGAAAAACTGTCGCTCAGCCTGGAACAGTTGCTCGGCAACTGTGTTGCATTTGCTTACGGCACCACCATCGGCACCAACGCCATTGCGACGCGCAGCGGCGCAAAAGTCGGTATGTTAACCACGAAGGGCGCCCGGGATACCATCCATATAGCGCGCGGGTTGTCACGTTGGACGGGTTTATCGGAAGCCGAGACCAAGCACATGGCGACCACCATAAAACCGGCGCCGCTGGTACCTAAAAAGTTGACCAGGGAGGTACGCGAACGGGTGGATTACTCCGGCAGCGAGGTGGTGGCGTTAAATGAAGACGACGTGCGTGCGGCCGTGGCGGAACTTGTCGAGCAGGGCGTGGAAAGTATTGCTGTTTGCTTCCTTTGGTCGTTTACAAACAGCGGGCACGAGTTGAAAGCTAAGGAGATCGTGCAGGAACTGTATCCTGACCTGTATAGCTGCACTTCCTGTGAAGTGGTGCCGTTGGAAGGCGAATACGAGCGTTTCATCACCACGGTGCTGGATGCCTATGTGGGGCCGGCAACCCTGAGCTATATGAAATCCGTTTCCGGATTTCTCAGGAAAAAGGGATTGAAGCCGAGACTGCTGCTGATGAAGGCCGACGGCGGGATAGCGTATTCCGATTCCGTGCTGCCGGTCGCCACTGTCCACTCCGGACCGGCAGGCGGTGTAAAGGCGACGCAGACATTCGGCCGGATCCTGGGTTATGAAAATATTATTTCGACAGACGTAGGCGGCACGACTTTTGACGTGAGCCTTATCACCAATGGCAAGGAAACCTTCAACCGCGAACCCCGTATCGAGAAGTTCAGCACTCTGTACCCGACTCTGGACATCGTGTCCATCGGCGCGGGCGGAGGGACCATAGTCCATGCCGATCCGGAGCTGAAAACGTTGCACGTGGGTCCGCAAAGCGCGGGTTCGAACCCGGGTCCGGCCTGTTACGGGTTCGGCGGCGAGCAGGCCACCATGACCGATGCCGCGGTGATCCTGGGTTATATCAATCCGGACTACTTCAACGGCGGACGCATGGCGTTGTATCCGGAACGGTCCCGGGAGGCATTCAACAGGGTGGCCGCGGTTATGGACATGGACGTGGTGGAGGTGGCCCAGGGCGCGTACGAGATCATCAATTCGCACATGTCTGACCTGATCATGGGCATGACGGTACGGCGCGGGGTGGACATCGGCAATTATGTGATTTTCAGTTTCGGCGGTGCAGGTCCCGTGCACGTGGCCTATATGGGCGCGACGCTGGGCGCCGGAAAAGCGATTATTCCCGCTTCATCTTCAGTTTACTCGGCACTGGGACTGGCTACATCCCCCATAGGACATACATATATCAAGTATGACTACCGCACTTTACCGATAACTGCGCAGGTCTTGAACGACAATATCGGCGAGTTGCATCAGCGGGTCAAACAGGAACTGGCCGAAGGCGGCGTACACCCCGACAATATGGACATTCGGGTTTCAATGGATATGAAATACCTGTTGCAGATCAATACGGTCAATATGACGATCCCGTTAAAGGATGAATATACGGAAGACGATGCGGCCCGGCTGGGCGGCATGTTCGACCAGGCGTATACGGATCTGTACGGCGCCGGCGCGGCGTATCCCGAGGCCGGGCGCGTGATCTCCTCCTACATGATCAAGGGGGAGGGCATAGTCCACGATTTTGCCCCGAATCCGGCGCCCCTGGCAGGCAAGGACCCTGGGGCGGGGAATAAGGGCAGCAGACAGGCGTATTTCAAAGGTGATGGATTCCTGGAAACGCCCCTGTTTGATTTTGCAAAACTGCTTCCGGGCAACGAAGTGGTTGGGCCTGCGATTATAGAAGCGGATGAGACCACTATCGTTGTGCCGCCTGGCTACAATGCATCACTGGACGGATTTAAAAATATCGAACTGGTACGAATACAAGGGTAACGAAATGAGAGATAAGCTCGATCCGGTCACTTTCGAGATTCTCCGGCACCGTCTGGAGGAAATCGTCAATGAAGCCTACTACACGATGGCCCGCGTCTCGGGCAATGCAATCATCACGGAGGCGGGCGACCATGAAGAGGCCATCCTGAACGCAAACGGGGATACCATCATGGTGGGCGGCGGCATTGTCGAATGGACCCAGTGTCTCGAGGAGGCGGGGCGCTACATATCCAGGGAGTACCAGGATAACCCCGGTATCTTTGAAGGCGACCAGTTCGTCCTGAACTGCACCGAAGTAGCGGCGGTGCACCTGATGGATATCCAGGTGTTGAAGCCGGTGTTCTGGGAGGGCGAACGGTTTGCCTGGTTGAATACGGCCGGGCACAACATGGACGTTGGCGGCATCAATATCGGGGGCGTCCAGATTGATGCCCGTGAGCGCGTCCAGGAAGGGTTGAGCATGTGGGGCCTCAAGGTGTGCGAGCGGGGGGTTATTCGCAAGGACATCGAGACAACCATCAAGAACATGA
Source organism: Gammaproteobacteria bacterium (assembly GCA_022826885.1). Classification (GTDB taxonomy): domain Bacteria; phylum Pseudomonadota; class Gammaproteobacteria; order Eutrophobiales; family Eutrophobiaceae; genus JAAXHV01. The sequence goes on from JAJDUB010000068.1 coordinate 40,725, forward strand.
CCCGCCAGCCGGAACTCCTGGTGCTGGAGTTACGGGCGCGCATGGCTGCCAATAATGCCGCGGAGAAACGCCTTTTGGACACCGTCAGGGAGTTTGGTTTCGACAAGGTGATGGCAATCTTCGAAGAATTACCGAGATACTCGGAACAGCGCATCCGCCAGAGGCTGAGGAAGCTGCCTGATGGCGAATTCTCGGCAGTTCACTATTTCGAATCGGTTATTGAGAGTGAGGGCGCCCTGGCAGTCAGGTGTAAGCTGGTAAAAAAAGGCGACACCATAAAGATGGATTTCACCGGGTCGTCGCCGCAGTCAAAAGGGGCCCAGAACGTGGCGTTACCCGGCGCAAAGAGCAATGCCGAGTGCCCTTTTCTCATGATGCTTGCCCATGATATTCCATGGAATTACGGCCTGTGGGGGGTGATTGAGTGGGTCCTGCCCCATGGCAGCATCGTCAACCCCACGGATGACGCGCCGGTATCGATCAATACGCCTGCGGGCGCCGGCTACGTCACCATCGGTTGTGTACTGGATTGCATCAGCCAGCTCTATTTGTGTTCCGATGAAAAGGAAGAGGCAATGGCCTCCGGCAGCAATGCCTTTAACAACCCGATGCTCTACGGCAGCGACAAGGAAGGAAATTATTTCATTACGATGATGATGGAAAACCTCATCTGCGGCGCCGGGGGAATGTACCACCGTGACGGCGATGATACCTGCTCCAACATGTGGACCACCAAGCCCCAGGTTACCAACCTGGAACGCGCCGAGCAGTTGTTTCCCTGGTTGTACCTGTGGCGCAGGGAGGCATTGGATACCGGCGGGCCCGGAAAGAACCGGGGCGGTACTGCCTGTATGAACGCTTTTATTCCGTGGAAGGTCGATGAGATGGAAGTCCATGACAACGGTATGGGCGACACCGTGCGCCTCGCCAACGGTCTGGCCGGGGGGTATCCCGCTCCCAATGTAAAACAGTACCTCATCAGAAAATCCAACATACAATCCATGTTCGACCGGGGGGAAATGCCGTCTGCCGTGGATGAAATTGAAGGGGTGGTCGAGGAATACGGCGTCAACACCACGCTGCCCTTCTATAAGGACGATGTCTACGCGGTTTACTTCGGCGGTGGTGGTGGGTTTGGCGACCCGCTGGAACGTGACCCCGGGAATCTTGCTAACGACGTAATAAACGAACATGTATCGGTCGATGAAGCCAGGAAGTTATATGGTGTCGTCTTCGACAGGGAAACGCTACGGGTTGATCAGGAGGGCACTGAGGAAGAACGGCAAAATATCCGCAAAAGGCGTCTGGAAATGGCACAGGCGCCGAAACTGGCAAACGGTGGAACCGAAAACAGCGGCATCGAGTTGATGAACTGGGCCGGGGTGATTTCCCTGAACGTGAACGATGCGGGTGAGCGTTACTGGCAATGCATGAAATGCGACCATGTCCTGGGTGATGCGAATGCTGACTGGAAGGACTACACGGCGACCTGGCATGCCCCGATGCGGCACGGACAACCCGAAGCATATGCAGCGGCTACTGAAGAGTATCACCTGCGCGAATGTTACTGCCCCAACTGCGGCGGGTTGTTCGAGGTGTTGAACCTCGGTGTCAATGATGAGGACGTGGTGACATTCAGGTACCTCGGCTGAGCAAGGTCAACGCCATGCTATGCTTGCTGCGCACCACCCTGCAATGACATCCAAACGCAAGCCGACCCTGTCCCCGGAAGCCATCGCCGTCGGCCGGCGTATCAAGGGGTTGCGGGAGTTCCTTGCACTGCTCGATGAGAACGGCCAACTGGCGGTCTGGGAGGAGGAAGTCCTACCGGAGCCGGATATCCGCAACATTTCCGTAGCCGCAGGCCGCGATGCCATGCATGGACCGGCCGTGCTGCTCACCAACATCAAGGGTTACCCCGGCAAACAGGTCGTGGTAGGGGTGCACGGCAGTTTCACCAACCTGGCCCTGCTGATGGGGCGCCCGAAGGGGACGTCGGTGAAGGAGTTGTTCTACGAAATGATCAACCGCTGGGGCAGTGATGAACCGTTAATCGAGCGGGTACCCCCGGCCCGGGCGCCGGCACTTGCCAACCGGGTCGAGAACGGCATCAACCTGTACGCACTGCTGCCCCTGTACCGCATCAACGAGTATGACGGCGGGTTTTATATCGACAAGGCCAACGTGGTAAGCCGGGACCCGTCGGACCCGGAGGACTTCGGCAAGCAGAACGTGGGCATCTACCGGATACAGGTACATGGGCCTGATATGTTCAGTCTGGATGCGGTGCCGTCCCATGACATGGGCCAGCACATACGGATTGCTGAGCGGGAGAATGCTGACCTGAACATCGCCGTGATGATCGGCAACCATCCTGCCCTGGCGATGTTTGCGGGGACGCCGGTGGACTACGATGAATCGGAATATGCGTATGCCTCGCAGATGATGGGGGCGCCGTTGCAGTTGACTACATCCGGCAACGGCCTTGACATCCTGGCCAACTCGGAGATGGTCATTGAGGCGACGATGGTCAACAGGGAGCGTATCCTTGAAGGGCCGTTCGGTGAGTACCCCGGCACTTACGGCGCCGTGCGCAGGCTGAATGTATTCAGGGTGACGTCCGTATCCTTCCGGGACGACCCTATCTTCGAGAGTCTGTACATCGGCAGCAAGAGCTGGACGGAGCACGACACGCTTCTGGGGATTAATGTCTGTACGACGGTGTATAACCAGTTGAAACAGAATTTCCCTGAAGTCATTGCCGTTAATGCTTTATACCAGGACGGGACGACTGCGGTCATTGCGGTGAAGAACCGTTTTGCCGGCTTTGCCAAATCCGTTGCCCTGCGGGCGCTCGGTTCTCCTCACGGGCTGTTGTTCCTGAAAAACCTCATCATGGTCGATGCCGACATCGACCCGTTTGACCTGAACCAGGTCATCTGGTCGTTGTCCAACCGCACCCGGGCTGATGACATCATCGTATTGCCCAACATGCCGCTCAGTGATGCCGACCCGTCAGCGGAGATCGGGGGCAAAGGCCACCGCCTGATTATCGATGCCACTTCCTATATGCCGCCCGACAAAATTTCCGTGAACAATAACCTTGTTGAATCACCGGCCGGTCCGGTAATTGACGAACTGGAAAGAATTATTAATAAGCTGCGAAACGGAAACCCTGTATTCCGTCATTCCTGCGAAAGCAGGAATCCAGTAGAATAATGCGTCGCCGCAGGCGACCCTTTTTCTCACTGGATTCCCGCCTGCGCGGGAATGACAGACGGGGCGGAAATGACAATGACCAGGACTTCCAATACTATAAGAATACAATTTCCGGAAGTGTGGCAGAGACGATGTAATTTGGTCTGTCGACGATCTCGTTAATTTTCAAATCCACACAGACGGAGCAGAGCACGTAGGCCTGTTCCCTGGTTAATCCCCGCTCCCGTTCCAGGTGGTCGATCATATAGCGCACCGCCCGTTGGGCGTTTTCAAAGAGGTCAGGACCATTGGCGGTTGTGACAAAGCAGGGTCCCGTGTTGGTATTGGCACAAAGCGGGCCGTCAGTCCTGAAATGAGGTTCCGGGATCCTATTGCCTGGTTCGAGGTCAATCCTCAGCGTAACCTGTGCGGCCATTTCAATGGCGGTAATGCATACCTCTCCGTCACCCTGGGCCGCATGGGCATCGCCCACACTGAACAGCGCCCCCTCCACGGAAACAGGCAGATACAACGTAGAACCCTTGCACAGGTGGCGTATATCCATATTGCCGCCGTTATCACGGGGCGGGATGGTACTGTGTTCACCCGGTTCCGGCAGCGCCGTGCCCATGATGCCGGGGAAGGGGGCAATGGGAATGGCGATGTCATCGCGGTGTTTCATGCGGGCCAGGTTGCCGTCAGTCAAATCCCAGATCTGTAAAAACTCACTGGGAAATTCTTCCATCGGTAACAGACCGCGGTTGGGCCGGATGGCGGTCCAACCAAATCCCAGTGTGGGAATAACTTCCATGACGTGTATGACAAGTGTGTCGCCGGGTTCGGCGCCGTTAACAAAAACGGGGCCGGTCAGGGGGTGACCGGTCAGCGGGCCTTTTGCCTTGACGTCTGCGCCGGTTGAATCGGCGGAATAGTAATAGTCCCCGGCATCACGGGTAGTGAAGACAACCGTATCACCGGGCTCGATGGTCAGGCGGGGCGGGTGGGTGTTGTCCCAGGCATAATTCACCACGTCGTCGTTGAGTTCGTGGGTTGTCGGCATGGGCGGCTGTTACTTCAATTCGGGCCAGATGACCCATCCGGAAGCGGAACGCCAGGCATAACTGTCGCAATAACCCAATACATCGGCGGGTCCCCTGGTCGAGGCGAGTACCACGAACCAGGCAATCAACTCCGCCGTGCCGCCGGAACCAGCTTCTTCCATGCGCTCCAGTGTGCATTTCTCCATCAGCTTGCGGTGATCGCCCTCGGCGAGACAATCCAGGAACATGCGGTCGAATTCTTCATCGATATAAAAGTAACGGGGTCCGCCCGGCTCATGGGACAGGCCGCCGGAGCCGATCAATGCGATACGTTCATCACCCGGATAACTGTTGAGCACGTCGCGGATGACGTGCCCTACCTGGTAGGCCCGTTCCGGCGTCGGGATAGGGGGCACGGTACAGTTCATGGTAATGGGTATGATGGGTATGTTCATATCCGGATTGAGATACTTGGTGGGGGTGGATATCCCGTCATCGAACTGCATGTCTTCCTGGATGTAGGCCAGTTGCAAACCATGCCTGGCCGCTTCATTGACGATGTAACGGGCCAGTTTTGAGTTCCCCGGCACATGATATTTTTCATGCTGTGCCAGCCAGGTTTGGTACCAGTCGGCCGGGCCACTGTGTTGGTCGGCAATACCGACCGTGTATTCCGGCGTGTTGCTCAGCGGCCAGTTGAGCAGGTGATCGTTGGCAAAGATGATCAATACATCGGGCTTCGCCGCGTCGAGATGGTCCCGCATTTTTTTGAATGAAGCCAGCGCGGTCTGTTGCTGATGTTCCGGCGCATCCTCAAACCAGCCCAGCAGGCCCGGCGTATGTGTCGAGGCTACGGCAGCAACGATCTCAGCCATCGCCCTTGTCCTGCATCATGTCCCACTTGGAATCACCGAGAGACTCTTTTGATTCCACCGGGAATGCCTTTTGATAGATGGCTACTGCGGGGTGGGCGTTGGTCATGTTGCCGGTCCCGTAAGTGAGGCGCATGATATGCGGAACCAGGTACTGGTGTACGCCCAGGTCCATTAACCGTTTCGGATCGGTATCGCGCAGGGCCTCGTATTCTTCCCGGCTGCACCCGAATTCCCTGGTCAGGCCCTCCAGGTCTTCCAGCCAGCGTTTCTGCAGGGCCGGGTCCTTGCGCACGTAATAGATCATGTCATTGGTGGGCAGGGTCTTGTCGACGCGAAGAACGTTACTCATCTTCAGTCCTGTTTTCTGTTACCAAACCGGATATATTATATGCGACGCTGCCGGTAATGACAGTTTGGTGTTAAACATTTGTTTTTCTCTCAGTAAGTGTAGCTGGGATAGGGAGCATCGTAATCCGGCAGTACCACACCGTTCTCACGCGCATAGATTTCCCATTCCCGCACCAGTTCTTCCAGTTTCCCTGGTTGCTCGCTTGAGAGGTCATTCAGTTCCCCGGGGTCTTCCTCGATATTGTAAAGGCGCCATTTATCCACCGGAACGTCCAGCTCTCTGGGTTCCCAGGGTACCCCGGCCGGTTCCCATACGATTTTCCAGTCACCCCTGCGGATGGCCCGGCGGCCGAACAGCTCCCAACCCATTACGTAGTCCTGACTGTGAGTGAATTCCCGTTCTCCCTTCAGCATCGACAGCATGGAAGCGCCCTGCAACGGCAGGATATCGCGTCCGTCGAAGCTGGAGCCTGGGTGTTTAACGCCGGTCAATTCCAGGATCGTAGGCATAACATCCTTGACTGTCACAAACTCATCGATTACTGCGCCTTTCCGGATCTGCTCCGGAAAATGTACGATTGCCGGCACGCGGATCCCGCCTTCAGTGGTGAATTGTTTATACATCCGGTAACCGCCGCTGCTCGCCCAGGTCCAGTTCGGGCCGTACCAGATATAGGAATCACCATTCCCCAGGTTTTCAAGACTGTTGTCGCAGCATTGTTCTGCCCAGTTTTCCAGCGCCTCCCAGCCGATATTCAGGTGCGCACCCTCGGCGCCGTTATCGGACATGAAGAAAATCAGCGTGTTTTCAAATTGCCCCGAGGACTTCAGGTAATCAATGACCTCTCCCGTGTACCTGTCCATGTCGTCGACCATCGCAGCAAATATTTCCATCTTTCTCGCTTCAACCTTTTTTTCCTCATCAGGCAAAGCCTGCCAGGCCGGTTCCGACGCCAACCTGGCGAATGGTAATGCATCCTGTTCAATCAATCCCAGTTTCTTCATGTTTTCAAACCGTTTGCCTTGCAGTACGTCCCACCCTGCATCGTACCTGCCGGCATACTTTTCAACAGATTCCCTAGGCGCCTGTAACGGCCAGTGCGGGGCGGTAAACGCAAGATAGGCAAAAAAAGGTCGTCCATCCGCATCATTGCCTTTTAGGTACTCGATGAGCTTGCGGGCATAAAAGCGGCTAGAATAGAAATCGTCCGGAAGCCCGACAGGTTTACCGTCTTCCCTGTAGATGGACGGGTTGAGGCCAATCAACGGCAGGTCTCCGAGATGCCCCGCGCCGCCCTGAGCGAGGTCAAACGATCGCTCAAACCCCCGGGCGTGCGGACTCGTTTCCGCAGTCAACCCCAGGTGCCATTTACCTGTCATGTAGGTGTGGTATCCCGCATCACGCATGATTTCCGCAAGCGACGCCACGCGAAAATTGAGGTAGCCTTCATAACCGGGATAACCAACCTGGTTTGCTCTCAACTCCTCGTACATTTGACCCAGGCCTGCCAGGTGGTTATCAGTGCCGGATAACAGCATGGAACGAGTGGGCGAACAGGTGGGCGCGGAATAAAATTGTGTGAGCAGGATCCCGTCACGCCCGAGGGCGTCCAGGTTCGGTGTGTTTATTTCACCGCCGAATACGCCGAGGTCGGAATACCCCAGGTCGTCCGCAACGATTAACAGGACATTGGGTCGATCAATTTGCTGCACAGATTGCCCCGGTTCCGCCCCCTGATCACTGCTGGTATCAGAGCTGCAGGCACACAGACCTAAAACAATAAAGATGCTCGTCAATACGGGGGGATAGCGCATACTGTGAGTGTTTACACGTAAACTATTTCCAGCTTATAATGGCCGAATTCTATCAATTAGTTGTTGTTTGGTCTTCTAATAGTTAATCAAAAATGGGGGAGTACAAGATGTTACATGCCTATGGTAAGCGTGATCGCAGAAATTTCCCAGGATACTTATTCACATTTTTAGGAATTCTTGTATTTTCCTTTCCTGTCACTTCGCCAGCGCAGGGCATTGAGGAAATCGTGGTCACAGCACAGAAGCGTGAAGAATCCCTGCAGGACGTGCCCATCTCGGTGGTGGCGTTTACCGGTGATACCCTGAGTGAACTGGGAGTACAGAACTCGGAAGACGTGATGAAGCTGGTTCCTAATGCGGGCCTTCAATCCCAGGGCGGCTCGAAACAGAATTTTTTCATTCGCGGGGTTGGAACCTCGGACTTTCACATTAATGTCGTGAGCGCGGTAGGTGTCTATCTTGATGACATTGCACTGAATGCGCCCAATGCGCTTACATTCAACGCCTTTGACCTGGACCGGGTGGAAGTGATGCGCGGCCCGCAGAACACCTTGTTCGGACGAAATACCACCGGCGGCGCCGTGAACTATATCAGTCGCAAACCGAATGCTGAAGACGGCCTGAACGGACACCTGCGCGGCGGCTATGGGCGCCACGACCAATTTGATATTGAGGGCGCCGTGGGAATCCCGCTGGGTGAAAATGCCGCGGTGCGGGTAGCGTTCGTGAGCAATATTCGTGACGGGGTGTATGACAATCTCACCCTGGGTAAAAAAGAGGGTGGTCATTCCCGCCAGGCGGGGCGCGTTCAACTGCTTATGCAGCCCTCGGACAGCATGGAACTACTGTTCAACTTCCATGGCGGGATGTCCCGGGACAATCCATTGCCGTTCAAGTCCGTGGGGACCCAGGACCCGAATAATGTCACGGCCCCCTGCGCGGTGCCGCTGAACGACCTGATCCCGCAGAACAATCCCAACTGTATCGACTCGTCGGGTTTCAATCACCGGACTGATGACTGGGATGAAAACTATGGAAACATGGAGTTCAAGGAAGACATTGACTTGTGGGGCACCTCACTCAAGGCATCCCTTGATATCGGATCGATGACCTTGACTTCCGTCACGGCCTTTGATTCCTTCGAAGTGGAATTCAAGGAGGACTCGGATGGATCTCCAAATATGATATTTCAATTTTACCAGCAGGGTGATTACGAGCAATGGTCGCAGGAACTGCGTTTGCAGTCCGCAGCGGACCAAAGCTGGCGCTGGATCCTGGGCTTCTACTACTTTATGGAAGATGCAAAGTATGCGACGGCGGTACGCAGGACCCCGGCCCCGCTTGCTCCGGCCGCGCCGGGTAGTTTCAACATCATTCCCAATACCTATGTCGAGCAGGACAACGAGGTGTATTCGGGATACGGACAGCTTGAAGTTGATCTGCAGGACAATGTCACAGCGACGGTCGGCTTCCGCTGGACCGATGAAACCAAGAAAGGCACCAACACACCTTCCGTCAGGTGCTCGGGTGTAGGCGGACCGCCGTTCTGTCCGAATCTCAGCGAGCACGCGTTCCTGGGATTTGACCTGATCCCGACACTGCCCGGGGTGTTCTTTCCGCCCACGGAAATCCTCGATTCGGAGTCTGAAGAATGGGGCGCCCGTTTTGCGCTGGACTGGCAGGTTAACGACGACCTGCTTGTTTACGGAAGTATTTCCCGCGGCTTCAAGGGTGGCGGATTCAGTCTTGCGGCCCTGGCGGCCTTCACAGGCACTGCGGCGGAAAGCGTGGACCCGGAAGTATTATGGGCTTACGAAATTGGCTTCAAGTCAAGCTGGATGGACGGCGCGTTAAACCTTAATGCTGCGGGATTCTATTACGACTGGACAGACCTGCAGTCATTTCAACCGATACTCTTTCCGGAATTCGGTGAAGTGATTCCCCGGCTGCTCAACGTGCCCGAAAGCAGTAATATCGGCGCGGAAATTGAGGTGCAGTGGGTGCCGGCAGAGGGATTGTACATCGCAGGCGGCATAGGCCTCAGCAATGCTGAAGTTGACGATCCGGGCGGGATAATCGGTGTCCGGAAAGGCAATGCTCTCACCAACGCGCCCGACCTGACGTTCAATGGCATGGTCAGGAAAGAATTTCAGGTTGGTGCAGGCATGCTCTCGTTACAGGCCAACTGGAATTACAAGGACGACGTGACCTATGATCTGGCAAACGCTCCCTACCTCAGTCAGGATGGTTGGTGGAACCTGGATGCACGCGGCGCATACGCATTCGGACCGAATCAAGAGTTTGAGATTGCCGTCTGGGGCAAGAATTTGACCGGTGAGGGATATTGCGGCGGACTGGTCAGTCTCCAGGGCCTGGCGGAATCACTGCTGTGTTACGGGAATTATTCGGATCCGACCTATGGGGTCACGGCCGGCTACCGGTTCGAGTAAATAATATCCGCGAAAGTTGCCCGCTTGATCGGGGAATCGGTTCCGCTCATCCGACCGGACATGGGTTGACGCCCTGTTGGCGACAGAGCCCGGCATTTTCATGCAACCGGGGCTGAAATGAAGAAACCGCATCAACTGCTGATCCTCATCGGCGCCATCTGCGCCTATAACCTGTCGTCTTTCAGTTGGTGGGCCCAGCCTGAAATTGTCCACACCCTGATTGACAAGGTCGGATTGTCCGATTCCAGGGCCGGCCTGGTAGTCTCAATCGAGTTACTGGCAATCGCCTTTACCGCTTTTATTGTTTCCCCATGGGTCTCGAGACTTGATGTAAAAAAAGTTTGTTACACGGCAGGAGCTATTGCGATCGCCGGGCATTTTTTTTCAGCGTCAACCATGTCAGTCGAGATATTGTTTGTTACCCGGCTGGTGACGGGAATGGCAGAGGGATTGATACTTGCGATTGCGAACGCTGCGCTGGCGTCCACTAAAAACCCCGACCGCTCTTACGCATTACTCAATACCTGGAATGTTGCCTCAGGTGTCGTGTTATTGATGATAATGCCGTTCCTGGAACAGAAATACGGTCCTGTAGCGGTCTTCGGACTCATTGGTATTGCCTGTTTATTGATGATGCCTCTGTTCAGGCACCTGCCGTTGAAAATAGAGGTAGTACAGCAAATAAAAATCTCGGGAGACAGGATCAAAACAGCCTTGGTCATGATCCTGTCCCTGCTCGTGTGGGGGACGGCATCGGCAATGACCTGGGCGTTTTATATTTCGATTGGCACACACACTACGCTGCAGACCTCGACTGTCGGATTAATAGCGGCGGTTGCCGCGTTCGGGGGGCTCGTCGGAGGCTCGTTTGCAGTATATGTCAGCGGCAACTACGGGCGTTACATACCGTTTTATATTGCACTGCTTGCACACGCAGTTATTGCGATGACGCTCACACATGTATTCCATAGCTGGGTTTTTATATTGACGGCGCCTGCAGCGATAGCCTGTGTTTATTTTATCCTGCCTCTTTACCTGGGCATGGCGGCTGAATACGATCCTAACGGTGGGTTACCGGCAGCGATGGCCGGCGTCTTTCTGTTGACCGGGGGGACGGGGCCACTTTTTGGCGGCTACCTGGTGGAATACGGGGGTGTTCAGTTTATCGGATGGGCCATACTCATCGGTTGTATCTTTGCCGCACTATGCAATAACTGGTTAACCCGGAGGCTGTCTGCGACGTAGAGATGCCTCTTCCCTGCCAATACTCTGTGATCTCTGTGCCCTCTGTGGCTAAAAACACTGATGAAAACCGTTAAATGCGGTATCAAAGCGTTTGATATCCACGAATTACTGTGTCACTTCGTCGCTCAACGCGGCGGTTTTTATGCGGCTGCGGACCTGGACATAAAACTGGTCGATACGACTTTCACACCTGATGAAAAACTTCCCGTAGCGGATTATTTCCAGGTTGCCTGCGGCGCGGCGGCTTTTTCCCGGGATATCGCGTTCAGGGTTTTTCTGGCCGCGGTAACCAGGCCGATGTTCTGGCTCTACGGGTCTGCCGGAACCGAAAAAGTTGAACAACTCGCAGGCAAGCGCATTGCCACTTTTCCGCCGTTTGCTCCGCCTTACTGGTTCAATCGTATCGCCCTGCGCAACCATGGACTCGACCCTGGTACGGATGTTGAGTTGAATCCGGCCCGGGACGATGCGATCCGACTCGGCCTGCTGCGTGAGGGCGCTGTGGATGCGGCGCTGATCAGTTCCGCCATTTCGCCGGTAACGCTACAGGAACTGGGCTTGAATGTCCTTTCCCTGGTGGGAGACGAGATAAGGTTTGTCACCAGCGGTATTGCCACCACCGTAAAGATCGCGCAGGAAGACCCTGGCCTGGTGGAAAACCTGGTCGGCGCCTACCGGCAGAGCCTGGCCGTCATCCATGATGCGCCCGCTGAGATTCACTCCATCCTGGTGGATGTAATGGGTATATCACAGGAGGTCGCTGAAAAAACATACGAGTTGATTTTGCCCTGTTATTCACAGGACGGAAACCTGGAATTGGAGACAATACAAGCGTCATTGGATACACTGGGTGCGGAACAGGGTGTGAAGACTCAAGCCGATGCCAGGGAGCTTTATGGCTTCCGCCTTGTTGGGTAATCAAAAGAAACAACCCAAAACTTTCTGCGAATGAAAACAGGTGAGTGAGATGACCGCAGATTCGATACTGGTAAAAAATGCGCATATATTTGACGGACACAGCCCTGACTTGTCGGATCGCGCCGATATCCTGCTGGCGGACGGCGAGATAAAGGAGATTTCCACCGGTAACCTCGACAGCGGGGGGCATCACGTGGTGGATGCCGCAGGGCGCACCGTGATGCCGGGCCTGATCGATAATCACATCCACGTGACCATACCCACCCTGGATACGACCGCATTTACCAGGATGCCGGAGACGTATATCGCCCAGTACGCCAATGTATTCCTGAATGCGACCTTGCAACGCGGTTTCACCACGATTCGCGATGTAGGCGGAGGCGATGTCGGTATTTCCCGCGCCATCGACCATGGTCTGGTGCGCGCCCCGCGTTTTTATTATGCCGGCAAGATTATGTCGCAAACCGGCGGGCATGGCGACATGCGCCCGGGCTGGGAAGTGGATCCTTCGGATCAATTGTGCACCTGTGGCAGTTATTCAACCAAACTGACCCGCATTGTCGATGATCCCTATGAAATGCGGCGCGCCGTGCGCGATGAGTTGAGAAAAGGTTCCCATTGCATCAAGATTATGGGTTCGGGCGGGGTGGTCAGCCCCAATGATCCCCTGCACCACACACAATTTACCGAAGACGAGATCTGTGCCGCGGTGGATGAATGCGCGCGCCAGGAAACCTATGTATCCGCCCATTGCCACCCGACCGAGGCCGTTAAACGTTGCGTGGAATTCGGCGTGCGCTGTATCGAGCATGCAACCCTGATCGACAGGGAAACAGCGGACTACGTGGCCGGGCAGGGCGCCTACGTTGTCCCAACCTTTGCAGTCCTGTTCGCACTTTACGAAGAAGGCGCCAGATATGGCCTGCCGCCGGCGAGCCAGGAAAAAGTCAACCATGTTTACGCACAGGCCCTGGACGGCCTGGAATTCATGCGTGACGCCGGTGTGAAAATGGGGCTGGGTACGGACCTGCTGGGCGCGCAACACATTCGGCAATGCACTGAATTCACCATAAGAAAAGAAGTTTGTACGCCGTTTGAAATCCTGCACCAGGCCACGGCAGTCAACGCCGAAATCCTGATGCAGCCGGACAGGCTTGGCTGTATCAGGGAGGGTGCGTATGCCGACCTGCTGGTTGTCGACGGCAACCCCCTGGAAGATATTTCCCTGCTGGAGCAGAACGGCGCTACGTTGCCCGTCATCATACGCAAGGGTGAGATGGTCAAGTGTGAACTTGCCGTATCGAAAGGAGCGGTAAGGGCCTTCAGTTGGCCTGCTGATTAGCTGAGCCTTAAGCCATCTATGATTTCAGCCTGACAAGGAAATGAGCCTGAATATAACTGCCTGGCTTACCGCAGCCTGGTGGCGCACTCCACTCGCCACGCAGCAGGGCAGTCCCGGCGGCGAGTTTGATACACCCGTTTCCCTGCTGACCATGATCCTGACCGGCATCGCCGGGGTGACTGCTGCGGGCCTGAACCCTGTTATCGCGACGGCTTACGTGGACTACCTTGATTTTTCGGAAGCACAGGCCGGATACGTCCTGGCGGCGGACATGTCAGGATTCGCTATCGGCACCTTACTGGTATCCGCGCGGATCCATATATGGAATAGACGGATGGTTGCAGTATGCGGTATCGCCATAGTGTTAATCGGCAACCTGGCATGCATGGGTATCGGTGGGTTTGATTCCATGCTCATTGCCCGTTTTATTATCGGTACTGGAGCGGGGAGTACAGCCGGCGTAATGGCTGCCAGTATTGCCGCATCCGGCAGTCCGGATCGATTTTTCGGTTTTTATACGGTCGTGACGCTCAGCACGTTCGCCTTTCTGATGTCCCTGGCTCCGTTGTTATTGACTTCGTTTGGCATCGGTGGCCTGTTCTCATTGCTGGCCTGCATGACATTGCCTGCGCTTTGCCTGGTAGGGAATTTTCCCGAGTATGCCACAGGGAGAAAAATCAACGTTGATGGCAAGTCATCATCATGGCGTGATCTGCCGTTGAAGATCGTGTTGATAGTCAGCATTGCGACCCTTGCCTATTATATTGGCACCGGAGGGGTATGGCCGTATATATCACAGGTTGGAAAAGCCCGGGGATTTGCCATACAGGACGTCGGTAACCTGCTTGCAGTTGCACAACTGTTCGGGGTTGCGGGGGCGCTGGTGCCTGTTTTCCTTGGCGCCCGCCTGGGCCGTATGGCGCCGATAACATTATCCCTGCTTGCTTCCACAGGTTGTCTCCTGGCACTGCTCTTCTTCGGCAACAAGCTGGTGTATGCGCTCGTCATCCAGTTTTACATGTTTTTCTGGCTGTTGTTTTTTCCGTATCTTATGGGTATTGTTTCGGAACTTGATCCGGTCGGCCGGTTGGCGGGAATAAGTTACGCATTGCAGAGCATAGGTTTTGCCATAGGACCGGCGCTTGCCGCGCTGTTAATTACGGGCGGAGGTTACGCGGCTTTGTTTAACCTGGGTATTGGTTGTTACCTGGTGACGCTGCTATTGTTACTGTCTCTTGCCGGAAAACCGGGCGCCGATGCCGGATAAAACACATAAGACCGGGGCAATTCAGGATTTCACGATACGATGACGGGTGCATGAGATGACCACTGAAACGATACTTGTAAAGAACGCGTATATATTTGACGGACACAACCCGGAACTGTCGGACCGTTCCAGCATCCTGCTGGCGGATGGCGAGATTAAGGATATCTCCACGGGCGATATCGCCAGCGGGAGCGACCACGTAATCGATGCCGAGGGGCGCACAGTGATACCGGGCCTTATCGATAATCATATCCACGTCTATATTCCGACCCTGGATACCACTGCGTTGTCCAGGATGCCGGACACTTACATCGCTCAGTATGCCAACGTTTTCCTGAACTCAACCCTGGATCGCGGGTTTACGACCTTGCGCGATATCGGTGGCGGCGACGTCGGCATCTCCCGCGCCATCGACCACGGCATGGTGCGCGCGCCCCGTTTTTATTATGCCGGCAAGATCATGTCGCAGACCGGCGGACATGGAGATATGCGTCCGGGCTGGGAAATCAACCCCTGGGAGCAGCTTTGCTCGTGCGGCAGCTATTCGACGAACCTGACTCGTGTCGTTGACGATCCGTTTGAAATGCGGCGCGCGGTGCGGGAGGAGTTGAGAAAGGGTTCCCACTGCATAAAGATAATGGGGTCTGGCGGCGTGGCCAGTCCCAACGATCCGTTGCATCACACGCAGTTCAGTGAAGATGAAATCCGCGCGGCCGTGGACGAATGCACGCGCCAGGAAACCTACGTTTCTGCGCACTGTCACCCCGCGGCGGCAATCAGGCGCTGTGTCGAGTTCGGCGTACGCTGTATTGAGCATGCAACCCTGATCGACGACGAAACGGCGCAATACGTTGTTGAACAGGGCGCCTACGTCGTGCCCACGTTTGCCGTAATACACGCGTTGCATGAGGAAGGCGCCAAATACGGTCTGCCGCCGGTCAGCCAGGAGAAGATTCGCCTGATTTACGGACAGGCGATGAACGGCCTGGATATCATGCGCAATGCCGGCGTCAAAATGGGGCTGGGTACGGACCTGCTGGGCGCGCAGCACGTGCGGCAGTGTACCGAATTTGCCATTCGGAAAGAGGTTTTTACGCCCTTCGAAATCCTGCACCAGGCCACCGCAGTGAACGCCGAAATCCTCATGGAACCCGACCGCTTGGGCTGTATCAGGGAAGGCGCGTTTGCCGACCTGCTGGTCGTCGACGGCAATCCCCTGGAAGACATTTCCCTGCTGGAACGGGACGGTGCGGCGCTGCCTGTCATCATCCGCAAGGGAGAGATGGTCAAGTGCGAGCTTGATGTATCGGAAGGCGCGGTGAAATCGTTCAGTTGGCCCTCGGATTAACCAGAAGCATTTCCAGTATTCCAGACCTGCGCCGGCGTTAACGCACAAGCGCCAGGATAACAAGAACATGAAGGCTGTTATGACCGATAAAACACTTCATGCCGCAATCAGAAATTATTTGAAATCGTTATCCGGCGCGTACGCAAAGGGCGACGCGACTGAACACACCTACCGGCCTGCCTTGCAAACGCTCCTCCACGCGGTACTGCCTGGAATGAATGTCACCAACGAACCGAAGCAGATAGAGTGCGGCGCGCCGGATTTTGTCCTGAGCCACAACAACGTTCCGCGCGGGTACATCGAAGCCAAGGACATTGACAAGAACCTGGATGATGCCGTCTTCAGGGAACAATTCAGCCGCTACCGGGAGCAAAATGTTGAGGAGTTGGAATAGGCATTTTAGTCGACGGTGGATGATTACGGCTAAAATGCCAAAAATGTGACAAAACTCACATACACACAGGAGATATCCAACTACACTGACCACAGAACATCAATATCACCATGGTCTGAAACAATGAGAGACAGGGATAGCCCCATTATCAACATGCTGACTTTACGCAGGGACTTGTATTTTGTGATGAGCTTGCTGTTAGCCGATAAAAAAATAGCCGATGTACCTAACGTGGTTGTCTGGACAAAGACGTTCCATGAAGATGAGGTAAGGAGGTTAATGTTGTGGATAGCAGCGGCAATGCGTGGTTTGTTGGACTTGCTGGACAGGAAAAAAGATGACTTCAGTAACCGATATTGTGGAGAATACCGGACCGATCTTGAGAGTGGCACAGAAACAGCGCTGACGTTCAGACAGGCTTGTAACTCCGTCATTCACGCAAAAGAAATATTGCCTTACAGGATTCCCCTGCCAGGGTCGGAAGGGACAATCAAGCAGATTTATTCAGATAGAATCACGATACGAAGCACTCATGGAAAAAAGAAAACCCACGCTGAACTTGATATAATCGAATTTGTGCAAATAGCGGATACTTTGATGATCCTGTTTGAGGAGGGCGACCGTGCCGACAGATAGAGATACCTACAGATACCACTTCAAACTCGGCAATAAAATTGTCCTTACCGGGATTACCAAGGATATCGATCGGCAGGAGATAGCTCATCAACGGGAACCCGGCTGGAAAAAGGGACATATAAAACAGGTGGGATGGCGCACCACCTACGATGCGGCTCTGGAGTGGAAGCAGGAACAAGCAAAAATGGGTAAGCCAGTGGGCAAATCGCCGCGAGAGGAAACAATCTCAACCTGAACGCATTTGTCAAGCAGTCCGGTTATTTCCAAACGTCGCGGGCCACCCGTAACAGGTTCCCGCCCAGTATCTTCGCGATATCCTCGCCCCGGTAGCCCAGGCCGAGCAGGGCGTCCACTATCTCCGGCGCCTGTTCGGGTTCCACGAATTTCACGCCATCGGCGTAGCCTCCTTCCGGTGGAAAGGTGTCCGGGTTCTGCCTGACGTATTCGGTCAACTCTTCCATGTCGAAAACGTAATCCAGGCCGATTCCGACATGGTCTATACCGGCTTGCTCCACCACGTAATCGATATGTTTGGCAATGGTCTCCGAGCGGGCGTCGTTCTCTCCCAGGAAAATGCCGACGCCGTTGAGGCAGACCACCCCGCCGGTGGCGGCGCAGGCGCTGATGGCGTCGTCGGTAATGTTGCGTTTGTGATCCCGCAAGGCAAGGGGGTTTGAGTGTGAAAAAATGACAGGGTTCGAAGAATACTCCATGACGTCCATGGTGGTCCGGTAACCGGTATGGCTGCAACAGGCCACCATGCCGACCCGCGCCATTTCATCGAGCACTGCGCGGCCGAAAGGGGTCAGCCCCTTATCGTCATCCTGGCAACCACCACCTAAAGAATTATTTTGGTTGTAGGCGATCAGCATCCAGCGGGCGCCGAGGTCGTAATACATCTCCACCATGCTGAGTTGATCGGCCAGGACGCTGCCGCCTTCCAGGTCGAAGAAGACTCCGAGTTTGCCTTCGGTGACAGCCCGTTCTATATCGCCGGTGGTTTCGATCAGCATGTAATCATCAGAGTGCTGCCTGATCCAGCCCCGAAATGCAGCCATCACCAGCAGGGTGTTTTCCCATGGGACTGCATCGAAGCCCACATTCAACGAGACGACGTTAAATCCGGAATCCCGGTAGCGCGCCAACTGCGGAAGGAATTCGGTATCGTTTCCGCGCAGCGGCATGCAACCGTGGTTGTCCCATGCCAGGTTGCCGGAGAGGATGTGTTGTGCTTCGATGCTTGTGTTGTTTGCTTGCGCCATGATATTCGTACTCGATATGTCCGGTTATTATGATAGACTTTTCCTGATTGTTTCCTTTTGGTTGCTGGTAGTATAAAACTTAGAAAAATAAATATCGACACAGGAATGACCCCGACAAATGCGAATTGCAGTTGATGTGGGTGGGACCTTTACCGATGTGGTCGTACTGGACGAGATATCCGGCGCCCTGCATTTCGACAAGGTGGAGACAATCCCCAGTGACCCATGTGCCGGCGTAATAAACGGCATCGAGAAAACCGGCTTTGATCTCTCCGGGGTGGATATTTTTGTGCATGGCACGACCCTGGGACTCAATGCATTACTGACCCGCAGCGGCGCCGAACTTGCCATCATCACGACAAGGGGATTCCGCGACGTTTATTTGCTGGGACGTACCGACCGGGAGCCGCTGTACAACCTGAAATACCGAAAACCTGAGCCGCTGGTGCCGCGCTACCGTATCTTTGAAGTCACGGAACGAATGAATTACAAGGGGGAAGTGCTGGTCGAATTTGACCGGGAAGAAGCGGCTTTGCTGGGTGAAAGGTTGAAGCAACAGGGGGTTCGCTCCGTAGCGGTCTGCCTGTTACATTCCTATATCAATCCCGCCCATGAACTGGCCCTGGCCGGGACACTGGCCGATGTATACCCCGGACTTTCCATCACCTTGTCGCACCGGTTGACCCGGGAGTACCGTGAATACGAACGCACCAGTACTGCAGTCATAGATGCTTACATTAAACCATTGACGCGGACGTACCTGGAAAAACTGGACAATGAACTCAACAGCCGGGAGTTTGAGGGCTCGTTTCTGCTTACCCGGTCCGGCGGCGGAGCAATCACCGTTAACGCAGCCAAGGATGAGCCCGCCCACCTGATTTTGTCCGGTCCGGCAGGCGGTGTCATCGGGGCGACGGCTTTCGGCGCGCTGATCAACGAACCGAACCTCGTCACCATCGACATGGGCGGTACCAGCCTTGATGCCTCGCTGATTGTTGCAGGCGAACCCGGGGTGGAAACACAGCAACGTTTTGAGGGCTTGCCGATTGCAATCCCCACTCTGGACATACATACCATAGGCGCGGGTGGAGGCAGCATAGCCTGGGTTGATGATGGCGGGCACCTTCAGGTGGGTCCGCAAAGCGCGGGCGCCGTGCCGGGTCCTGCCTGTTATGCAAAAGGGGGCAAGGATGCGACATTTACCGATGCCGCGTTGGTGATGGGTTACCTGGACCCCGAAAATTTTCTCGGAGGTGAGGTGGCGCTGAACAAGGATCTCGCCCACCAGGCCGTTTCGGAGACAGCAGGCGCGGTGAAATTATCCGTGGAAGAGACGGCGGCTGGGATAATGCGCATCAGCGAAGCCAAGATCGCCGGCGCCGTCAGGGTTATTTCAATCGAACGGGGACATCATCCAAAAGATTTTGCCCTGCTTGCTTTTGGCGGCGGCGGTGCGTTTGTTGCGACCAGCGTCGCTCGTGAATTGGGCATTCCCAGGGTGGTAATTCCGCCCGCGCCCGCGACATTCTCGGCATTGGGCATGATGATGGTGGATGTTACCCATGACCTGTCCCAGACCTGTGTCATGGATCTGGAACAATTCGAGGTGGAGTCAATCAATGCCATTTTCGCCGAGTTGGGCGGAAGAGGGCATGCGGCCCTGGAAAAAGATCAGGTTGACCCGGCGCGCAGACGCCTCATTCCCATGGCCGAATTACGCTACCAGGGGCAGGAACACACAGTTAACCTGGTACTTCCCACAACGGCACTCGGGTCGGGAGATCAGGAAAAGATTGAATCATTATTCAATGCCGCACATGAAAAACAGTACGGTCACGCCATGCAGGACCCTATCCAGATTGTGACTTTGCGCTTGCGCGCAGTGGGACTGCTGGGACGTCCGGACCTGCCGAACCTGGATGAGGATACGGCGGCTCCGGCAAGTAATGGCAGCAGACAAATATACCGTTCCGGGACCGGCGGCAGGGAACCTTATTTCATATATGACAGAGACGTTCTCAGGGCAGGCATGCAAATCCGGGGACCTGCAATCATAGAAGAACCGACTTCAACTACCGTAATACACCGGAATGATAACCTGGTCACGGGCCGTTATGGTGAACTCCTGGTCAGTATCAGTTAGACTATGGCAAACAGCTTCACGAAAGAAGAACGGGATCAAAAAGATGGCTGATGTCGACTCCATTACGGTAGAGGTCATACATAACTACTTGTTATCCGCGGCGCGGGAGATGAACCGGAATCTCATGCGTACCGCCTACAGCACCCTGATATACGAAGTGCATGATTTCGGTCTCGGCCTTTATGACAGGGAGTGCCGGCTGCTGGCAGAGGCGCCGGGACTGGCCGTGTTTACCCGCAGCAATGATTACGGGCTGAACAAAATGGTCGAATTTCTCGGCTATGACAATATTCATCCCGGTGACGTAATCCTGCTCAATTACCCATACTGGAGTTCAACACATACCCTGGACGTCATGGCGGCGTCGCCTATCTTTCACAAGGACGAACTGGTGGGGTTCACTGCCGTGAAAGAACACTGGCTGGACCTGGGGCAAAAGGACCCCGGTTATTGCCTGGACACCATTGATCTTGCCCAGGAAGGACTGGTTTTCCCCTGTTCCAAGATATATTCGAAGGGGATATTGAACAAGGAACTTGAACAATTGATACGCTTCAACAGCCGTATGCCCGACCGGGTCATCGGAGACATGAATGCACAGATTTCCGCGTGCCGGACCGGTGAGCGGCGGGTACAGGAACTGGTGGAAAAGTTTGGCGTTGAGACCTATGCGGAAGCAGTGAAAAAGATGCTGGACCATGGCGAGCGTCTGGCGCGCAAGAGACTGGCGGAGTTGCCGGACGGCACCTGGACCGCGGAGGATTATGTCGATGATGACGGGGTAGTGCGGGACCGCAAGATGCGCCTGCAGGCCACGGTAACCATTGCCGGTGATGAAATGACCATCGACTGGACCGGGTCGGATGATAAATGTAAAGGTCCGATGAACGTACCGATTGGCACCACCGAAGGAGTATGCGCCCTGGTCTTCAAGTCGATTACCACCCCGGACACCCCCGCGAATGAAGGCAACTTTCGGCCGTTGAAGGTGATCGCCCCGGAAGGTTGCATCATGAACGCACAACCGCCGTCACCAACCTTTACCCTGTGGACGGCCCTGATTGCGCCCGAGGTGGTGACCAAGGCCCTGGCCAAGGGTATGCCCGACAGCATTCCGGCGTGCAGCGGCGGAGACATCTTTTCCCTGATGGGGATTGGCACCCATCCCGATACCGGCAAGCTCTGGATTGAAAGCACCAATGAAGGCATCGGGTTTGGCGGGCATTCCGCCGATGACGGTGAGAGCGGTATCATGCACATGACCGAACCCGGTTGCCGTAACAACCCGGTAGAGGTACTGGAAACCAAGGCGCCCTGGCTCATAGAAAACTATGGCTTGCGGGCCGATTCGGGGGGAGCCGGAAAACATCGCGGGGGGCTGGGAATTACCCGCACCTATCGTTTTCTCTCGGATGCGTCCGCATTGACCCTGGTAAAAAAAACCAAGACCTCGCCATGGGGTATGGCTGACGGGGAGGACGGGCAGGCAGGGGCTGTCGTCGTACGGCCCGGCACCGAACGGGAACAGGTAACCGGCGCCATATACGAGGAGGTGTCGGCGGGTGATGTGATCATCAACCGGTCCGGCGGCGGCGGCGGTTGGGGCAATCCCCTGGAACGAGACCCGTCACTGGTGCTTGACGATGTCAGGAACGAATTTGTGTCGGTTGCCGCCGCCCGGGAGAAATATGGTGTAATCATCGATCCTGAGACCATGGCGATTGATAACATGGCGACTGATAAGTTGCGTACCTCCATGTCGTCAGCGCTGAATTAACGTATAAAAGGGGAGAAATGTATTGAGCAGCCGCATCGGCGTTGATATAGGTGGCACGTTTACCGACCTCATTTTTTTCAATGAGGATGACGGTTCGGTACTGGTAGACAAGGTGCCTACCACCCCGGCGGCGCCTGAAATCGGTTGTGTCGATGCGATAAATTCGGCTGTTGCTCCCGATTTGCTCCGGTCATCCTCCTACTTTCTCCATGGCACAACAGTGGGGCTGAATGCTTTGCTCGAACGCAAGGGTTCCGTCGTGGGATTTTTGACCACCAGCGGTTTCCGCGATGTTCTGGAGATCCGCAAAGGCTCAAGGGAAGAGTGGTATAACGTGTTCTGGGTCCCCGATGCGCCGCTTGTGCCGCGCAGACGCCGGATTGAAGTCCGGGAACGGATGCTGTCCAGTGGTGAGGCGCTGGAACCGTTGATTGCGGAGGATGTCATTGATGCCGTGAAGGCGCTCCGGGAACAGGGGGTTACCGCCATAGCCGTATCCTTCCTGAACGCTTACATGAATCCGGCCCATGAAATCGAAGCCGAAAAGCTCATCCGAGAGGCCGGGTTCGACGGCGCCGTTTCCCTCTCACACCGCGTCTCCGGTGAATACCGCGACTATGAACGCTCTTCCACTACCGTGATAGATGCTTACGTGCGCGGGAGATTGTCAAATTACATGGAGCATATCGAATCCCGCTTGCGGGCGGGCGGGTTTGACGGCACCTGCCTGATTACCCGTTCCGGCAGCGGCTCCATGACGTTCACCGAGGCGGCGGAGCGCCCCTTTGAGACCATAATGTCAGGCCCCGTTGCCGGGGTTGAAGGCGCGGCGGAGCTGGCGCGCACCCTTGGACTGGGCGACATCATCTCTGCCGACGTGGGCGGCACCAGTTTTGACACGGCATTGATCCGGGATGGCCGCCCGCAGTTGCTTTACGAAGGTTCCGTGCTGGGTATGCCGTTGCAGACACCATGGGTGGACGTGCGTTCCATCGGCGCCGGCGGTGGTTCCATCGCTTATGTTGACGTGGGAGGCCTGTTGCAGGTCGGTCCGCAAAGCGCGGGAGCGGAACCCGGCCCCGCGTGTTACGGGCGCGGCGGTGCACATGCCACGGTGACGGATGCCGCGTTTTACCTGGGTATGCTGGCGTCAGGAAACCTTGCTTCCGGCATCAGGCTGGATCGCGGCAAGTCGGAAGCGGCCCTGAAACCCCTGGCCGACAGGCTGGGCTATGACCTGACACAGACAGCGGAAGGAATCATAACCATCGCTGTGGCCGCCATGGCCAATGCAATTCGCGAGATTACCGTGGAGCAGGGTTTCGATCCCAGGGAGATGAAGTTACTGCCGTTTGGCGGCGCGGGCCCGATGCTTGCAACCGAGTTGGCGCGGGAACTGGATATGCGGGAGATCATCATTCCGCCCTGCGCCGGGAACTTTTCCGCACTGGGACTGCTGACGTCCGACCTGTTGCAAAGCGCCGCGCTGACACGTCCCATGCCGCTCAATGATGAGTCGTTAAGCCAGGCAAACGACATACTCGAAGGCCTGTTCAAGGATTTGAAGTCCAGGGGTTCGGCCGGGGTAAACGGAACGGATACACAACTGGAAGTTGCCCTGGACCTGCGTTATACCGGGCAGGAACATTCTATTAACGTTCAGCCTGACGCCGATGACGGCATGATTACGGCTGCGGCGGATGACGTGCAGAACCGGTTTGAAGCCACATACCGCGAAGCCTATGGCGGCATACTCGATACGCTTATTGAAATTGTCTCCGTCCGGGCCTCGGTGCGCCGGCCTTTATCCGGCTCGATGGATTTCACCGGGACCGAGAGTATTGCAACCAGCGGTTCTACCGATTCTGTTCGAGCCTATAGTTTCATCCACCGGGAATATTCGGAGTTCCCCGTCATGGAGCGGAGTCAACTGTCTGGCGATAAACAGCGTAAGGGTCCCGCGATCATCATCGAGCCCACCACTACCACCTATGTTGATGCAGATTGCCGGTATACCGTCGATGCCGGTGGTTGTTTACGAATTAATTTGGAGGAAACCTGATTATGGATATGGAAACTAAAACCTATACCTATGTCGCAGGCAAGAATCTCGACGTGGACGGTTCCGCCGCGGACCCGGTAACCACGCAACTGGTGCGGAATTCACTCAATTCCATTGCCAACCAGATGCGCAACACCCTGACGCGCGCCTCGTTTTCGCCCATTGTCTATGAGGCAAACGACTTTTGCGTGGCGCTGTATGATCACAATATCTGCCTGTTGTCCCAGGCGCCGACATTGCCGGTATTCCTGGGCACCATGAATTTCTGTATCGAAGCCGCCGTAGAAGGGGTGGGCGGCGTCGAAGCGCTGGAACCGGGTGATATCCTGCTTTACAACATGCCTTATGGTACCGGTTCCCATGCCCAGGATGCCGCGGTGGTGATGCCGGTGTTCATGGAGGACGGGGAACTGGCGGGTTACGCCTGTAACAAGGCACACTGGTATGACATTGGCGCAAAGAACCCGTATTGCACCGATACCGAAGACCTGTTCCAGGAAGGCGTGATCTTCCCCGGCGTAAAAATATACAAACGGGGCGAGAAAAATGACGACATTTTCCGCATGGTGGAGGCCAATACGCGCACCCCGGATTATGTGCTGGGCGACCTCCATGCCCAGAGCGCTTCTGCGCGGGCCGGGGCTGATGCGCTGGTCAAGCTGATACACCGCTTCGGGCGGGATACGTTCCGCATGTGCGTACAGCGCATGTTCGATCATGGTGAAGCCATGGTGCGGGATTTTTTCGCCAAGTTACCCGACGGCATCTATACCGCCACCAGCACCATGGATAACGACGGTCTCACCGATGAGACCATCGACTTTGAAATCACGGTGGAAATCGAGGGCAGCACGATCCGGATCGACTATTCCAAAGTACCTGACGCGGTTGCCGGACCCATGAACTGCCCGTTCCCGTCAACGGTCTCCGGAAGCCGCGTGGCCATCGGCATGATGCTGGGCGAGGGAGGGTCGCCCGCGGAAGGGCACTTTCGCCCGCTGGAAGTGGTTACCCGGACCGGCTCCATGTTCCACCCGGTCGCGCCGCAGCCCTGTTACCTGTACGGCTGGCCGTTGATGCATGCCATGGAAGCGATTTACGAAGCCTTTTCAAAGGCTGCCGCGGACCTGGTGCCTTCCGGCAGCGCCGGCGACATCTGTGCCGTGCAGGCCTACGGCTACCATTCCGAGACCGGCGAGTTTTTCTTTAACGGTTACGCCCTGCCCGTAGGGCACGGCGCTTCCGCCGACGCGGACGGCGCGACCCTGTATGTTCCCGCCCTGGCGAAATCCACCCTGCCGTCGGCGGAAATCCAGGAAGCCAAGTTTCCGTTCGTGTTCAGGAAATGGAACCTCGCGCCTGATTCATGCGGCCCCGGCAAATACCGGGGCGGCCTGGGTGTTGATTACGAGTGGCAGGTCATGCACGATGCGCGCCTGATTTCCACGGTTGAAAACACCAAGACGCCCGCCTGGGCACAACAGGGCGGACTGTCCGGGACCTGTAACGGTTTCACCATCGAATATCCTGACGGGCGCATCGAAAAACGCAACAAGGTTACGGGGTTGCCGGTGCCTGATGGAACGATCATAAAAATCCATTGCGGTGGTGGCGGCGGCTATGGCCTGCCGTCAGAGCGGGACCCGGAGGCGGTGCGGCGCGACCTGGAGGAAGGCTATATCAGCGAACAGCATGCCAGACAGTATTATCCTCACGTATTTGGATAGTGGGGGAAAAAGGGGACGGATTTGAAATTCGTCCCCAGGTGTCCTGACGTATTGAAGTTACTTAACGCGTTATATATAGTTACGCAAAATATAATGACAAAGGGGAATAATATGAAATTCCAAAGCACTTGCCTGACGGCCCTGGTTATCGGTTCCATTTTAAACCTGCCGGTGTTTGCACAGGGCACCGGATTACTGGAGGAAATCGTGGTCACGGCCACCAAACGGGAAACCAACCTGCAGGATACCGCCATGTCCGTTTCCGCGTTCACCGGGGAACAACTGGAGCAGGCCGGCGCAACGGACCTCAGGGAAATGCAGTTGTTCACGCCCGGACTCTGGGTAGGCGGCAATGCGGGTTTCGGCACCAATCCCATCGTTATTCGAGGTATAGGTTCGTTGATTACCGGTATCGGCGCAGATGAGGCAGTAGGTGTTTACATCGACGGGATATTCCAGGGACGCACTGCCGGCAACATTTTCGAGTTTGTCGATATAGACCGGGTTGAGGTTCTACGCGGTCCCCAGGGGACATTGTACGGCCGGAACGCCACCGGGGGCGCCATCAATGTCATCACCAAGACGCCGGGAGATGAGTTTGAAGGCCGTGTGGAAGGCGAGGTCACGTCTTTCGACGGCTGGGGGGCGCGCGGCTATTTCCTGGTGCCTGTCTCCGATAACCTCGGGGTTAAACTCTCCGGCGGCAAGTATGACCGTGATGGCTGGATCCATAATCCGACAACAGGCATTGCCGGCAGTTCCGTTGATAAAGAGTATTTTTCACTAGGCTTGCACTGGACACCATCAGACAGAACTACCGTGGACATTCGCGGCTATACGGGCACGTCAAAACTTCCTACTGCTTATAAAGACCTGAACGACGGCATAGATACCTTGAGTGTTTATACTGCTGACCATACCAATGCTTCCAGGCGCGAGTTTACTTCCGTCAGCGGCACTATCACCCATGATTTCGACTGGTTTACGGCAAAGGCGATTGTCGGTTATCTAGAAACCGAAGTGGCAGACTTCGTCGATTCCGATGGTCAGGCGATCAACAACGTGCAATACCGCGGGTTTAATGAATCCGACCAATACAGCGTGGAATTACAATTCGCTTCAACGGGGTCCGGTCCGTTTACCTGGCTGATCGGCGCGTTTTATTTCGACGAAGCAGCAGAGGATGACACGCCGTTTAATTTCTTCCGCGACCCCATGGCCATATTCGGCGTGCCGCCGGGTATAGGACTGGGACCGCTCGGTTTGCTGTTTGCGGCCGAGGTCGATACCGAGGCCTGGGCCGGGTTCGGTGAATTGACATTCCAGCCGGTTGACAGGATTACGCTCACGGCCGGGGTGCGTTACAGTACCGAGTCCAAGGACTGGCTGGGTTGCATCGGGGGGTTTGCCGTATACGAGGTTGACTACAGGCCCGATCTGTGCGACGCCAGCTTCGTGCCGGATGACGATTCCTGGGATGCCTGGACGCCGCACTTCGTCATCGATTTTCAGTTGACCGACGACATGCTGTTCTACGCAAGCGCTACACGGGGATTCCGCAGCGGCGGCTGGAACTGGACCGCTCCCACTTTTCCCGACACGGATAACGGCTTTAACCCGGAATTCGTCTGGACTTACGAGGGCGGCATGAAGACGGACTTGCTGGACCGGCGGGCGCGATTCAACGTCTCGGGTTTTTATTCCGATTTCACCAATGTACAGGTTCGCACTACGGATCCCAACGGCCTCATCACCATCGTGAATGCTGCTACCGCGGATATCTACGGCGTGGAAATGGAGTTGAGCGCAACACCTGTGGACAATTTCAATATTGCGGGTACTGCGGCCTGGCTGGATGCAACATATGCTGAGTTCATCGGCGCGGGAGGCAATGACCTGTCGGGCAACAGGTTGAACCGCTCGCCGGAGTGGCAACTCTCATTGATGGCGCAATATACGTTTCCCATCGGCGATATCGGTACGCTGACTCCCCGTGTCGAATGGCAATATGTCGATGAAATGTTCCATGACGAGAACAACACCCAGCCGCAGGGGTCGGAGAGTTTCGACATCGTCAACGTAAAACTGCGCTTTGAATCCAATGACTCGCGCTGGGGCGCGGAACTGTACGCCAGGAATGCGGACAACACCCAGTACCGGGCGCACTCGTTCCAGGGAATACTGCCCAACATTCTGCCAAGCCAGTACAGCGATCCGCGCATATTCGGCGGCAAGGTGTTTTTCAATTTTTAGTTGGTACTGTTAACCAATGAATTACCTGGAAATCCAGGGGATGGAATTAATTCCGTCCCCGGCGGTTCCTGATACCGACTGATGGCTACCAGAATCGGCGTTGACATCGGCGGTACGTTTACCGATCTGTTGTTCTATGACGATCAGACTTCGGATATGCTGGTGGCCAAGGTGCCGACCACTCCCGCATCTCCTGAGCAGGGTTGTGTCCAGGCAGTAACTGACTCTGTTGATGGGGATCAGTTGCGGCAGACGCAGTACTTTCTGCACGGGACCACTGTCGGGCTCAACTCTTTACTGGAACGCAAGGGCGCAAGGGTAGGTCTGCTGGCGACCCGGGGGTTTCGCGATATCCTGGAGATCCGCCGCGGCGACCGCGATGAGATGTATAACCTGTTCTGGCAGTTGCCGGAGCCCCTGGTCCCGAGGCGCTTGCGCCTGCCTGTGACCGGTCGGGTCCGGTCAGACGGTACGGTTCACATACCTTTTGAAAAGCAGGACGTTCTGGATGCGCTCGAGATATTCGCCCTTGAGGGGGTGAACAGTATCGCGGTGGCGTTCATGAATGCATACGCCAATCCGGCCCATGAACTGGCCGCGGAATCCGCGCTCAGGGAGGCGGGTTTTTCAGGTGAAATCTCCCTGTCTCATCATATATCCCGCGAGTACCGGGAGTATGAACGCACTTCCACCACCGTGATTGATGCCTTCGTGCGCGGGCGCATGTCAAATTATCTCAGGAGACTGGAGGCCGACCTGCGTGGCGCCGGGTTTAAAGGGGATTGTCTAATCACCCGCTCCGGCAGCGGTTCCATGACGTTCTCCGAAGCCGAAGACCGGCCGTTTGAGACGATCATGTCCGGTCCGGTGGCAGGTGCTGAGGGGGGCGGCGAACTGTCGAGGCAGTTGGGGCTGGGGGATCTGATAACGGCAGACGTAGGCGGCACCAGTTTTGACACCTGCGTGATCACCCGGGGCCGGCCTACCTTGTTGTTCGAGGGAAAGATAGTCGGTATGCCGTTGCAGACACCCTGGGTTGACGTGCGCTCTATTGGCGCCGGTGGAGGTTCCATCGCCCAGGTAGACGTTGGTGGTCTGCTCCGGGTAGGTCCCGAAAGTGGGGGTGCCGACCCGGGTCCCGCCTGCTATGGCAAAGGTGGTGAAAATGCCTGCATGACCGATGCGGCTTTTTATCTTGGGATGCTGGGGGAAGGGAAACTGGCATCCGGTCTGCAACTTGACCTTGCGCTTGCGGAGAAGGCCTTGCAACCCCTGGCGGGCAAGCTGGGTTACGGCATGGATGAAACCGCTATCGGCATAATGGATATAGCCTCCGCATCCATGGCCGATGCGATCCGGGAAATCACCGTTGAGCAGGGCATCGACCCGAGGAAACTGAAGCTGCTGGCTTTTGGCGGCGCCGGTCCCCTGATGGGCACCCTCCTGGCCCGTGACCTGGATATTACCGGGATTGTTATTCCTCCCCACGCCGGCAATTTCTCGGCCTGGGGTCTGTTGGGGGCCGACCTGACGCGGGCCACGGCGCGTACACGCATCATGCGCCTGGATGATGATGGCCTGGCAAATGTTAATGACATCCTGGCAGAGATGTATTCGGACCTGGCTGCCCGTGCGGGCAGTTCCGGGGATGGAGGTGAGTGGGCGCGGGAGGCAGGCCTGGACATGCGTTATAAAGGGCAGGAGCATACGCTGAGTATCAATGTGCCCGGTGACAACGGTCGGGTGACGATTTCAACCGAACAGGTACGCGAAATCTTTACCCGCGATTACGACCGAACTTTCGGCAATACCATGGATGAACCGGTGGAGATCGTATCGATCCGCGCCACGGTGAGACATGCCCTGCCAAGAAGGTCGGAAGGCCTGTCTGCGCTGAACGGCTCGGACGGAACGCACACAATCCGGGAAGCATACTCTTTTACCGAGAAGAAACGAATGGACTTCCGCATCCTTGACCGCTCATCCATGCAGGCAGGCGATACCCTGGCGGGACCTGCTATTATTAATGAACCGACTGCGACCACTTACCTCGATGCGAACTGGGCCTGCGAGGTCCATGGTTCGGGGTGCCTGTTCATCTCGCGTCATTAGTTCGCGCAACGGGAGACAGTTATGGATACACTTGCTGACAGCGAAATCAGGATTTATCGGGCCTTACCCGGTACGGATACCGGCACTGATGCCGACCCGGTGCAGACTGAAATCGTGCGCCATTCACTCAATTCAGCCGCCAACCAGATGAAACGGACCCTGATCCGCACTTCATTCTCACCGGTGATCTATGAGGTGCTGGACTTTGCCGCCGCCTTGTATGATACGAAGGTGCGGCTGCTTGCCCAGGCGCCCTCCATCCCGCTATTCATGGGCACCCTGAATTTCTGTGTCGAAGCAGCGGTTGAAGGCTCGGGCGGCGTGGACAATCTTGAACCCGGTGATGTCATCCTCTACAACTGGCCGTTTGGCACCGGGTCCCATGCCCAGGATACGGCCATGATCCAGCCGGTTTTTACCGATGACGGCACGCTGGTCGGATATTCGGCTATCAAGGCCCACTGGCTGGATATAGGCGCTATTGCGCCTTATTGCACCGACACCAAGGATGTTTTCCAGGAAGGAACGTTTTTCCCGGGCGTGAAACTCTACAGGGGCGGGAAACTTGTTGATGATATTCACCGTTTTGTGCTTGCCAATTCACGTATGCCTGCATTCGTCGCGGGAGATATTCTTGCCCAGGCGACCGCCGTAAGCATCGGGGCGCGCAACCTGGTACGTATTGTCGACCGTTACGGCCTGGAGGTATTTCGCAACACGGTCGAACGTATATTCGACCACGGCGAGGCGACGGTACGCAGTTATTTCGAAAAGATTCCCGACGGGCGCTACGTGGGACACGGCATGATGGATAACAACGGCGTCGATGATAAACCGATACCCTTTAATGTCATTGTCGAGGTAAGGGGGTCATCGGTACGCGTGGATTTTACCAATTCACCCGAGGTGCAACCCGGACCGGTAAACTGTCCCGTTGCCTCTACCGTCTCCGCCAGCCGCGTTGCCATTACCATGCTGGCGGGAGGCAACCAGGCGCCCTGCGACGGCCATTTCCGGCCTGTGGAAATCGTCACGCGGCGTAACTCCATGTTTGATCCCAACCCGCCTGCACCCTGTTTCCTGTATGGATGGCCCGCCATGCAGTCCATGGAGGTCATCTACCATGCCATGTCCAAGGTCAACCCGGAAACCGTGCCTGCCTGTTCGGGCGGCGACCTGTGCGCCCTGGTATGGTGGGGCACCAGGCAGGATACCGGCGAGATGTGGGGCGATGGTTCGCCGTTTCCCGTCGGCCACGGCGGCAGCATCAGTGGAGACGGCAGTACCATGATGCACGCAGCCGAGGCGGCTACCCGGTTCGCTTCAATGGAGGTGATGGAGTCCAAGTTCCCGTGGGTGGTTGAACAGTGCCAGTTTGTCCAGGACAGTTGCGGCGCCGGCAAGTATCGCGGAGGTATGGGTTATGACCTTGGCTTTGAACTGCTGGAAGATGCTTATTGCACGCCGACCCTGGAACGGACCCGCACCAGGCCCTGGGGCCTTGCCGGCGGTGGTGAAGCACGCGCCAACAGCGGTACTTTGCGTTATCCTGACGGCCGGGTGGAAGCATTTACGAAAGCGACGGGTCTGCCGGTGCCGAAAGGGGCCGTGTTGACGATCCATGCAGGCGGCGGAGGTGGTTACGGGCCGCCGGAGCAGCGCGCATCGGAAGAAGTTGAAGCGGATCTGAAGGAGGGTTATATCACGGAGGCCTTTGCACGGGAGCATTATGGTAACCTCTAAAAATGCCATCCTGGGCATTTTTAGAGACGGAAACGAAAAATGCGATTTTCCGTTTCCTTTCATTTTCAGCCACTTACGTGACTAAAAATGGCAGCATGTCCCTATGCTGCATGGGCACCTCTGATTTTTAGAGGTGCCCTTATGCTGATGTTATGACGAAGCAGGCGATTTGAGAGATAAAACATGGATATGAATACAGTAGAAACGGTAGTGCATAAAGCGGGCTTCGGCCGTTCCGAGGGCGTGCACGACGCCGACCCGGTAACGACCGAGATATTACGCAACTCGCTCTGTTCTGCCGCCAATCAAATGAAGAGCACCTTGTGTCGCATCGCATTCTCGCCGTTGATATACGAAACCCTGGATTTTGCCGCGGCAATATATGATGAAGACTTCTGCATGCTGGCCCAGGCGCCTTCGCTGCCGCTGTTCATGGGGTCGCTTACCTATTGTGTAAAAAAGGCCTCTGATGCGGTAGGCGGTCCGGAAAACATGCGTGAAGGGGACGTGATCATATACAACTGGCCCTTTGGCACGGGGTCCCATGCCCAGGACGTTGTGCTGGTGGCGCCGGCGTTCCTTGAGGAAAAACTGATCGGTTATACCGCGGTCAAGGCCCATTGGCTGGATATCGCGGCCAAAGAACCCTATTGCACCGATACGACCGACGTTTACCAGGAGGGCGTTATCTTCCCCGGTATCAAGTTGTACGACGGCGGCGAAGTGGTACAGGATGTATACAACCTGGTAATGGCCAATACGCGTATGCCCAACATTATTTTTGGCGATATGCGGGCACAGGCGACGGCAGTAAACATCGGCGCCCGTGAACTGCAACGCGTGGTGAAACGCTTCGGCTATGAAACGTTCAGAACTTCAACACAGCGAATTTACGACCACGGGGAAGCGCTCGTCCGGCGTTATTTTGCCGACCTGCCGGACGGCCGTTACGTGGGGGAAGGCTGTGTGGATGATGACGGCCTCAGCGATGACAAGATACCGTACCAGGTTATTGTCGAAATAGACGGCGATACGGTTCGGGTGGATTATTCCCACGCGCCGCCGGCCACCCGCGGTCCTATCAATTGTCCGGTCCCTTCCACCATCTCAGTGGCGCGGGTTGCCATCTCCATGCTGGCCGGCAGCGGTTATGCGCCTAATGAAGGACATTTCCGCCCGTTGGAAGTCATTACCAGGCCGGGCACCCTGTTTCATCCGCTAC
This sequence comes from Gammaproteobacteria bacterium, assembly GCA_022826885.1. Lineage (GTDB taxonomy): Bacteria > Pseudomonadota > Gammaproteobacteria > Eutrophobiales > Eutrophobiaceae > JAAXHV01. The sequence goes on from JAJDUB010000068.1 coordinate 73,902, forward strand.
CACCGTCGCCATCATTTCTCTACGGCTGGCCCGCGCTGCAATCCATAGATGCGATCTACAACGCCATCGGCAAGGCGAAACCGGAGGCCGTACCCGCCTGTTCGGGGTGTGACATCCCGAATGTTTACTGGTGGGGCTACCGGGAGAAAACCGGCGAACCCTGGGCCCACGGCGGCGGCATGCCCTGTGGTGGCGGCGCGCATGTCCGTGGTGACGGGACAACCATGTACCATGTATCTCTGGCGCAGTCACGCATCTCTCCCCTGGAATTGGCCGAAACCAAGTTTCCCTTGATCTATAACAGGTTTGAACTGGCCCAGGACAGTTGCGGAGCAGGAAAAAACCGCGGCGCCTGTGGCATAGATATCAGTTACCACGTCACCGAGGAATGTTTCGGCACCGCTCCGATTGAAAGGCAAAAGACGCCGCCCTGGGGACTGCAAGGCGGTATGGAAGCAAGACCGAACAGTATGACGGTCTATCGGCCCGGCGAAGCACCGGAAAAAATCGGCAAGGCAACCGGTCTGAAGTTCCCCAAAGGGACCGTTGTTGACTTGTCTATTGCGGGCGGGGGAGGTTACGGTCCGCCTTCGGAGCGGACTATCGAGCGCGTATATGGAGATATTGCAGATGGTTATATATCTGAGACATATGCGCGGCAACACTATCCCCAGTCAATCAGCGACGAACAGGCTGCATAACGTACTGTTTCAGGTCCTCACCCGATTTCTGTCAAGTCGGGCTTACTGCCGGCTGACCCTGGGGTAATCCGGAAACCTGGATATGAAGCGGGTAGCCACTGACGTCGGCGGAACGTTTACCGACCTGGTTCATTTTGACCCCGAGGCGGCTCCCGGGTCGTCAATTGTTTGCGCAAAAGTGGATTCGACTCCGCCCGGCTTTGAGCACGGTGTCATGAACGCACTGGCGAAGACACAAATCCGGGGTGAAGACATGGATTTTTTCGTCCACGGATCGACCATCATCATCAACACCCTGACGGAGCGCAAGGGAGTAAAGACGGCTCTGATCACGACACGCGGTTTTCGCGACGTGCTGGAGATAGCCCGGGGCAACAGGCCGGACCTGTTTAATTTCCGCTATCGTAAACCTGAACCACTGGTCCCCCGTTACCTGCGCAGGGAAGTCACCGAACGAATCGATTACAAGGGAAATGTCCTGACTCCGCTCAAGACCGGGGAACTGCGTCCCCTGGTCGATGAGTTAAGAGTAGAAGGCGTGGACGCCATCGCCGTCTGTTTTCTTCATGCCTACCGCAACCCGGATCACGAATTGGCTGCCGTAAGGGAAATTCAAAGGCTCTGGCCTGAAGTGGCGGTCATTGCCTCGCATGTTCTCTCGCGTGAATGGCGGGAATACGAACGCACCAATACCACGGCGGCAGCGGCCTCGGTACAGCCTGTGGCCTACGGTTACCTGAGCGGTCTGGAAGCCAGTCTTGCGGACCGGGGCTTCAGCAAATCTGCCTACGTCATGCTTTCCAACGGCGGCATCGATACTTTTGCGGCCGTCAGGAACAAGGGCATTACCATGGTGGAATCCGGGCCTGCGGCAGGGGTGTTCGGCGCTGCGACGCTGGGCCGGTTAACGGGAACCCAAAATCTTATTACCCTGGATATCGGCGGCACCACTGCCAAGTGTTCCCTGATAGAAAATGGCAGGGTCCGGTTGACCAACAAGTACGTATTGGAGCGTACACCGCGCTATGCCGGTTATCCGCTGCTGGTTCCGGTCGTGGACATAGTTGAAATCGGTAATGGCGGCGGCAGTATTGCCTGGCTGGATGATGCCGGAAAACTCCGCGTCGGCCCGCGCAGTGCAGGCGCGGACCCCGGCCCGGCAGCGTATGGACGGGGAGGGAAAGACTTTACTACGACAGACGCACATTTGCTGACGGGACGCATCGACCCCGGGCACTTTCTCGGTGGTGAGATTAAGGTAGATCTCGATGCAATGAACGAGGCGGCTGGGCGCCTGTGCAAGGTCATGAACGTAAGCCGGGAAGAACTTGCCAGGGGTGTTATACGAATCGCAAACAACAACATGGTCAATGCGCTTAAACTGGTCTCCCTGAACCGCGGTTATGACCCACGTGATTTTTCGCTGGTGGTATTTGGCGGCGGAGGCGGCCTGCACGGCACTGACCTTGCCCGGACTCTGCAAATCCCCGAGGTCATCGTGCCTGTGAACGCGTCGGTTTTTTCCTGCTGGGGCATGATGCAGACCGATCTGCGCCGCGACCGTATTGTCAGTGTTCCGCTCGTCCTGGCCGTAACAAACGCCAGTGAAGTCGATACCACCTTCCGGAAACTGGAAATGCAATTGAGGGCAGAACTGGAAAGCGATCGCGTCGACACGGCAGGGCTGGGTTTTCAACGGATGCTGGACATGCGCTATGAAGGCCAGGAACACACGGTAAAGGTGGACGTCCCTGACAGGCTGATCAACGCCGAAGTGGTTGAACAAATCCAGGAGAAATTCAGGGACGATTATGAACGTGAATATTCATACCGGCTTTCAAGCCAGATTGAGGTCGTGAATTTCCATGTAGCCGCCGTTGTTCCCGTTGAGCAGGTCATGCCGGCCAAACCAGGTAAAACCGGCCGCGGTGTCAAGGACTGTATCAGGTCGGAACGCCAGGTGGATTTCGGCCCCCTTGACGTCCACAGGTGCGCAATTTATGAACGGGCACTCCTTGAACCCGGTATGCTTATCGAAGCGCCGGCCATAATTGATGAACCGGATACAACCATCGTAGTGGATAGTGGTCGAGCCCGGGTTGATGATTTTGGCAATATCCGTATTGAGGTCTGATTATGAGTAATGACTTTGATCCCTTTTCTTTGGAGATAATCCAGAATTCCATAGATGCCGCCTGTGAAGAGATGTTTACGGGCATGCGTCAGACTGCAATGAGCACCATAATTTATGAAGTGCTCGATTTCGGAGTCGGGATCACGGACCCGGAGGGCAGTCTGGTCAGTCAAGGAGCTGGCATTCCTATATTTATCGGTATGTTGGAGCCAGGTGTTAAAGCAATATATAAAAAATTTAAGGCAGCAGGCAGGATTTTCCCGGGCGATATTTTCATTACCAATGATCCATGGCATGGCGGCGCCAGCCACCTGAATGATGTATCGTTGCTTATGCCCGTATTTTCCGGAGATACATTGATCGCATGGACTGCAAACAAGGCCCATTGGAGCGATATCGGCGGCATGGTTCCGGGCAGTGTGGCAATCGAAGCGACGGAAGTTTATCAGGAAGGTCTGCAGTTCCCCGACATTAAACTGTTTGAACGGGGTGAACCCATTGAATCCGTCATTGACATGATCCGGGCAAACAGTCGTTTACCCGATAATACACTGGGTGACATGTGGGCCGGTGTGGCGTCATTACGACTTGGGGCAAATCGATTGGAACAGTTGGTACAGACCTATGGACAGGAAGTATTCACCGAGGCTCTTCGACGTTATATGGATTACGGTGAAGTGGTCTCCCGGCAGGCTTTGGCCCAGCTTCCCAAGGGGACGTTCCGGACCGTGGGCGACCTGGAAAGCCTGGGCCAGGTCAAAATGTTGTTGACCATCACTGACGATCATTTCACCATTGACCTGCGCGGTAACCGCAGTCAGGTAAATGAACCCGCCAATTGCCCCTATGCAGTGACGCTGTGCGGAGCCAAGGTTGCATTCAAGGCAATCACGGACCCCGGCGGTATCTGCAATGCAGGGGTATTCAGGCCGTTACGATTGTTATGCGACGAGGGTTCGCTGTTTGCTGCAAAGCGTCCCGCTCCGGTAGGCTTGTTTCACGAACCGGTCATGTTTGTCACCGACCTGGTGTGGCGGTCGCTGGCAGATGTACTTCCGGAACAGTTGACCGCCGGCCATTTTGGTTCTGTCGGCGCCCTGGTTATCGGCAGCATACATCCGGATACCGGCAAACCGGCCTTCCTGATTGAACCTGAGGTAGGTGGTTTTGGCGCCGGCCTGGGGTATGACGGCGCCAATGCCCAATTCAGCAAGATTGACGGCGAGACATTCAATACGCCCGTCGAACTCAATGAGGCGCGCAACGCTGTTTTTGTCCGGCAATACCGTTTCAATGAAGAAGACGGCGGTGAGGGAGAATACCGTGGCGGGAAAGGAGTGGTGCTGGAATATGAAATAAAGGGAGAAGGCGCGTGGACTACCGGGTTATTTACCCCGAATCACACTACCGCGCCATGGTCCATCAACGGGGGGGAACCGGGTTCTTCAAACCGGGTTGAGATCATACGCAGTGACGGTAAACGGGAAATTCTTGGCAAGTTTTCCAATGTGCCCCTGAACCAGGGCGATATCATCCGCGTAGTCACCGGCGCCGGTGGCGGTGCAGGCGACCCGTTACGGCGCGATAGATCGATTTTGGAAAGTGATATCCGTAATGGCTATGTATCGGAGCGCCAGGCACGGCAATACTACGGTTTTTCCGACAACCAATGAGGCAGCAACGGGAAGACGGAATAAACCATGCCTCATCTATGGCTGCGCGCAGAAGCCAAACCTTTTGAACGGAGGGCCGCCCTGACGCCGGAAACGGCAGGGAAACTGGTTGCGTCAGGTCATGCCGTATCGGTTGAAGAATGTGATAACCGCATATTCGGCACGGCGCAATATCAACAGGCGGGTTGCCGTATTGCCCCTGCCGCTTCCTGGCCGGCTGCCCCGCCGGACTGTTACGTGCTCGGCCTGAAGGAATTACCGGAGCCGTTACCTGCACTGCGCCACAGGCATATTTACTTTGCCCACGCCTACAAACAGCAATCGGGTTGGCAGCGATTATTGAACAAATTCGCAAATGACGGCGGCCAGTTGCTGGATCTGGAATTTTTGCTGGATGAGAACAATCGCCGTATTGCCGCGTTCGGTTATTGGGCCGGTTTTGCCGGCGCTGCGCTGGGTGTAATGAATCGGTTGCAGCAGCCCGGTACGGTGAGACCCGTCCGCAGTTATCCTGATAAAAGTCAACTGCTTGTGGAAGTATCCGATTTGCTGAAAAAGTCCGGCAGGCATCCGCGGGTCATTATCATCGGCGCCAAGGGGCGATGCGGTCGTGGAGCTGAGGAACTCTGCCGTAGCCTGGGTATTGAAACGACGTTGTGGGACCTGGAGGAAACCGTGCAAGGCGGTCCTTTCCGCGAAATTCTGGAACACGATATCTTTCTGAACTGTGTACTGGTCCAGTCAGCCATTGCGCCGTTCGTTACCCGGCAACTCCTGGATAAGACGCGGCGGCTTTCCGTTATAGTTGATATCAGTTGTGATCCTTACGGTAACTACAATCCAATCCCGGTTTATGAGCGTTGCACGACATTCGTCCGGCCTGCAACGCGCCTCAGAGACAAACCCGTACTGGACCTGATCGCAATAGACCATTTACCATCCATGTTGCCGAAAGAAAGCAGTGAAGATTTCTCGGCGCAACTGCTGGGCGCTCTGCTGGAATTACCTGACGGCCGGACCTGGCAACAGGCTGTGGAACTCTTTGAAGGTAAAAAGACAGAGGCCCGGTTAACGAAAACCGGTTAGAAACGGGATATAAGATATGCGTCACATTCACTGGCTGGGAGTTGGCCTGTCATCCGTACCGGGTATACGCCGGCTGGCATTGCTGGAATATCCCATCAACGTCTGGAACAGGACACCGTCAAAAGCGCAGGCCGCTATTGCCGGTATCAACCTGGATAGTGCCGTTGCCGGTGAACTGGATTGGACGCAGTTGGCATCAGGTGTCAACCCTGGAGATGTGGTGGTATCGATGCTGCCCGCTTCCCTGCATTTGCGGGCGGCGGAACTTTGCCTGGAGAACAATGCGCACTTCGTTACTTCAAGTTACATCTCCGGGGAAATGGCTGCGCTGGATGAACAGGCGCGGGCACGGCAGTTATGCTTCGTCAACGAATGCGGGCTTGACCCGGGACTGGACCACCTGTTTGCCCATGCCCTGCTGAACGGCTATCGGCACAGCGCTGTGTTCGATACGGGAAATACCATCTCTTTTCATTCATACTGCGGTGGTTTTCCGCTTAAGGCAGACAGCTTCACCTACAAGTTTTCCTGGTCGCCCCTTGGCGTGCTGAAGGCATTGAACTCACCGGCCCGCTGGATTGCCCGGGGTAAGGAACGCAGCACCGATACACCTTACCGGGAAATCGAAACCTGCCTGGTTAACGGAGAAGCCTTCGAGGCATTCCCCAACCGGGATTCGTTGCCGTTCATCAGGCAATATGGATTCGATGATGACTGGAAGATAGTAGACTTCGTGCGCGGTACACTACGCCTCAATGGATGGTCTGACGCCTGGCAGGACATATTTGCTACGGTGGAGAATGCAACGGGAGCGGCGGGAGAGCAACGTCTCGTCGCTTTGAGTGAAGAGTTGTGGCGGCAGCACCAGTATGCCGAGAAGGAACCGGACCGTGTCGTACTGAGCGTGAAATTAAGCGTAAGGGATAAAAACGGCAAGGAGGTTTGGAACCGGCAATACCTCCTGGACAGCACCGGTGATGAACGGGGGTCAGCCATGGCACGACTCGTTTCCGTTCCGGTATCGCTGGTGGTTGAAGCCATATTGAATGGGGAACTCGAAGCCGGAGTAACGCCAGTACCCTCGGACAGGGAACATGTTGACAGGTGGATTGAGTTGTTACGCGACTCGGGCGAGAATATCGTTGTTAACGAGTTGCCGACAGAACCAGCGGCTTAACCTGTTTGAGATTGGCAGTTCTCTTCGCATGCCACAAATCGTATTGATCCTGTAATGCCAACCAACTCTCAGGCGAACGGCCTAATGTTTTCGCCAAACGCAAAGCCATTACAGGAGAGATATTGCTGCCGCCATTCAACAAACGGGTAAGCGTTGAGGGCGATACAGCAAGCTTCAAGGCAACCTGCCTGACACTCAGGTTAAATGGTTCAATATACGTTTCCCTGATGAACTCACCCGGATGAGGCGGGTTATGCATAATCATTAATGATAATCCTCGTAGTTGGCAATAACGAAATGTAGCGTATTGCGCACGACGTAACAAGGGTAAATCCCGGAAAGTATGGCAGACAGAGGGGGGATGCTTCATAATCAAATTATGCGATAGAATATCCCAGCGGCAGGTTGTCTCGTAGTTACGTTATTTGATAAAAATAATCCAAAAAGGTACAAACATAAGTAATTAATCACGTTGGATACCTGGAAGTTACTGACTGTCTGAAACCCGTCATGGAGAAGTATTCATTCCCCAAAATCCTCTACCATGCCCTCAGGGGCCACAAGCACTGGCAACCGGCCTGGCGTTCGCCATTGCCGAAGAAGTCCTATGACGTAGTCGTAATCGGCGGTGGCGGGCATGGCCTTGCCACAGCTTATTACCTGGCAAAAAAGCACGGCGTCACCAATGTCGCGGTGCTGGAACGCGGCTGGATAGGTGGCGGCAACAGCGGCCGCAACACCCAGGTGACCCGCTCAAACTATTTTTACCCGGAAAGCGCCGCGTTCTTCGAACACTCCCTGAAGTTGTACGAAAGCATGAGCCGGGATCTCAACATCAACGTGATGTTCAGCCAGCGCGGCGTGCTGAATCTTGCCCATAGCGATCATGACATGGAGATGCTCGCGCGCTGGACCAATGCCATTCAACTCAACGGTATCGATTCCGAGATACTGACACCGCAGCAAATCAAGGAGATGGAACCGCTTATCGATATCAATGCGCGTTTTCCCGTTGCCGGTGGATTTATCCAGCGGCGCGGCGGTATTTCCCGTCACGATGCTGTCAACTGGGGTTATGCCCGCGCAGCGGATGCCCTGGGGGTGGATATCATCCAGAACTGTACCGTGACCGGCTTCAATATCAGCCACGGCACGGTTACCGGGGTACAGACTTCGCTGGGAGACATTTCCGGGGAAAAAGTACATATCACGGTAGCCGGACACACCAGCGTGCTGGCAAAAATGGCGGGTTTTCGCCTGCCGCTGACCAGTATGGCGCTGCAGGCAATGGTATCGGAGCCAATCAAACCGGTGCTTAACCTTGTGACCGTGTCCGGCGCCATACACATGTATGTCAGCCAGTCGGATCGCGGCGAAATTGTTCTGGGCGCCGGCGCCGACGTGTACAATTCCTATGCCCAGCGAGGCAGTTACGACAACGTCGAATCCTGCGTGGCGGCGTTCCTGACCCTGTATCCCCGTTTCAGCCGGTTAAAACTCATGCGCCAGTGGGCCGGCATCGTGGATATCTCGCCCGATACCAGCCCCATCATGGGCAGGACACCGGTGCAGAACCTGTATATCAACTGTGGCTGGGGGACCGGTGGATACAAGGCCATTCCGGCGAGCGGTGACACCATGGCGGATACCATAGTCAATGACCGGCCTCATGCGCTGATCAAACCTTTCTCCCTGGAACGTTTCGAAAGCGGCGCCCTGGTGGATGAATCGGCGGCGGCAGGCGTCGCTCACTAGGGGTTCTCATGTTCCGGATTTCTTGTCCTTTCTGTGGTGAACGCGATGAAAATGAGTTTGTCTGCGGCGGACAGGCCCATATAGCCCGTCCTGAACCGGCGGAGCAGGTTTCAGAGAGGGATTGGGCCGAATATCTGTTTTTTCGTGACAATCCCAAGGGACTGCACTTCGAACGCTGGCAACACCGCTACGGGTGCCGGCAGTGGTTCAATATCGTCCGGCATACGGTAAGCCATGAAATTCTGGCTGTGTATCGTCTCGATGAAGCGCCACCGGATGTAGACCGGGAAGAAGCGGTATGAGTAATACTCAGCCCATGCGGCTTGAAACGGGCGGCAGGATAGACCGTGAAAAGCCGTTGTCATTCAGTTTCGACGGCAAACAATACAATGGCTTCGCAGGCGACACCCTGGCATCGGCATTACTGGCTAACGGGGTACGCGTGGTGGGGCGCAGCTTCAAGTACCATCGCCCCCGCGGCATCCTCGCCGCCGGCGCCGAGGAGTGCAATGCACTGGTGACCGTGGGACGGGGCGCCCTGGAAGAACCCAACATACGTGCTACGATGCAGCCGTTGTACGACGGATTGGAGGCGCGCAGCCAGAATTGCTGGCCGGGCGTGAAGTTTGATATCGGCCGCAGCCTTGATTACCTGCATTTCCTGTGGCCTGCCGGGTTTTACAACAAGACCTTTATCTGGCCTCACTGGCACTGGTACGAGGGGTTTATCCGGCGTATGTCGGGGCTGGGCAAACTGCCGCCTGCCGATGATCCCGATCACTATATGCACCATAACGTGCACTGTGATGTCCTGATAGTGGGTGGTGGTCCTGCCGGTTTGAGTGCGGCGCTGGCCGCCAGTGAGAATACGGCGCGGGTCGCTGTGATTGAGCAGGACAGCCGCCTGGGCGGCAGCCTGCTCTGGAGTGAAGGGAACATTAACGGCGAGCGGGGAGACGCATGGCTGGAAGAGACGGTGCGTGTGTTACGGCAACGGGATAACGTTACCCTGTTGACCAATACTACGGCTTCAGCCTGGTTTGACCACCGTATGGTGATAGCGTGCGAGATGGTGAGTGACCGGCGCGCGACGGGAGAGGGCGAAGGGCCGCGACAGCGGTTATGGAAGGTCCATGCGCGTGAGATTGTGCTCGCCACCGGCGCTATTGAGCAGCCGCTGGTCTTCGCCAATAACGACCGCCCCGGCATCATGCTGGCGAGCGCGGTAAAGCAATACTGCAACCGTTATGCGGTGGCGCCGGGAATGCGTATTGCTATTGCAACCAACAACGACAGCGCATACGGCGTTGCCGGCGCGCTCATGAGCGCAGGGGTGGACGTTGCGGCCATGATCGATGCGCGGCAGTCACTTGCAGGTGAGGGCGCCCGGGCGCTGCGTGATCAGGGAATGACAGTATTTCATAATGCGATTCCGCTGGATTGCCGGGGTGATAGAGGCGTGCGCAGCGTGTCTGTTGCCAGACGGGGAGGCGAGGAGCGTCTGGCAACCCTGGAATGCGACTGTATTGCCATGGCCGGAGGCTGGCAGCCCGCGGTTCATCTCTTCACCCAGGCCCGCGGCAGGCTGCGTTACGATCCCTCACTGGGTGCATTCTTGCCGGATGAGATACCTCCCCACGTACATGTCGCGGGGATGGTGGCCGGTGCCTTGACTCTGGATATGGCGCTGGAGCAGGGGCGGGAGGCCGGTCTTGCTGCCGCTGGGGACGGACTTCAAGTCCGTCCCCGGACGCGCTCGAAGAGCACTGGCGCTTTGCATATGGAACGTGCCGGGTGTGAACATCGTCCCGACCGTCAATGGATAGATTTTCAGTATGACGTGACCCTGCAGGATATCGATATTGCAGTAGCAGAGAACTATACCTCCGTTGAGCATTTGAAACGCTATACGACCACCGGCATGTCCGTTGACCAGGGCAAAACCAGCAATGTGAATGCCCTGCTTGCCCTGGCGGAACGCACCGGACGGACGCCGGGGGAGGTGGGGACCACCACCTTCCGGCCTTTCTATATGCCGGTAACCCTGGGCGCCCTGGCCGGGCGTGACCGGGGCGAGTTCTATGCGCCGGTGCAGCGCAGCCCGTTGTTTGCCTGCCACGAGCAACTGAATGCGCAGTTTGAAGATTACGGCACCTGGCGCCGTCCCCGGGTTTACCCGCGCAATGGCGAAAGCGAACAACAGGCAGTTGCCCGGGAGGCCGTGGCAGCCCGCACCTCGGTTGTCGTCTTTGACGGGTCGCCGCTGGGGAAAATTGAAGTTTACGGGCCCGGTGCAGCCGAGTTTCTGAACCGCGTTTACCTCAATAATGTTACTTCGCTGGAAACCGGCCGGGCACGTTACGGCCTGATGCTGAACGAAAACGGCATTATCATCGACGACGGCATCTTCGCCCGACTGCCTGACGACCACTACCTGGTGCATACCACCAGCGCCGGGGCGAATCGCATCCACGCCTGGATGGAAGCCCTGTTACAGGGCGACTGGCCGGACCTGGACGTATTGCTGACTCCGGTTACCAGCCAGTGGGCCAACATTGCCGTATCCGGCCCGCGGGCCAGGGAACTGTTGGAGCGACTTGAGGCCGGTATTGACATCAGCAATAACGGGATGCCCCATATGAGTATTGCGACGGGAACGGTTGAAAACATGCCGTTACGAGTATTGAGAGCCAGCTTCACCGGCGAGTTGTGTTATGAACTGAATGTTCCCGCGGATCGGGGGGCAGCCCTGTGGGGCCGTTTGATGCAACTCGGTGAAGATTTGCAGATCATGCCGATTGGTGTAGAAACCCTGGGCGTCCTGCGGACCGAGAAGGGTTACCTGCACGTGGGGAGCGATACCGACGGCAACACCACGCCCGGGGACGTCGGCTGGGGCCATGTGGCAGACAGGAAGCAGGGTGAATTTCTCGGTAAACGTTCCCTGAGCCGTACCCATAATACGAGCTATGGGCGCCTGGAATTCGTAGGGCTCACTCCTGTACAGGACGGGAGCGTGCTCGCCGCCGGCGCGCACGTCATTGGTGCGGAACATACCGGCGCGCCCGCGCCCACCCAGGGTTACGTGACGTCCGCCTGTTACAGCCCCAACCTGCGACGTTACGTGGGTCTCGGCCTGGTGCAGGACGGCAGCAGGCGGCAGGGTGAGACGGTGAACGTGTATGACAACGGCCAGGTTCATCCGGCACAGCTCAGTACGCCCGCTGCCTGGGACCCGGAAGGAGATCGATTACATGCTTAGCGGTACACGTAAGCTGCGACTGCAGGTGCGACCACGCGCCGGGATAAATCCGGCCCCGATTGAAAGTTTACTCGGAATCACACTGCCGGAAAGCCCACAGGAGACGGTAAACAACGACCCGGCAACTTACTGGCTGGGGCCCAATGACTGGTTGCTGGTCAATCCGGCGCCGGATATCGACAGTATTTCAAGTGCATTATGTGCTTCAACAAGCGGCGCCACATCCGTTCTTACCGACGTGACCGATGCCTGGAGTATTATCGAAATATCCGGTGAAGATGCCACAGCAAAATTGGCGGCAGGGTGTTCGGTCGATCTCCATAACAGCGCTTTCCCTTCCGGCCGCTATGCCTTAACCCGGTTGCAACACCTGTCCGTCATTATCCACCGGCTGGATGACACTCCACGCTTCCGCATCCTGGTGGATCGCAGCGTCGCACAATTTCTCCGGGACTGGTTAGGGGATGAGTAATGGCATGACCTCAGTTCCAAATCGCTGCATTTCCTCCAGCGTGGGGTGAAATTGCAGCAGGAATGTCTCGATGCCCAGCGACTCAAAATGCCGTAAGCGTTCGGCAATCATTTCCGGCGTTCCCACCAGTCCTGCCATCGTACCGCCGTTGGTGCCCACTTTTTCCTGGTCATGAGGCTGTACCTGGTGCATTACCACTTCCTTGTCCGCCCCCCTGATTTGCATATGACGTAACGCCAGCAGTCGCTGGAATTCCTCGTTCGCGGCGGTCTCCGTTTCCCGGCAGATGACAAAACCCGCCATGGCAAAGCGAATCGTGCGGCCATGTTGTTGCGCCCGTTCCTTCATGTTGGTGACGAGCTCGGGAATTTGTTCCGGCGGCCTGCCGTTCATGACAAAAATATCGGCGGCCCGGGCGCCCAGGGCCCGGCCCTGTTCCGATTCGCCGCCGATATAGATCGGAATATGTGGCTGTTGCACCGATCGCGGGGCAATAGAGGCGTCCTTTATCCGGTAGTACTCACCATCGAAACTGAATTCGTTACGGGTCCACAGGCCCCTGAGAATATCGATGTATTCAGCGGCCCGGGCGTAGCGATCATCATGCGCCAGCACCGGCACGCCAAGCATCTCGTATTCGGGTGGCCACCAGGCGGACACCAGGTTTATCGCGAAGCGGCCCCGGCTGATATGGTCGATACTGTTCGCCATTTTTGCAATAACGCCGGGCGCCCGCAGACCGGGTTTTACTGCCGCGATGATTTCGATTTTTGATGTCAGTGCGGCCAGCCCCGCTGCACTGGTCCAGGCATCGACCATGTCAAGCGCCGCGCCATTGGGATGTATGAAGTGCTCGGCAAGCAACAGGGTGTCAAATCCCAGTTGTTCCGCCAGCAGGGTCGTCTCCTTCACGTATTCGTAGGAGGCCACACCCTGGTCAGGGGAATCAGTCATGATCCAGTTGCCATAAACCGGTGGCCAGAAACCAAGTCGCATTGCGGTCATGTCCATTTTTCTCCAGGTTCTTTAGCTGAAGTCCATCTCTGAATTATACTGGTAGTGACGTCATATCCAAGTTACGATAAACCTGATTACAATGTTGTAATTTATCAGGTTTATGACCAGTGTGGCCATATATTACAGACAGCAAACCGGTTGAGTCAGGCGCATGAGGGGGAATCACGTCCCGGTTCTGAAAGACCTGGTGCTGGTCGGTGGCGGACATGCCCACGTCACGGTGCTGAAAAAGTTTGCCATGCAGCCTGTGCCCGGAGTGCGCATAACGTTGATATGCCGGGACCTGCAGGCGCCTTATTCCGGCATGCTGCCGGGGTACATTGCCGGGCACTACACGTTTGACGAGGCCCATATCGACCTGGTTCCCTTATGCCGGTTTGCCGGCGCCCGGTTTATCCATGATGAAGTGATCGGTCTGGATACGGAAACCAAAAGACTGATCTGCCGCGACCGCCCTGATCTGGGTTACGATGTGCTGTCCATCAATGCCGGATCCGCCCCTGATATCTCCGCCGTCCCCGGCGCGTCCGCCAATGTGACGCCGGTCAAACCCATCGATGGTTTTGTCGACAACTGGCAAAACCTGTGTGAGCGGGTAATACCGCGCCGGGATGGTGTGCGGGTCGGCATCGTCGGCGCAGGTGCAGGCGGTGTCGAGTTGACGCTTGCGGTCCAGTACCGGCTGCAAGAGTTACTGGCCGGGAAATGGCCGGATAATGTCAGTCCTGAATTTCACCTGTTTACCGATGCTGATGACGTACTGGTCACACATAATCGCTTCGTGCGCGCCAAATTCCGGCGCGTGCTTGCCGAACGGAACATCAATGTTCACACGGGACACAAGGTGGTCGAGGTCCGGCCCGGCGCGCTGGACTGCGCCAACGGCGCAACCTTTGAGCTGGATGAGCTCCTGTGGGTGACCATGGCCCGCGCCCAGGCGTGGCCGGCAGAGGCCGGCCTGGATGTTGATGAACAGGGGTTTATCAAGGTCGGCAATACGCTTGAGTCGGTATCACATCCCGGCATCTTCGCCGCGGGTGATATCGCCCACATGGTTAACCACCCGCGGCCCAAATCCGGTGTGTTCGCCGTCCGTCAGGGACCGCCCCTGTCATTGAATGTCCGGAACAGGTTGCTGGACCGTCCCCTTAAACCCTATTTCCCGCAGAAGGAGTTCCTCAGCCTTATTTCCACGGGCGACAGGTATGCCATCGCCTCACGCTCCTGGTGGGCGCTGGAAGGGCGCTGGGTGTGGCGCTGGAAGGACTGGATTGACCGCCGCTTCATGCGCAAGTACAACGACCTGCCGGACATGAAGGAGGAGGAGCGGCAGGATATTCCGCGCGGCCTGGCCGATAAGGACGCCATCAGGGAGATATCCGCCATTGCCATGCGCTGTGGCGGGTGCGGCGCCAAGGTGGGCGCGACAGTACTTGAAAACGCACTGGCGGGACTTGAACCGGTTTCCCGGGAGGATGTGCTTGTCGGTTTGCACGAACCTGATGATGCGGCCGTTGCCAGTGTTCCTGCCGGCAAGGTAATGGTGCACACGGTCGATTCCTTCCGCTCGTTTATCGACGACCCCTATATCTTCGGACAGGTGGCCGCAAACCACGCACTGAGTGATTTATACGCGATGGGAGCGGAACCGCAAACGGCACTGGCTATCGTGACCGTTCCCTATGCGGGCGAAAAGAAGGTAGAAGAGCTGCTTGCGCAAATGCTGCAAGGCGCACTCAAGGTGTTGAACGAAACGGGTACGGCGCTGGTCGGCGGGCATACCAGCGAAGGTGAGGAGTTGTCCCTGGGTTTTTCCGTGAACGGTCTGATTGATCGGGAGCATATCCTGCATAAAGGCGGCCTGGTCGTGGGCGATCGACTCGTGCTGACCAAGGCCATCGGCACCGGGACCCTGTTTGCGGCCGATATGCAGCACAAGGCAAAAGGGCCCTGGATTGCTGCCGCGCTGGAAAGCATGGTGCAATCGAACCTCGAGGCCGCCAGGTGTCTGTTCAGGCACAGGGCAACTGCATGCACGGATGTGACCGGATTCGGCCTGCTGGGGCACCTGGTGGAGATGATAAAGCCTTCCCGGGTTGACGTTGAGGTGGACCTTGGCGCCATACCGTTGCTGCCCGGTGCCGAGGAGACGGTGGCAGCCGGCATATTCAGTTCATTGCAGCCCCAGAACCTGCGCTTGCGCCGGGCCATACGCGATGCGGAAAATGTCTCGAAGGACCTGCGCTACCCGTTGATATTCGACCCGCAAACATCCGGCGGACTGCTTGCCGGTGTCCCGGAAGATCAGGCCGATGCCTGTGCTGCGGAACTGCGTAACCTGGGCTATAGCCGCACGGCAGTTATCGGCAGGGTGTTGCCCGAGAGTGATCGGCTGGAGCCGGTTAGATTACATATTTGAGCCGGGATCCAGGGGTCAGAGTAAAATCGTCGGAATCTACCCTAAACGACAAATTTCGAATAATTTTACTCTGACCCCATCTATCCTCAGGACATTGGGACTTGGCTGCAGGGGATTGCAGGGGTCAGAGTAAAAATTCTGGCGAATTTCTTACTCTGACCCCGCCTTAGAGGCTGTTGAGTAGTGTTTGCCAGCGCCTGCTTTCCCGTTCCGGGGTAAACAGGTGTTTGCGTTTGTTTCCATATTCGTGCAGGCATTGCAGGAAGTCCCGGTCGGTTTCCGCCCGCTGTAACAGACTGCATAAAGCCCCGGTGTCTTCAACCGGGTAATAGCCGGGATAATCCTCGCCCAGCAGGCCCACGTTACCGTCGATATCGGAGGCAATGACGGGAACGTTCGCCACCACAGCTTCAGAGACAACATTGGCTCCACCTTCCATGGTTGAGCTGTGTACCAGCGCATGCGCTTTCAGGAACTGCTCCCTGACCTGCCATGCGCCGACCTCGCCGCGCCAGTGATAACGGGGGTTCAGCTCCATCTCGGCGCGCGCCTGTGCGGCCCATTCGTCATTGTGGGCTTTACCCAGGTGGATTATCCGCAGGCGGGACTGTTGCGGCAGGCTTCGGGCGGCGCAGGCGGCCCTGAACGGGTCTTTTTCCTCACGCAAATGACCGACCACGCAGACATCAAAGGTGCGTACCGAGGGACGGCGGGGGCGTCGTAGCGGCGTTGCCGATTGATGGATCACGTGCAGCTTTTTCCGGTAAGCTTCCGGGATAGCCCGGCTCA
>JAJDUB010000082.1 GCA_022826885.1 Gammaproteobacteria bacterium
CACTGAAAGACTTCATCACGTACGCATCGGCCACGAACACCTGCGAACCGAACAGGTTGCTGTTGCGGTAGCGGTAATCGATACCGGCGACGCCGTTGTCATCGCTGCTCGTGGGGTTGCCGTAAGTCATCATGGCGCCGACCCTTGATTCCTCCTGAACATCCATGGCAACCCTGGCCACGGACAGGTTTTTCGAGCCTATCCCCTGCCCGGAACCCATCTGCGTGTTCAGCAGTCCCATAGTATAGCGCCCGACGCGACCGCTCAGTTTCGCGCCGATATCGATGTCAAGCGGTTCCGGATTTTCCCGGTCGAAAGGCAGGCCGATTCGTCTTGAGAAAAACGGGATGCCGTTCACTTCCCTGAGGCCGCCGAACTCGAAAATATCCGCATCGCGGACAAAAAAGTCACGTTGCTCCGGGAAAAACAGGTCAAACCTGGTCAGGTTGGTCTTGATATCATCCACTACGGCATTGGAAAAGTCCGGATTGATTATCAGGGACCCGTTCAACGAAGGCTTGAGCTTGTAAATGATTTCTGCGCCCGGCTTTATGGTGAAATCCTTGTCATCATTGTCAAAGCGCCTGCGGTAGCGGCTTGCCGCCTGGGGTTTTATGTCCAGGCCCATGCCCTGGTCGAGGTCCTCCAGGCCCACTAAATCACCGTAGGCGGCCACGTAGAAAAAGCTTTTGTCCTGGTCATGGTTGCCCCAGGTTGCGAATTCATTGCGGCGCCTGATGTAGCGTTCCAGTTCGAGCCCCCAGGCCGACGCATCGGCATCCATGGACAGGGTCTTGAAGGGTATGGCAAACTCGGCAATCCAGCCCTGCTCGTCACGACTGGCTGCGCCGTACCAGATACCGTTCCATTCGCCGCGGAATGTAGTGTTATTCTCTATGCGGCCATCCCCTTTCGTCCCCAGGGCATTAATAAAAAACGCAAACGCATTTTTCCGGTCCTGCAGAGAATCGATGGAGACAGTGAAGATGTCGTCATTAATCAGTTCTTCATCTTCCCGCAGTTCCATGGCCACGATTCCGTCCGGATCACGATCGTGCATGCGCACCCCCACGTAGAGCATATCGCTGTCGTAGGCCAGGTAAGCTTCTGTCGCCTCGCTGACTTCTGCGCCTTCAACCGGGACGCGCTGGTAGAATTCCGTGACCCGGGTCGCGTCTTTCCAGGCTGCATCATCCAGTAGGCCATCGATTACCGGCGCCTTGTCGGTCCTGTGAATGGTGATTTGCGGCACGTCGGCCCGGCTCGGAGCAAATGCCGCGCAGAGGACCAGGGGTAACAGCAAATGATTCAGGCTGGATGCAACCCTGTGAGCGCGAGGCAATAGAGATTTGATGAGCAAGTCGTCCGGTAGTTTTGAGTCAGGGCGCGGGTAATTTTAGCATGGGAATACATTTGACGCCCTGTTGTCAGGCAGATAGCGGCTGCCATCGTTTTATATCGGTGAACCGGTCAAAATCCTTGTCAAAGCTTGCTATGGAGTCACCGGAAGCCGCGGCCAGCGCGGCGAGATAACAATCCATGAAGTCACACTTTGTTGACGCAAAACGACCTAAAGCATCCAGCATTTCATCACGCCTTGCGCAACGAATGCCGGCGCTCAGTATCACTTTACGCAGGCCCTCGGCAACCTGTACCCGCTCCGTTTTGTATACGGACTGCAGAACCCATACAGCCTCAGCAACGGCGATCTCGGTAAGTAATAACACACATTTGCCATCACATGCCTCTGCAAACAGTTCCCGGGTTGCCGGTGAATGCACAGGATGATCGCCACGCAGGAAACGAATCAGCACATTCGTATCCAGGAGATATTTGATCATTTATACCTGGCCGTTCTGGCCTTGCGCGCTAACTCCCGTTCCCTTGACTTGTCTGAAGGCGCCTGACCGTCAGCAAGAAGACCATACAGATCTTTGAGGGTTTCCGGTTGAGGCCTGACCAGGACGGCCCCTTCAACCAATTCATAGATAAGCCGTTGCCGCGGTTTCAGGTGAAGAGCCTTACGGACTTTGGCCGGAATCGTGGTTTGCCACTTGTCGGTCAGGGTTGAATTAATCATGAAGCTGACTCATTTCATTGTTTTAAAAAATACATTGTATTATTATAACAATGAAAATTGATTTAAGCAACTGATGGACTGCCAGGAACCTCTGAACAAGTCCAGGATGGATTTGTTCAGAGGTTCCTATATTATTCAACATACAGAAATTATTTACCACGGGACACAAGATGCTTCCGGTTGATTATGATGACGTAACGCAGGCTCGCGAGCGGGTCTATCAATACCTGCGCCCCACCCTGCTCAATGAATGGCCGCTGCTGAGACAGCGGCTCGGCTTCCGCTACCTGCTGAAACACGAAAACCACCAGCCGACCGGGGCCTTCAAGGTGCGCGGCGGCATCAACCTGGTGAGCCGCCTGCCGGCAGAGCAGAAGCAACGGGGCATCATCAGCTGCACCACGGGCAATCACGGGCAGTCGCTGGCCTACGCAGCGCGGCAGTTCGGTGTCGGTTGCACCCTGGTCGTGCCGGAGCACAACAATCCGGGGAAACTTCAGGCCATGCGGGCGCTGGGCGCCGAACTGATCGAGCATGGCAAGGATTTCGACGAGGCGAAGCTCTATTGCGAGAAGCTGACGCAAGAGAGAGGGCTGCGTTACGTGCACTCCGCCAATGAACCCATGCTGATCGCCGGAGTCGGCACCATGGCCGACGAGATATTCGATGAGGAACCGGCGCCCGACGCGGTAATTGTCCCTATCGGCCTGGGCAGCGGTATCTGCGGCACGGCCGTCGTCGCGGCAAAGCGCAACCCCGGCACCCAGGTAATAGGGGTTCAATCCGCGGGGGCGCCCGCAGTAACGGAATCCTACAGGACCGGGAAAATCGTCCGGTACGATTCGCTCGACACCATCGCCGAGGGTCTGGCGACCCGGGTGCCGGCGGAGATGACCCTGGACATCATGCGCCGGCTGGTGAGCGATATTGTCCTGGTGACGGATGAAGAGATCAGACAGGCCATGGCCTGGCTGCTGGAAACCACCCATAACCTGGCCGAGCCGGCCGGCGCCGCGGCAACCGCAGCCGCGTGGAAACTGCGCGACAGTTTCAAAGGGAAAACGGTTGTCGGCGTCCTGTCCGGGGGCAATTGCGATTTGCGGTTGCTGGCGGATGTCTGTTGACATGGGGTCAGCGGGGTCAGAGTAAGAATTTCGCCAGAAATTTTACTCTGACCCCTGCAATTTCCTGATAGTTGGGGTCAGAGTAAAAATTCTTCGAATTTCTTACTCTGACCCCGGGACTTACCGGAGATATGAACGCTTCTGAATCTTCTTCAGCAGGTCCATATCCATAATCCACATGCAGAGCAGCAGGCGGGCGCCGGGTTGCAGGCTGTTGACGAAGTTCACCTGGGCGGCAGGCTTGTCCTGCAGTTGCTTGAGCGTTCTGATACCGTCGGCGATACAGGCCGCTATTTCATCGCTCAGACTCAGGTCGGCAATATCCAGTTGCCCGGCCTGCTCTACCGTTTCCTTACCGAACAGGAAGGCCAGTTCATCCTGCGCGCGTTCATTTTCTTCCCTGGATTGGACAAAGTCATCGTCAGGGCACATTCAGGCAAAGTATAATAAATAACCAAGATACACAACCGGCAAACCTTTACATGACGATTACCCCTGAGACCACCATTGAAATCAGCAAGGAAGACCTGAAGTTTTCCGCCGCCCATTTCACCATCTTCTCAGCCACCGAGCGTGAACGGCTGCACGGCCACAACTTCGGGGTCTACGTGTCCGTCACTGCGCCGGTGGGTGAGAACGGTATGTGTTTCAACTATACCGAGTTGAAATCCCGGGTCAGGACGTTATGCAGGGAACTGGATGAATATACCCTGTTGCCGGCGCAATCCCCGCACCTGGAGATCACCGAGAACGACGGGCAGTATGTGGTCGGCTTTAACGATGAGACCCTGTATTTCACAAAGAAGGACACGAAACTGCTGCCGTTGCGGAATACCACCGTGGAGGAGTATTCGCATTACCTGCTGTCGCGCCTGGTGCAGGACAGGGCGTTCTTTGATCCGGACACCGTTAGGGCAATCGTCCTCAAGGTGTCGTCGGGGCCGGGACAGTGGGGTTCGGCCAGTTGGAAAGCGGGGGGCGGGAATTAAGAATTGGGAATTGGGAATATGACAAAAAATCTGATCATTACCGGCGGCAGCAGGGGAATCGGCCTGGCAACGGCCGAATTGTTTCAGGGGCACGGTTATCGCGTCATCAACCTGTCCCGCTCTCCCGCCCCGCTGGAGAATGTACTGAACCTGGCGGTTGACCTGGGCAAACCGGAGTGGGACCGGGCCGGCGCCGCCGAACTGCATGCGCTCATTCCGGACAGGCAGCATATCGTCCTGGTTCACAACGCTGGCCTGTTGCGCAGCGACTCGGCGCTGGACCTGGACGGGGAAGCCCTGCGGGAAGTACTGCAGGTCAACCTCGTCGCGCCGGTGCAGTTGAACCGGCTGCTGTTGCCGCTGATGGAACCGGGTTCCTCCATCCTCTACGTGGGTTCGACGCTCAGTGTCAAAGCCGTGGCGAACACCTGCTCCTACAGCACCTCGAAACACGCGCTTGCGGGCCTGATGCGCGCCACCTGCCAGGACCTGGCCGGCAGCGGTATCCATACGGCGTGCGTGTGTCCGGGTTTTACCGAAACGGACATGTTGCGCGAGCTCGCCGGCCATGATGCCGCCGTGCTGGAGAGCCTGACGCAAAACGTTACCATGGGCCGTTTGATCGACCCGGCCGAGATTGCCGAAACACTGTACTTCTGCGCCCGGCAGCCGGTCATGAACGGCGCAATCGTCCAGGCCAACCTGGGGCAGATCGAGCGTTAACCCACATTTCTCGCCTCTCCCCCGTCCAGATCCAGGTAGCGCCCCAGGTAATGCACCAGGATATAAAGCGGAATGGTGTCGATTAACGCCACCAGCATCTTGAACAGGTAGTTGCTGGCCATCAGCACCAGCACCTGTTTCAGCGAGATAGTCCCGGCCAGGAAGGCGGCCCCGAAAGTGACGCTGATCACCGTGAAGGAATCCACCCCCTGGCTGATCAGCGTGCTGAAATTGTTGCGCAGCCAGAGATGCCGGCCTTTGGTCAGGCGTTTCCAGAAGTGGAACAGGTAAACGTCGCAGTACTGCGCCGCCACGTAGGCCAGCATGGAGGCCAGCACCGCCCCGGAGGTGCAGGCGTAGATCAGGTGAAACAGCTCGACGGAACCTGACACCAGTTCACCATTGGGCAGGGTGAA
>JAJDUB010000017.1 GCA_022826885.1 Gammaproteobacteria bacterium
CCATACCGGAGACCAGTCCAGTTCTCTCTCCGGGTCGAACCGCGCCGGAACGACATTGTACGGGTGGCCGCGTGCGTTGATCTCTTCCGCATGGTCCAATTGCCGATCGCTGAACAGTTGGACGTCGTTCGGGTGGATCGCTTCTCCATCCCCCGCCTGGGAAAAATCCGCCAGGCTCCTCCGGCAACGGATTTCATCACCGTGGAAAGCCCCGGAATAGCGCTCGACAGCTTCGCACAGGGCGCTGACCTCGGATTGCTCCGCCGTGCTGCCCTTGCCTGCGCTCTTGCTGCGCAGGCTGCGCCGCAATGAGCTCAGGTTCTTGATTCTTAAAGCAAGATTGCTGCCGGCCCAATGTACATGCAGCCAGGGGTCCGTCCTGGGGGTTGTGCGAGAAACCCAGGTGACGATTCCGCTCACCGGACTGACCAGGTGCCGGTACTTTTCAAGCGTCTCCGCAGGCGCCATAGCCCGCACTCCGCCGCTGTTGCGAAGCGCTTTCGGGCTCACCTGCAATCGCACCGGCGTTGCCGGCCGATCAGTTTTATAGAGTGCCTCGTCTCCACAGACCGGACACTGCGGACGGCGCATGACCCGGTGATGTTCACTTTTCATGCCGACCACATCCAGTGTAATCGCATGGTCGTGCAACGGCGCCGCGCTCCCCAGGACCAGCCACCTGGCTATCTCCATGGCAACAGTTCCGTAAACGATATCCAGTACCAGGGGTTCGGCAACGTTCGGACGAAACGCTGCTTCCTCGCCACAGTGATTTCGCACAAAGGAATGGACTTCCTGGTGGTTTCGAATACGGTAGGTAAGGCAGGCCCAGCATGGACTTTTCTCCGCAGGCCGGAAGACAGGGCCGAAAAGAGGTTGTATTCCCACTGGCCGCACCAGCGCCCATGGCGCGGCCGATTTCAGGTGCTCCCGGTTAACGGCAGCAAACTCGTCACCAAGATAGTCGGAACTTGCGTATACGGACAGGGACGGATGGCCTGTACCGACTGCAATACCCATGGCCTCAAGCCGCGTCGCGAGCCGGCCGCCGTCACCATGAATGACTACCTGCGCTGCATGCAATCGTTCTTCAACCTGGCGCGGGGATATACCCTGCGAAGACCAGAAAGCCGCCTTGCCCCGTTCCATGCCGTGATCGCCTGAAACGATGTACCCCCTGGCTTCCAGGAAAGCCAGAGCTTTGCGTACGTCCGTCTCCTGGTGCACCCCGTCGAGCGCATGAACAATACTTTCACCGGACCGGCAACCGTCAAGCAACGGCAGGAGATCCCCATATACCTGCCCATGCAGGAGCGTGTTGAATGTTTCAGAAACCAGGAGTACCTGTCCATCGCCGATGGAACGATACTCGAGGTGTGGCGCAAGTACCAACCGGTCTATTTGATGCGGGTTAACAGCCAAGACCTTTGGACATCTGTATATAACTGCCCAGGGAAAACCCGTAGGCCTGATTATGGTCCGACTTCTCGATGTCCGATTGGTTCAGCAAATAAACCATCTCGTCGAACATTTGCAACGCATCACAGTCAACAACCTCGGGGGCGGCTGCATCACGGTGTTGCGGCCAGGCATGGTCACGGGCATGTCTCCAGAAGGCACTGTCGAATTTCGAACCACAGTGATAATGCCACCCGACAAACAAGCCGTAGTAGAGCATATTTTTGACGAGAAATCGGTTAACTGTTGGCACGTCACGCTCAAGGCGCTCCGCCGGGCGGTTAAAACGTGTATGTAGAATCATCCCAATCTGCAACTGGGCGGCGGCGATTGTCGTTGCTTGCAGGGGCTCCAGGAAGGCTGCTGCATTGCCGATACGGCACACCGCGCCATCGTAGATCCGGCGGTGAATAAAATTGGGAAATCGAATGACCGCGCGAGGCTCAAATTCCGCTACGCCATCGGTTTCAAGAAGCCTGTCAAAATCAGCCTCGACTTCAGCAAGGGCGGTTACATCGCGGTTAAAAATGTAGCCATAAGCTGTGTGTGTCGTAAGCGGAATGACGGCTGCCCAGCCGTGCGGACGCGCTATCGAACGGGTATAGGTATGTTCCAGGACCGGCCCATTCCGGGCAGCCTTGACGGTGGCCGGGCAGCGCCGAATAATGGCCGTATTGGTGGGTATGAAAGGAACATTGATGTGCCGGTCGGGATGTAGCTCCCTGGGGAACCCGCGGGCGTCAAAGACCAGGTCGTATCGCTCTGGCGCCAGGTCAACGAATTCAACCTGCGCGCCCCCGTCAACCCTGGTAATGTTGAGGACTTTGGCATCAATATGACGGGCATTGGCGCTTTTGCGCAGTAGTTCTCCCATCAGGTCGGCGCACAGGTGGTAGCCATAGGACACATTTTCCGGAATGAAAGAGTGAATGAAGTCCTGGTTACGAACACCCCACCCCTCAAATGCAAGACCGTACTTACGGGTTCCATTAACAGACTGCTGGATGGTTTCATCCGGCAAATTTGTCAGTTGCTCCAAATACGGAAGCAGGCTCGGCCAGGTGCCTTCGCCTACACCCAGGGTTGGGATGCGAGAGTCGTAGATGTGGTGCAACTCATGATCCGGGTCAGGGTGAAAACGAGCCACGGCAGCCGCCGCCAAAGACCCTGCGGTTCCCCGACCAACCACTGCGATTTTCTTTAACAAGCTACTGCCGGAATGCATCAGACCAGGCGCTTCTCACGAGTGTCGGTTGATTGCCGTATTTTATCATAAACGGGCACAGAATTGAATTCTGTACCCGTCCAATGCAAGGTTGAAAAAGGAGCCTGAAATCGGTTATAATATGGCGTCCATCAGCAGGACGCCCCCACATTGAACGACAGTCACGAAATCCCTCTTTCCGAACACGAACGCTCGGTAATAGAGCACTACGACAAGATGACCAGGGTGTTCTATCTCCAGTGGAGTTCCGAGCATCTTCATTTCGGCGTATTCAAACCCGGGGAACGCCCCAGGCACAACGAGACTCCGAAAGAAGCGGACGGACATGCAAGAGCGCTGGACCGCATGGTAGAAACCATAGTCGCCCCGGCCGGTATTGAGGGACACCATCATGTGGTGGATGCCGGATGCGGTGTGGGCGGAACTGCCTTCCACCTGGGCAGGACGCGGGGATGCAGGGTCACGGGCGTCAACCTGAGCAGGACGCAACTGGAGATTGCCAGAAGTAAGGCAGTTAATGCCGGCCTGGGTGATCGGATAGAGTTTGAGTATGCGAACTGTTCCCGGAGTCTGCCGTTGGCAGACGGTTCCGTGGACGTGGTTGTCAACATCGAAAGCGCCCGCCACTACAGTGACCGCAGAAGGTTTCTCCACGAGGTATACAGGATCCTGAAACCGGGTGGAAGACTTGTGGCTTCGGACTGGATGGCGCATGACGCAATACCGGCCGGCCATTACAGGAATTACATTCAACCGTTGTGCGAGGACTGGATGATGTCCAGACTGGAATCCCAATCTTCGTACACCCGGTTGCTTCAGGAAGCAGGTCTGGAAGTGATTGAATTTGAGGGATTCAACGGAATGGAGTTTGACAACCTGCACCTGCTCACAAACACTTACCAGTCCCTGAGACTGTTGCGGACCGGCTACATGAAGTCACCTGCCTTCGTCGAACTGATGGCCAAGCTGGAAAGACTGTGCGTTGCCTGGCGGCACAGTTACCTGGCTATCAGACGCTATTGCGCCGTTAAGCCCGGTTAGCGGTCATACAAAGAGTCGCCTCCGGCGACCCGTTATTTCACTGGATGCCGGGTCAAGCCCGGCATGACGAACTGTAGTGCGATGCTATTTATAAAGCGCGTCAATGTCGGTGGCAGTGCGCGCCGCCGTTACTTTGATCGCGGCGCTCAGCGCATCAAAATCGTCTGTTCCGCAACTTCCGGCAATGACTGTCCTGGCCGTCGGATAAGTAGCGTCATCCACGCTGTCATCCTCTCCCAGCAAGCGCAGGATGCCGCGCAGGTTGCGCCACATTCTTGCTGCCTCCGCCAACCGTTGCGCGGTATCGTCAGGTATCAGTTCACCCTCGCCGGCGCTCTGGAATACGGAGACCGTGTCTGCTGCAATAACCTCCGGCGCTGTTGCTGCATGGGTCACAGTCAGGTATGCGGCAGCGCGTTCGACGTCATCGAGACCGCCGCGCATAGTCTCGAATGATTGCAGTCCGACCTCCGGCGCGCCCTCTCCTGCCTGACGCAATTCGTTCAGCAACGCATCCCGGGCAGCGCCATTGGCCAGGATGTCAAGGCGCTTATCTTCAAACCGTTTTCCCAGCCCGGCATCACCGGATGTGAAAACACAGCGCGACCGGACAAGTTCCAGCAATTCGCCGGCTGAGCCGCTGCTGTGGTGGTATTCCGAAAAGTCGGCGAGAGAACGGACCTCCCTTTCAGCCCTGCCGACAGGGATCGGCGACAACAGCAGGTTGTCCCGGGACAGCGCCCGCAACGCATCGAGAAAGCGTTCGCACAGGCCCCGGTAATGATCGGGCGAGCCACTGCCGTCATACAGGAACATGATGTCAAGCCCGGTGCTCAGCGTTGCTTCGCCGTTTGCAATCTCTCCCAGGACCACTGCTGCCATCCCCCCTTCGGAACGCGTCCTGGTGAAGTCCTCCGCCGCGGCCGAGAGCACGCCGGCGATCGAGGCCTCGGCAATGTTGGACAGCGCCGTCCCCGCTTCGACCGGTGACAGGTTGCCGCGCAGCGTATGCATGGCAACCTGCAGGGCCTTGTCGTTCGACCAGTTGCGCATGATTTCCACTGCATCTTTGGTGTCCTGCACCGGGATATCCGCAACCTGCTCCTTCATTTCGGCAGCAGTGAATTCCAGGGTCCAGTACACGCGCGTCAGCCCGCGCCGGGCGATCAATTCAAACTCGGGACTCGGTCCGAATCCGTCCGGCAGATCAAGATCAGTGAATTCCCTGTCCTGAAGGATGTCGAGCAATGCCGGGGTACGGTTTATCCACTCGGAAAGCCGTGGCGATGCCCTCATGATCGCGGAAATGGTTTCGAACATATCCGGACGCGCGTCGAACGCTGCGCTGTCGTAAACATTCCAGTCCTTGATCTCCGGATAATAACGCTCCCTCCACTTGTCGACCAGCGGGTCCATCGTCTTAAACCAGCGACTGGGGTACATGGCGAGGCCGCCCATTTTGCCGTAGGGCCCCGGCAGTTGCGGCGATTGATCCTCATCCCAGTGCTGTAACAGCGGATATGGCCGGCTTGCGGCAGCATGGTGGTCGGCATGGCGCTGCGCGTTGTAATAGATCCAGTTGAAAAGCCTGTAGTCGCTGCTCCAGGAATGTTGCGGCTGGGGCCGTTCGAAGCGGCCGTTGGGAAGGCGGATACGCCGCAACCCGTAATGCTGGATATAGTTGATGATCTTCATTGACAGGACAGAACTGGAGCTGAACATCAGGAATGCCAGGACTCCCCAGATGCCTCCGAACCAGTATCCGAGGGCATACCAGAACGCAACCATGAGGAAATAACGCCAGAACGGATTGGTGTAATGCCACACCGGGAGGTGGCGGCGCGCCAGCCTGTCGCGCTCGAAACGCCAGGCAACGACGATACTGTTCGCCACGTCCCGGGGGAAATATTCCCAGAAGCTCTGGCCCTTGCGCGCCGAGCCCAGGTCTGCAGGCGTGGCGACCAGGGGGTGATGTATATAGACATGCTCCGTGGCATAGTGGGGGTAGGTGACCGAAGCCAGCAGGAACTCGCCGAACCTGCGCTCCCATTCATGGCGCTTGTGCACCAGCTCATGGCCGATAATGAATACCATCTGGGACGCCATGCCGAGAGCGAATATTACCAGCACGGCCTCCCACACGGCCAGGTGACCGCCAGTAAAAATCTGCCAGAGCACGAGCACGAGAACCACCGGCCACAGCACGGCCCACATCCAGACGGCCAGGTTGTATACGTACAACTGGCTGTCACGGGTGCCCCACGGATCCATGTTGCGTTCTTCCAGGCCTGAATAGAGATCGAGTGAATTCTCAAGCCAGATAAACAGGAACGGTCCCATGATCCACCAGCCACCGTAAAGCGCTGCGCAGATCACCAGGGGGAAAATCAGCAGGAGCAGGAAGTGCGGAAGCGCATTCAGGAGCGACGGCTGGACAAACTCCTGTGCGGCGGCGGTTTCGGCGCTCGTGCCGTCAGGATTCGCGCTGTGCTGTGCCATTTCAACCTCCCGTCATTCTCAGCATCAGGGGCTTATTATACTACGCGGCCCGGTCCTGCGCCCCTCGAACTGTAAGCCATAAAAGTCCGGTACAGGAGCGGGATGACGAACAGCGTCAGGAACGTAGAAAACACCAGCCCCCACACGATCGCGGTTGCAACAGGTCCCCAGATCAGCGATTCGCCGGCTAGGCCGGTCGCGAGTGAGAGTAATCCCGCGACCGTGGTTGCGGAGGTGATCACGATAGGGACAACCCGCCTCCTGGAGGCATAGACCGTGGCGTGCAGCAGGCTCATGCCGCTCTCAAGGCGAAGGTTCGCCGCTGAGATCAGGACAATGGCGGCGTTGACCGAAATCCCCGTCAGCGCCACCACACCGTACAGAGTAAAAAGGCTCAGTGGATTCCCGGTCACCAGCAGGCCCAGGGTAACGCCTGTAAACGTCAGCGGTACCGTTGCAAGCACCATGAACGGCTGGAAGTAACTGCGGAACTGCGTCCCCAGGATGATGTATATGATTCCCAGGCCCAGCATCAAAAGCAACCAGATCGCATCCAGGCTTTCCTGGATGTCATCGAGTTCGCCGGTCTGGTTCAGGGATATCTCGGGATACCGGGCCTGCAGGGTGCGCCATTTGTCCGTAATGAGATTATTGGCATCCAGGGTATTGATCCTGTCCTCGTCGATATCGCTTTCCAGCGTGATAGCCCGGCGGAAGTTATAGTGCCGGATGTTTTGCCGGCCGACCCCCGGCTCACTGATCAGCAATTCGCCCAGGGCGATGGAGCGGCCGTCCGGCAGGGAGATGGTCTGGCGCATGAGGTTGTCTGCATTGATATGCCGGTCCTTTTTTGCAACGACCCGGACTTTTACTTCTTCGCCCTCATCCTGGAAGTCCGTCACGATCTCCCCGTCCACGTAAGCCTGCAATGCCCGCCCTATGATCGCTGGGTTGAGACCCGTCCGCTGTATGGCCTCTCCGTCCAGGCGCAGTACCAGTTCCGGGTCGCCGGGGCGATAATCCACGGTGATGTTTTTATATACCTGCTGCTCTTCCAGAAACTCACGCAAATCATTCACCGCCCGCAACATGGTCGGATAATCACTGCCCAGTACCTTGGCGCTGACTGCCCTGCTGGCTGGTGGACCTCCCTTTATTTCCAGGATCGAAACATCGACCGGCCCGGGCATGTTTTTCACGCGCTGAAGGACTGTTTCGGAGATCTCCGAAACATGACGTCCGTCGCTTGCCTGGGGGTTCAGGCTGAACAGGACCTGGCCCACGGTGTCGCCGAACAGCGGCGCAGTCTCGGTAAACTGCTGTCCGGCATAACTGACTGAAGCGCGCAGTTCATCCGGGAGAATTTCTTCAAGTGCCTGCTGTTCCGCGCTTACCAGGATCCTGCTGGTCTCTTCCAGGGAGGTTCCCCGCGGCATCTCGATGTTCAGGTAAAACAGGCGTTCTGCATCGGACTCGAAGAAACTGATGCGGATCAGGCCGGTGGCTACCGTACCTGCCGCCAGCGAAAGGGTGAGCAGGATGCAAACCAGGGTGATGACCGGGTGGCGCAGAGACCTGACCAGCGCCTGGGTATAGCGCAGACGCAGCCAGTAACTGATCGCCTCCCGTTTCCTGCTGATGCGTCCGGGTTTCCTGAAGTTGACTTTCAAGGCAAGCACATGGGCCGGCAAAATCCAGTAGGCTTCGAACAGGCTGATGAGCAGGGCTATGGTCACCACCAGCGGGATGACCTTCATGAATTCTCCCAGTATGCCGGGCAGCATCACCAGCGGCAGGAATGCGGCGATGGTGGTCATCACCGAGGTGGTTACCGGGGCGAATACTTCCCTGAAGGAAGCGATGATGGCATCCAAGGCCTCTGCGCCCCGTTGCAGGCGGTAATAAACGGCTTCAACCACTACCACCGCATCGTCGACAATCATGCCCAGGACGATTACGACCCCAAGCAGCACGGTATTATTCAGGGTAAACCCGCTGGCGCTGAGCACCAGGAAAGCGCCGGAGAGTGTAAACGGGATACCGATGGTGGTCAGCACGGAGATCCGGGTTCCCAGGAACAACCAGGTGACCAGCAGGACCAGGAACAGGCCGATAAGGGCGTTGGTCTGCATGATGGTGAGGGCTTCGCGGGTACTGATGGTCTGGTCGTCCGCCAGGACGAGTTCTACGCCGGTCGTGTCCTTGAAACGGTTACGGTCGTCCAGGTATTCGTTCAGGATATCCACCAGTTCCAGCACGTTGGCGTCCGGGTTCTTGGTGACGCCCAGGAGTGTGGCGGGTTTGCCCTGGTACGTCACGATTTCTCCCGCTTCTTCCCGGGTGCGGGTCAGTTCTGCGATGCTCCCGAGAGGCACAACACCGGACGCGGTGACAATGGGGAAATCCCTGAGCGTCGAGGGGTCGGGGCTGGTCCCCTGCAGGCGCACGACCCACTTGCCGTCCAGAGTCTCCAGGTCACCGGCGGATATGTCGCGGAAATAACTGCGGATGGTTTCGGAAATATCGGCGGGGGTAAGGCCCAGCCCTTCCAGGCGGTCGGGAAAAAATGCCACCTGCAACTCCGGGTCGGAAATGCCCACATCACTCACCCGGTCCACACCTTTGATCCGCTCCAGGTCTTTTTTTATGAAGCGGGTCTGGCGCCTGAGGTTTTCATCATCCCCCGCGCTGGTCACCACCACCATGGCGCTGGGAAATGCATTGGAGGTACTGATTTCGAAGACCACGGGGTCTTCCGCGTCTGCCGGCAACTCATCGGTATAGGTGTTCTGCACCTCGCGCCGCAGGTCGATCATCCGCTTGTCGAACACTGCTTCATCGATCTGCTGGAAGCGCACCAGGATCATGGAAATATTGTCGCGACTGGTGCTGTTCACGAACTTGATATCCCTGACACTGCTCCGCAGGGCGTCTTCGATGGGTTCGGTCACGCGTTTTTCCACGTCGATGGCGGCAGCGCCCGGGAAGAAAGTGACGATGTTCACCCAGTTGAAATTGAGTTCCGGCTCCTTGGCCCTGGGCATCTGCAGGTAGGCGAGTATTCCCAGGAAGATCACCAGACCGAAAGTCAGGTTTGCCAGTACGTGGTTTGATAAAAACCGCCCGATGAAATTCATATCTGACTGACCAGGCTGTCAGCGCGGGTTATACAGGATGACCGGTTGCCCGTCCTCCAGCCTGTAATGACCCTCTGTGATTACAACCGTGTCCGGCGGCAGGTCCACCGGTGTAGTCCGGCCCTGCTGGGCGCCGGGTATGACATGAAACCGGGCTTTGCCTGTGTTATTGATAAAGATGCCGAAATCATTGCCGCGCCGCACCAGCAGCTTGGCGGAGACGTGGGGCTGGCTGTCACGCCAGGTGAGCTTGCCGGCGGCGCCCGGCAGGGCCGCTTCGTTGCTGAACACCAGTCTCACCTCCCGGTTGCGGGTCTGGGTATTGACTGCCGGTGTCACCGTGCGTAACGTTACTGCGTAGCGGCTTGCCGTATCCTCGAAATAAATCTCTTCGGCAAGTTCGACCGTCTCTACGTCTAGTGCCGGGACCTGGGCCGAAATTTCCAGTTGTTCGATATCCATGATTTCCACCAGCCTTGTGCCCATGTCGGCGAATTCCCCTACCGCAGCCAGCCGGGCGGTAACCACGGCCCGGTACGGACTTCTTATGGTGCAACGGGAAATGTTGGTTTGCGCATTTTCCAGTTGCGACATTGCGCCCCGCCGTTGTGCGTGCAGGACCGCAAGTTCGGCTTCGCGCTGGTCCAGCAGTTCCTCGGACGCAGTGCGTTGCTGTTCCAGTTTCCGGGTTCGTTCAAGACGCCGTTCGGCCAGCCGGATACGGGCATCCAGCGCGCCGATTTCCGCCTCGACCTGCTGCTCGGCGGTCCGATAATCCGTGCAATCAAGCCTGACCAGCACGCTGCCTGCTTCGACAACCTCGCCGACCCTGACGGAGATCTCGTCTATACGCGCCTTGATCTGCGCAGCGACGGACGTGTCATTCAGGCTGACGACAGTCGCAGGCGCGGACTTCCACAGGTAGACCGCCAGGTCCTTGACCCGAGCGGTTTTCACCGCGACGGCATTTTGCCCGCTCGATACGAGCGGAAATATGAACAGCAGGGCTGTCAGGAGCACCCTGGCGGAAAGTGTTTTAATCATAGCGCCTGCCAATTTTACCTGCCCTTGTGCTGTATGCCATAAAAGTACGATACAGCAGGGGGATAACCAGTAACGTCAGGATCGTTGAAATCGCCAGCCCCCATACAATTGCGGTAGCTACGGGACCCCATACCAGTGATTTTCCGGCCAGTCCGGCGGCCAGTGAAAATAATCCCGCAATAGTGGTCAACGAGGTGATAAAAACGGGAACAACCCGTCTCCGGGCGGCATATACCGTCGCATGCAACAGGCTCATACCCTGTTCCAGGCGGGAGTTGGCTGCCGATATCAAAACGATGGCGGCGTTGACTGCAATGCCCGACAACGCCACCACCCCGTACAGGGTAAACAGGCTCAGGGGATTCCCGGTCACCAGCAGCCCCAGCGTGACGCCGGTAAATGCCAGCGGCACCGTGGTAATCACCAGGAAGGGTTGAAAGTAGCTGCGGAATTGCGTTCCCAGAATTACATAAATGGCGCCCAGGCCAAGCAGCAGCAACAGTCCGATGGCATCCAGGCTTTCGGTGATATCATCCAGTTCGCCGGAAAAATCGATAGAGACATCCGGGTAACCGGCCTGTAATTCGCGCCACTTATCCCTGATCAGGCTGTTTGCCTGCAAGGTATTGATTTTGTCCGTATCGATATCGCTTTCCAGGGTAATCGCCCGGCGGAAATTGTAGTGGAGAATGTTTTGCGCGCCTCTCCCCGGCGTACTCACGACCAGTTCTTCCAGCGCAATGGACCGGCCGTCCGGCAATGAGATGGTCTGCCGCATCAGGTTACCTATATTGCTGTCATCGTCCTTTTTCGATACCACCCTGACTTTGATTTCCTCCCCTGCATCCTGAAACACGGCCACGATTTCACCATCCACGTAAGTCTGCACGGTGCGCGCCACGGTTGCAGGGTTGAGGCCGGCCCGCTGTACGGCTTCACCGTCAAGGCGCAAGGCCAGTTCGGGATTTCCAGGCCGGTAATCCAGGGTGATGTTGTTATACACCTGCTGCCGTTCAAGAAAATCACGCAGTTCACCGGCAGCCTGCAGCATGGCCGGGTATTCACTGCCCAGCACCTTGACGCTGACGGCCTTGCTCGCGGGCAGGCCGCCCGTCATCTCCAGGAGTGAGACGGCAATCGGCCCGGGCATCTTTTCCACGCGCTGCAAGACAGCATGGGCAATATCGGAGACTGCGCGGCCACCATGGGCGCGCGGATGCAGACTGAACATGATCTGGCCGAGGGTATCGCCGTAAAATGGTTGCGTCTCGGTCAACTGTATGCCGGCAAAGCTGACGGAGGAGCGTAGTTCGCCCGGGAGAAATTCCTTTAATACTTCCTCTTCGGTCTCTACCAGGAAGCGGCTGGTATCTTCCACTGATGCGCCCTGGGGAAGTTCTATGTTCAGGTTGAACATCCGCACGGGATCAAACTGGAGAAAGTTGTATTGGATCCGCCCGCTGGCCAGGGCGCCCAGCGCCAGCGCGATAAGCAGGACAATCAATAACAGGGTAACAACAGGGCGCCGCAGGGATTTGACCAGAACCCGGGTGTAAATCAGCCGGAGCCGATGGTTTGCTGCTTTCCTTTTTCTCTGAATGTTGCCGGCGTTGGCAAAATCCAGTTTCATCCCCAGCACGTGAGACGGCAATATCCAGTATGCCTCAACCAGGCTGATGAGTAAGGCTATGGTTACCACCATCGGCACGACTCGCATAAAATCGCCGACGACGCCAGGCAGCAGCGCAAGCGGAAGAAACACGGCAATAGTCGTCATCACCGAGGTGGTAACGGGCGCGAACACTTCCCGGAAGGACCCGATTACGGAAGCCATACCGTCCAGTCCCCGTTGCAGACGGTAATACACGGCTTCGACCACTACTACCGCATCATCGACTATCATCCCCAGGACAACAACTACACCGAGGAGCACGGAATTATTAAGGGTAAAATTACTGGCGTTGAGAACCAGGAAAGTGCCGGCGAGGGTGAACAGGATGCCGATACTGGTCATGAAGGCGATGCGGGTGCCCAGGAATACCCAGGTGACCAGCATGACCAGGAAAAGGCCGAGCAGCGCATTCGTCTGCATCAGCGCCAGCGCCTGCCGGGTACTGACGGTCTGGTCGTCCGCCAGGAACAACTCCACGCCGGTCGCGGCCTTCAGGCGGTTGCGCTCGTCCAGGTAATCGTTCAGCCTGTCAATCAGTTCCAGTATGTTTGTGTCGGCGTGCTTGGCTATATTCAGGGTCACCGCAGGATTGCCGCGAAAGGTGACGAGCGACGAGCGCTCCTCCCTGGTCCTGATCAACTCGGCGATCTCTCCGAGCGGCACCACCCCCGATGCCGTGACGACGGGGAAGTCCTGCATGACTGCCGGATCCGGGCTGGTGCCCGTCAGGCGTACGATCCATGTGCCGTCGGAGGTTTCCAGGTCGCCCGCGGTGGTATCGCGAAAATAGGCGCGGATCGTCTCTGAAATATCCACAGGCGTAATGCCCAGCCCTTCCAGGCGTTCGGGAATAAACCTGATATGCAATTCCGGATCGGCCAGCCCTGTCGCAGTAACGCCGTCTACACCACTGAGCCGCTCCAGGTCTTTTTTTACGCTGTTGGCCTGCCTTCTCAGGTTTTCATCATCGCCGGGGCTGGTGACCACCACTATGGCGCTTGGAAATGAATTGGAAGTGCTCAGTTCCTGGACAACCGGTTCTTCAGCCTCCTCGGGAAAATGATCGAAGTATGTGTTTTGCACTTCCCGTCTCAGGTCAACCAGGCGTTGGCTGAACGTGGCGTCATCAACCTGTTTGAACCAGACCAGGATATTGGAGATGTTGTCCCGGCTGGTGCTGAGCACATACTTCATATCCCTGACAGTGCTGCGCAACGCGTCCTCGATGGGGTCGGTAATGCGTTTTTCTATATCTGCCGCAGAGGCGCCGGGATAAATACTGATGACGTTTACCCAGTTGAAGTTAATCTCCGGGTCCTTGGCCCTGGGCATCTGCAGGTAGGAGAGCGCCCCCAGGACGATCACCAGACCGAATGCCAGGTTCGCCAATACGTGATTGGATAAAAACCGCCTGAGGAAATTCATCAGCGGATAACCTCTACCGCCTCCCCGTCCTGCAAACCGTATTGCCCTTCCGTTACCACCCGGGTTTCCGGCGGCAACGCCGTTGGCGCTGCCCTGCCCTGTTGCGCGCCGGGAAGGGCATGAAACCTGGCTCTACCCTTATCGGCAATAAAGACGCCGAGGCTGTCCTGGCGCCGGACCAGTAACCTGGCGGAAATATGCGGCCGGTTGTCCTGCCAGACGAGTTTGCCGGCCGCGCCCGGCAGGGCCGCCGCGTTACTGAACAGCAGTCTTGCTTCCCGGTTGCGGGTCTGGGTATTGACTGTCAGCGCCACTGCGCGTAATTCGACATCATAACGGCCTGTTGAATCTTCGAAATACAGGTCCTTGATGGTTACAACCTGAGCGATGTCCGTGGCCGGCACCTGCGCAGAGATCTCCAGTTGCCCGATATCCACAATTTCGAGCAACTTCGTCCCTTTTTGCGCAAATTCTCCCACCGAACCTGTTCTTGCGGTGATGACGGCCTTGAACGGACTGGCTATCGTACAGCGGGAAATGTCGAGTCTGGATACGTCCAACCGCGCTGACGCGCCTTGGTAATCGGCTCTCAATACGGCCAGGGCGGCTTCTCGCTGGTCCAGCAACTCTTCCGACACGGTTTGCTTTTCCACCAGTGTCTCCGTTCTCGCCAGGCGCCGCTGCGCCAGTTCGATGCGGGCCCGGAGGGATGCAATATCTGCCTCTGCCTGTTTCCTTGCCAGTTCAAAATCCGTGCAATCCAGCCTGGCAAGCACG
This sequence comes from Gammaproteobacteria bacterium, assembly GCA_022826885.1. Lineage (GTDB taxonomy): Bacteria > Pseudomonadota > Gammaproteobacteria > Eutrophobiales > Eutrophobiaceae > JAAXHV01. The sequence goes on from JAJDUB010000017.1 coordinate 14,279, forward strand.
CTGCCCGGCTCGACGACATCGGCGACCCGGACGGAGATCTCATCGATACGCGCGCCCACCTGCGTCGAAACAGCGGTGTTGTTCAGGCTGACAACGGTTGCCGGCGCGAATTTGCCGGGATGGATGGCGATATCCGCAAGGCGGGCCGCCTTCACCGGGATGCTGCTCTGCGCGTCCAGGCCAAGAGGCAAAACCAGGAACAGTGCCGTAAGGAGTACCGTCACGCCTGCCCGTTGCCGTATACCTGTTTTGCTGGTGTTGCTATGCATAACCAGAAGACTTATAACAATTCCTTGACCGGTACGTCCGCATCGGCCAATTTTACTCTATCTATTTCCTGTTTCAGGGCGACCAGCTTCTTGGTAGCCATGAACTCCTGTGGTTTGTTGATTGCGTCAACTGCAATCACCCTGCCGGATTTCAGGTAAAACGCGGCAAAGCTGCGACTGTTATCCGGGTCGCCGCGAGTGATGATTTCATCGTAACCCTGGGACAGGCCAGCGATCTGCAACATCAGGTCATACTGTTCGGACCAGAACCAGGGAACCGCGTTGTAACTGACCTCCTTGCCGCAGGCAGCGCCGGCAGCGACCCTGGACTGGTCCGTGGCGTTCTGCACCGACTCCAGCCGGATGCGGCGATCATAGATCGGGTTGTGATGGTTGGTGCAATCTCCGGCTGCGAAAATATCCGGGTCCGACGTCTGCGCCCGGTCGTTGACCACGACGCCGTTATCGACTTCAAGACCTGCCGCGGCCGCCAGCGCCGTGTTCGGCAAAATGCCGACGCCGATGATAACGAGATCAGCCGCAAACTCGCTGCCGTCACTGCACAGGACTTTCGCTACCCTGCCGTTACCCCTGAAACCGCTAACCCCGACCCCGCAACGGATACTGACGCCCTCTTCCCCGTGTATGCGGGTATAGAATTCCGAGACCACAGGGGCTGTGACACGCTGCAATACCCGTTCCATCATCTCCAGCACCGTGACGTTCATGCCTTTTTTGTTCAGGACCGCCGCGGTCTCAAGGCCGATGTATCCGCCGCCTACGATGACGGCGTTTGCCCCCGGGTTGACGTATGACGTTATGCGTTCGACGTCCCTGAGGTCGCGCAGGTAGAACACGCCGGCCAGGTTCGCTCCCGGCAGGTTCACCTTCCTGACTTTCGACCCGACGGTTAAGGCCAGCTTATCATAGGACAGGGTTTCGTTATTGCTGAGCCGCACTGTCCTGTTGTCTCTGTGAATGGACTCCACGCTGGTATTGAGAATGAATTCGACCTCTGATTTCTCATACACTTTTGCCGGGCGGATGAGTATTTCATCCAGGGTTTTTTCGCCGGCCAGGTAATCTTTCGACAGGGGCGGGCGATGATAAGGAATGGAAGCTTCGGCGCCGATGACGATAATCCGCCCCTGCCAGCCCTGCTGGCGCAGAGTCGGAGCCAGCATGGATGCGGCATGGCTGGCCCCTGCGATGATGAAATTCTCATTCATTATTGTTTCTCATCAGATAGTTTACTAGCAACGTGATATATTGCATCAGTTAATTCTGTTAACTCACCGGGGTCTATCATATAAGGCGGCATAATATAAATCAGCCTGCCGAACGGCCTGATCCAGACTCCCCGCTCCACGAACCAGTGCGGGACCACGTGCATGTCCACGGGCCGGTCAACCTCCACCACGCCGATGGCGCCAAGCACTCTGACATCGATCACGTTATCCAGTTGCCTGCACGGGGCAAGTTCAGCCTGAAGCTGGCTCTGTATGTTTTCCACCCGCTGCTGCCAGCCGGTCTGCTCCAGCAGATTGATACTTGCCAATGCCGTTGAGCAGGCCAACGGGTTCGCCATGAAGGTAGGTCCGTGCATGAAGACGCCTTCGCCTCCCGCGGAGATGGTATCGGCAACCCCGGCAGACGTCAGCGTAGCCGCCAGGGTCATGTAGCCCCCGGTCAGCGCCTTGCCCAGGCACATGATATCAGGGCTGACCCGGCTGTGTTCACAGGCAAACAGTTTGCCGGTCCTGCCGAACCCGGTGGCAATCTCGTCGAAAACCAGCAGCAGGTCATACTGATCACAGATCTGCCTGACCTTGTCCAGGTACGCGGGGTTATAAAACCACATGCCCCCGGCGCCCTGCACTACCGGTTCCAGGATGACGGCGGCGATGTCATCGTGGTGATTTTCAGCCAGTGCCCTGAGCGACTCGATATCATCGTCGCTCCATTCGTCTTCGAAGCGGGTCCGAGGGCTGTCAGCGAAGTAATGCTCAGGCAGCACGTCCCTGAACAGGGAGTGCATACCGGTGACGGAGTCACAAACCGCCATGGCGCCGAAGGTATCGCCATGGTAACCCTGGCGTATGGTCAGGAGCTTCTGTTTGCCGGGACGACCTTTGGCCGCCCAGTACTGGATAGCCATCTTGATGGCGACTTCCACCGACACCGAACCGGAATCGGCAAAAAACACGGTCTGCAATTCTCGCGGGGTAATCTCTACCAGTTTCTGCGCCAGAGTGACCGCCGGCTCATGGGTGAGGCCGCCGAACATGACGTGGGCCATATCCTTCAGTTGTGTGGTGACGGCCTCATTCAGCGCCGGGTGATTGTACCCGTGTATAGCGCACCACCAGGACGCCATGCCGTCGATCAACTCGCGGCCGTCCGCAAGCATGAGTCTTACTCCGGTGGCTGAAACAACCGGAAACACCGGCGGCGGATCCACCATGGACGCATAGGGGTGCCAGAGCAGGGATCGATCTGCCTCAATCAGGGTTTTATAAGTCATTACGATGTCGTAATATCCCGGTAGTTACATGCAGTATCAACACACAATATACACTGCTTGACGACATTAGTTATGTGCGAACCACTCGCGCCGTGCCCCTGGACCCATACCTGTGTCTGCAGTCGGGGCGATGCGGCATTTTATCACCGTATAGAGCCACTCCCCGTACATGGGGACGCTGCCGCCGCCTTCGAACGCCTGAAGAACCTGCTGGAGCATACGGAACGAACAGTTATCGTCACCGCAACGAATAATTATGTGCATGCTGTCTGCCGCAGCCGGCGTGGGTACATTGACGACCTGGAGTGCCGTCTGTGCGCTGCCGACAAGGTGATTCATGTACGATCCGCGGCGCGGACCTGGCATGCTGTCTACGACTTTGGGGTGAACCGGGCGCGTATCGAGAAGCTGCGCCGGGAGCTTCCGGCGGGATAACCCGGGGTCAGTAACCCGCTGCCTGCCCGTCCTTGCGGGATTCCGAGGCGCCGTGATAAACGCCGTTGCCCGCTCTCATAATTGCCTGGTATCCGCCGAAACCGTCTTCCGCCCGCTGCACATGGTGGCCGCGCTTGGCCAGCTCCTTGACTACCTGATCCGGGAAGCCTCTCTCAAGCATCACCACCCCGCCGTCCGTGAGGTATTCATCCGCGTCAGCAATGGGCATGGTGGAACCGTCATGACGCCAGCGCGGCGCATCCCCCGCCAACTGTATATCCATGCCGAAATCGATGATATTGGCCAATACCTGCACATGGCCCTGGGGCTGCATATCGCCACCCATGACCCCAAAACTCATGAAAGGCTTGGCGTCTTTCATGACGAAAGCAGGAATAATTGTGTGGAACGGCCGTTTCCCGGGCGCGTAGACATTGGCGTGGGATGGGTCCATGGAAAACAACAACCCGCGGTTCTGCAGGGCAAATCCCGTTCCGGGAACGACGATGCCGGAGCCGAAATAGTGATAGATGCTCTGAATAAACGATACCATGTTCCCGGCTGAATCCGCCGCCGTTAAATAGATGGTGTCGCCATCCCGTAATATTCTCTCCCCTGCCCTGACTCTGAGCGCGGCGCTGTCTTTAATCAGGGAGCGTCTTTTTCTGCTGTATTCCGCGCTCAGCAGGCGATCCGTCCGTACTTTGGAAAATTCCGGGTCTGCGTAATATTTAGCCCGATCTTCGAACACCAGTTTTTTCGCCTCCAGCATCAGGTGCAGGCAATCCACGTTCATAAAGCCCATGGCGGCAAGGTCATCGCCTTCAAGCATCTGCAACATCTGCAGGGCGGCGATGCCCTGGCCGCTGGGCGGCAGTTCAAACACGTCGAAACCCCGGTAATTCACCGCCAGCGGCGCTACCCAGTCCGAGCGATGTGACTGCAGGTCGGCATGATCAATGTAACCGCCATTTTCCTTCATGAATGCGACCAGCCGCTCGGCCAGTTCGTCCTGGTAGAAGGCTTTATTGCCGGAATCTGCTATCAGCCGGTAGGAACGGGCCAGGTCCCGGTTTGTAAAAATATCACCGACGGCAGGCCCCTGACCCCCCGGAGCATACACAGTATCAAACGCACCCGGCACGGTTCCCGATATTTCAGCCGCCGCCCACTGCCACTGGGCGGCTATGATCGGGGAGACCGGAAACCCGGTTTCCGCATAATGAATCGCCGGCGCCAGCAGTTCAGCAAACGGCAACCTGCCGAACCTGTCGTGCAACGTAGTCCAGCCGTGTACCGCTCCCGGAACGGATACCGATAGCAGGCTGTTGTGCGGAATAAGGCGCGTACCCAGCTTTCGTAACCGCCCGGACAATTCTCCGTGACCGAGTGATTTTGGAGAGCGACCACTGGCGTTGAGACCGTGAAGTTGTTTCTCTTTCTCATCCCAGACGATGGCAAACAAATCGCCGCCAATGCCGCACATGTGGGGTTCCATCAGCCCCAGGGCCGCATTGGCCGCGATGGCCGCATCCACCGCGCTGCCGCCTTTTTTCAGTACGCCCAGGCCGACGTCAGTCGCAACAGGTTGGCTGGTTGCCACCATGCCGTTACCGGCGATGACCGCTGATCGGCTGCTTCTTATGTTCATGGCCCCTGTTTGCTTATATCCACAGGTTACACAGGTTAGCACAGATAAACGTTGCCCTGGGGATCTGGGGACGGACTTAAGTCCGTCCCCGAAAAAATTCAAGCTTCAGGGGTCAGAGTAAGAAATTCGCAGAATTTTTACTCTGACCCCACCATATGACCAAATTCAGAGCTTGCCAGTTGCTATGCATTTCATCAATATGTCGGAAAAGGAAGGAGACAGCACTGCGTGAACAATTTCATCATAAAAGCCGAGAACCTGAAGAAGTCCTTTAACGGCGAATTTGTCGTGAAGGGGGTGGATTTACAGGTGCCGTTCGGCGGCTGTTTCGGCCTGCTGGGCCCCAATGGGGCAGGCAAGACAACCACCCTGAGAATGATACTGGGCCAGTCTCCCCTTTCGGAAGGCAACCTGGAGGTCCTGGGGATGGATGTGCCGACACATGCCTCCCACATACGCAGGGACATCGGCGTAGTCCCGCAACTGGACAATCTCGACCCTGATTTCACTGTGATGGAAAACCTGAAAGTCTATGCCGGGTTTTTCAACCTCCGGGGTGGTGGGTTGCAGGAACGGATTGGAGAGTTGCTGAAGTTCGTGGAGTTGACCGAAAAAGCGAACGTACGCATCAATCAACTGTCGGGAGGGATGAAGCGCCGCCTCAGCATCGCCCGCGCCCTGGTGAACAACCCCAGGTTGCTGGTGCTGGATGAGCCGACCACCGGGCTCGATCCCCAGGTCAGGCACATGATCTGGGGCAGGTTGCGGGAATTGAAGCAATCCGGCACGACCCTGTTGCTGACCACGCATTTCATGGAAGAGGCGGAACGCCTGTGTGACGATATCGTCATCATGGACCACGGGGTCATTCTCAGCAAGGGCCACCCGAAACAGTTGATAAAACAGCACGTCGAGCCCGAGGTTGTGGAAATTCACGGCGAAATGGATGCGCTGCCCGGCATCCTGACCGAGCATGACATACACAGGGTGGAGATAGTGGGAGAGACGATTTACTATTTTACCAACGCTCCCGATGAAATAATCCGGCGCGTGGAAAACAAGCCGGATGTGCACTACCTGCATCGCCCCGCCAATCTCGAAGACGTGTTCCTGCGCCTGACGGGTCGGGAGTTGAGAGAGATCTGATGCTGGACTGGCGATTGCCCAGGATGCGGCATGGCATGATCCACGTCTGGCGCCGCAACCTGCTGGTGTGGCGGAAACTGCTGGTGCCCAGCCTGTTGCTGAACTTCGGCGAACCGTTTTTATACCTCCTGGGACTGGGTCTGGGACTCGGGAGGTTTGTCGGCGAACTGGGTGGATTGCCGTACCTGACTTTCCTCGCCAGCGGCCTCATCGCCTCGTCTTCCATGAACACGGCCACGTTCGAAGGTCTGTTTTCAGTCTACACGCGCATGGTCCCGCAGCAGACCTATGAAGGCATGCTGGCCACGCCGCTGGAAGTCGATGACATCGTGGCCGGAGAGATGCTGTGGTGCGCGACCAAGGGACTGTTCAGCAGTTCGGCCATCCTGCTGGTTTCCTTCCTGCTCGGCGCGATCTCACACTGGCAGGCGCTGTTGTGTATACCACTGTCATTTCTCACGGGTCTGTGCTTTGCCGGACCGGCCATTATGGTCGCCTCGTTTTCCCGCTCCTATGATTTTTTCAATTACTACGTCACGCTGGTCCTGACTCCCATGTTCATCTTTTGCGGCGTCTTCTACCCCGTGACTACACTGCCGGATTTCGCGCAGTCCCTGGTGCAGTTGTTGCCCCTGAGTCATGCGATCGCCGTAATCCGGCCGCTGGCTACGGGCCAGGAACCAACCCAGGTCATCGCCCACCTGAGCGTGCTGCTGGCGTTTGCCCTGGTCAGTTTTTACTGGGCAACGGTTCTGGTGCGCAGACGCCTGGTTCAGTAACTGCGCCGGTATTGCATCAGCAATGCAAAATCATGCTGTCCGCGAACATGTCCTGCGTGGTGCGAGAAGCGGGTCGCCGGGTTCGCCCGTCCAATTAATGCCAGCCGTTTTGCTATAGGGCACCTCTAATTTTAAGAGGCGCCCATACGACTCACAACGGATATACAATTGCTGAGGGAGCGTGAAAGGTGTCTGCTATAACCAGTTTTTCCTTGAACCTGGGTTTTCCATCATGTATCAGAATGACATCACGATATTCCCCTGCATTTAAACACTCGAATTTACCCTCGAAATCTGTCTGAACAACGAGGAAATTGGAACGAACATGAAAACTGTCATTATCACGTTCGCCAATTTTGATATTGTTTATGAGATGTCGATAATAATGTTTGTTATACGTATTAATATGACGCAGTGAGGTTACCCGGTCACGCATCATCCCCTGACTGGTATAGTACATCCAATAGCCACCATCCTTGCCTGCCTCAATGTTTTCTCTTGATTGAATAAAATACTTTCCAGTCTCCACAAACAGTTCCGGCCATTTCTCAAGCTCATCACTGTCGAGACAGTCTGCGTAATCATCCAGAAGAGTATAAATCAGCCGCTCTATTAACGCGTTGTTATCCGGCGTGCCCATAGGATTAGAGATGGCCTGGACCATGCTTGGCCGGATTAAGGCAACGGTATTTGCATGGTTTCACAATAGCCTTTCCAAAAAGCTCTAACCGTGGCTTCGGAGTTAAAATGGTCGGAAGCACTTTCAATACCCGTGCCGCCGAATTCGATATAAGACGTATCGCCCCTGGAAATCGCATTCTGAGTCATAGCGAGAACCTCAGCGTCTTCCAGTGCAATGTATCCGGCCGGCCCCAGCAAGTTACTTTGTTTTTTACGGCACTCGCGTTCGAAATCAGATTCATCTTCGTATCCGAACCAGGTATATTCGATATCCGTTGTGCCCGGACTGGTTGGAATAATGCGCCTGCAACTCCATGAATTGCGGATACAGGTAAACAAAGAACCGGGATAAATGGATATTACACTCAATTGCAGGTCACCCAATGCCTTGAAGCCTTGCGCAATACTTGGGTCTTCCAATTCATATTTGCCTTTTTGCACCGGATACGCGTTTTTATCATCCTTATCACCAGAGGGAGGCAACCATGAACTCAAAAGTGCATGCGCATCGTGGATATCAACGCTCACTCGGTCGGCCGGCATGGCAATGCCGAACTGGCCTACAAAAGTATGGAGTTGCGGCCCGTGGTATGTATCCCTGTTGTTTTCAACGAACAGCTTCCAGTTGCAAGGCACAGTCTGACGTTGATAACCAACGATTTGTAACGGTCGCTGGCAAATCGTCTCGATACGGTCAACAATCACCGTCCCAAGATAATCATGAAGTGGCGGCGCCTGACTATCAAACGTCGCAAAGATAACATCCCCGACAGCTTCAACCCGAAGGGTTTTTAATCCATGACAGTCTTTCGAAAACCCGTCAGGATATCCACCTTTGCTCTGCATTCCCTGCTCCATAGCAACGCCCAACAATTTTCCGGTTCCGTCATACCGCCAGTTGTGATAGGGACATATCGGAAATTTGTTGTTTCCCCGTAATTCCCCGATTACTCTGGAACCTCGATGAGCGCACCTGTTTACATAAGCATTTATCGAATCGTCATGCGCGTGATGCAATACCACAGGGGTAGTCCCAATATAGGTGGATGTGAAATCACCAGGGTTTGCAATTTCAGCGAAAAGAGCTGACAAGTGCCAGGTCGGCCCTCTGAAAATCAACTCCTGTTCCTGTTCAAAAACCTGCCGGTCAATATAAACATCGCACGGAATAAGCGTGTGGTCCGAACTTGGCCAGGATATATGACGATATTCACAATCCCACACCGTATGACTATTTCGTTTATAATCTTCCATGAATTCATAGTATAGCTATCCGTCGCCTGAAGGCGAGGGGTTTATTGATTCCCAATGAGGGCCTCTAACATCAATATGAAATCGGAGTACATTATGACACGTCGTAATACTGCCAGGAAATCAGTACAAAGATTCAAACGCGAAGACTGGTTAGCCCTTGCGCTGGAAACCTTGTCAAAACAAGGGAAATCCCGTTTGACAATTGATCGTCTTGTTGCAGATCTCGGTGTCACGAAAGGCAGCTTTTACTGGCATTTTGATAATCGGGCAGACTTTATTCAAAAACTGCTTGAGTACTGGGCAAAAAAGTTCACTCATGATTTTATTCATCAAATTAACGCACTCGAAGGGGGCGCCAATGAACGTCTGTACGGATTGATGGAATTGCTGACCACCAGTGATGCGTCACGATACGACGTTGCAGTTCGCGCCTGGGCGGCCCAGGAACCCGCTGTCGCTATCGTTGTCAGGCATGTCGATATGACGCGCCTGGGCTATGTAAAAAGCCTGTTTCGGGAACTTGGCTTTGAAGGCGATGAACTGACAATTCGTTCACGCGCCTTTCTGTACTGGGGCAGCTTCGAACTGGCTTTGTTCGCGCCATTGACCAAGCAAGAGAGTCTTAACATGCTGGCGCAGCGTTATGCTTTTTTCACTCGAACTGTCTGAGAATTATTTGTTCTGAAAAATTGTCGTCAACGGTATAACTTCAAACCTCAGGCAGTATTTTTGAGATATTCTCCAATGTGAGCCATTGCCTTTCTTCCTCATTCAGGTAAGGCACTTTGATCCCGTATTCATCCCACCGCTCGCGGATTTTTCTCTCCAGTTCCACGGGTAACTTCGTCACCGGAGGATAACGCCTTCCTCCAAAGCGCTCGTTGGGCTCAATGGCCCAGCTTCGCGTTGCGTCAAAGAGCACACGAGTCCATTTGCCTGTACCGTACTTGCCGGGGTTGTTTTCCTGGGGAGGTGTGGACGGGTCCAGCGGCGAACCGGGTGTCGGGCCATACGTCACGATATCGCCTGCTCCTGCATTGACCCTGTAAGCTATTGCCCATTCCACAGCCTCGGGGTCCCGTATGTCGATATCCTCTTCTACCACGATGATATGTTTGCCCGACACCTGGGCGATACCCCAGGACCAGAGAGCCGTAGCCACCTGCTGGGCATGGCCACGATAGTTTTTGTGGATTTGCACGACAATATGTGTGCCTGAGGTCACAGGCGGCAACCAGGCGTCGGTTACACCCGATATTCCGATATCTTCGAGGTAATTACAGATAATAGCCGGCCAACTGTGAATAAAGGTGGCGAGGTCCTCGCTCGGAAACCGCGGGCGGGCGCCTTCCAATGCGCCACGGACGATTGGATCATTGCGGTGCGTAATACAGGTAACCTCAAGGACCGGTTTCGGTGATGGCACCCCACCACTGTAGCCGGGATATTCCGCAAATGGCCCCTCCATCTCGAATGTTTTCGGATCCGGGTCGATATAGCCTTCAACAACGAGATCTGCGGATGCGGGCACTTCTATATCCACGGTCTCACACTTCACCAACTCAACAGGTTGTCCAAGTATGGCCCCCATCATGTCCCATTCACAGACTGATTTGGTAAAACAACTTGCTCCACAAAACGGCAGAACATCATGCCAGCCATATACAACTGCAACGGGCATCGGTTCAGGTTTCATACCCCGTTTGATGAAATGATGACCCCATCCCTGTGTTTTGATAACCAGTTTGCCGATTTTATTTTTATCCAGGATCATCCCGCGGTATATGCCGATATTCGGCAGTCCGCTATCGGGCTCTTTCGTGACAACGCCCGCAAAAGTATTGATATATTGTCCGCCGTCCATATGGTGCCACAGCGGTGCAGGGATCTGTCTTACATCTATGTCATCACCGGTAATCATATTCTCTTTCACAGGGCCCGTTTCCACCAGGGTCGGTGGGACGGGATTTCGATAGACTTTGCGCAGGTGTGCTGTAATGTCTTTGCTCGATGTGTCTTCAGACAGGCCCAGCATCAGGGCAACCTGCCGGCGATTACTTAATGAACAAGTCAGGAACTTTGTGCACAGCGTATCCTGATGATCTTTGATATTTTCAAACAGGAGACCAGGACCGCCCTGGCTGATATTTACCCTGGCGATGGCACTGATCTCCTGGTCCCAGTCAACCTGAGTACTTACGCGATGCAATTGACCTGCACTCTCAAGAGTTTTAAGCCAGGAACGCATGCTTGGGCTTTCCTCACTTTTGCTGATTGCTGAACCAGGAACTGTGTTTTCTTGTGAGCTTTTCATGCCTGTCTCCTATAAGAACTTGATAAGGTTTTCCGGAAGTCTTTTATCATCGCAGTGGTGCGGGACGACCATTTGACCATACTAAAAAGTATGGTACACTTATTTTAAAAATCTACAATTCAGAGCGATTTGCTCAAATTGCGTGAAAATATTTTTTTCAAAGATGCTATCAGTGGACTTACATGCCGAACTATCTTAAAAATACTTGGTACGTGGCTGCTGAGCCCGCAGAAATCGAGCAAGGCGAGATCTGTGCGCGCCGGATACTCAATGAGCATGTAGCGTTATTTCGAACGGATTCTGGTGATGTAGTTGCCCTTGAAGATCGCTGTTCGCATCGTTTTGCCGCTTTATCCGCTGGTAAAATCTGTGGTGAGTTACTACAGTGCCCTTACCATGGCGCACGTTTCAACAAGAATGGCGATTGTGTTGAGGTTGGCGGGGTTACTACAATACCCAGAGCTAGCAAGATCAGAAGTTATCCGGTTGTAGAAAAATTTGGATATATCTGGATATGGATGGGCGATCCGGCATTATCGGACGACCAAAGGTCTATTCCTGATTGGTGTTTCACTGCCGACCATCCCGATTGGGACAGCCGGTACTCTCTTATTGAATCCTATCCGGGTTATTACGAACTCGTAAACGATAACCTGCTTGATCTCACTCATCTTGAATACGTGCATCCGGAAACAATCGGACACAAAATGATGACTCAGTCCTGGCGGGCCGCAGGCAGACGTGAGTCCGGCGATGATGGCAGCGGAATGGTCGAGAACGTGAAAGAGCGTGGTATCGAGATGAAAATATGGGCAAAAAATGATTCGTCCGGACCAGCCATGCGGCAATGGATAGCATTATCCCAGGGAAAAGAAACCTACGAGGGAAATGTTGATTTTGAATTAAACGTAAAATACGCGGCACCCTCCTCATTCCTGTTTGCAGGTGATGTGAAACCGGCAAATGTACCTGAGGCCAGGGTATTCAAGGTACGCCAGCTCAATCTCATCACTCCCGAAAGCGATACTTCCTGCCACTATTTCTTTAATAATGCAACGGATTACGCGCCTGATCGGCCAGAGTTTGCCGATGCCATTCATGCGGGGTTTGTCTTTGCTTTTGAACAGGACAGGGCGGTAATCGCCGCACAGGCACAGCGCGTGCCGGACCACGGGCATAATTTTACCTCCATGACACGTGTTTGCTTTGCCGGTGACGGCCTGCAGAATCAAGGACGGCAGATGATCGCAAAAATGGTGGATGAAGAACGGGAAGTTATGCGTATATGAATCATAGAATAGAAAAAATACCGGCATGACAGAGTTAAATGTTGTAGGCCATAGTGTCAAACGGCCTGATGCACTTGACAAGGTAACGGGCGGGAAGCATTTCACGGTCAATTACAGCCTGCCAGGCATGTTGCATGCAAAATTGTTACGGAGTCCTTATCCGCATGCGAGGGTCATCAGGATAGACAGCAGTCAAGCGGAGAAACTGCCGGGGGTTAAGGCAGTCATCACGCCTAAAGATGTTCCGCAAAATAAATTCACTCCTATATATTTTGCCCACGCTCACGCCAAAAGCCTGGTACAGGATTTTGTTGTGATGAGCGATCGTGTTCGCTGGGCAGGACAACCGGTGGCAGCGGTGGCAGCAACGACTGCAGAAATTGCAGACAAGGCTTTGGAACTTATCGATGTCGAGTACAAGGAGCTGCCGGCGGTATTTGACCCGGAAAATGCAATGCTTGACGGTGCGCCACAATTATATGAGACCGCTACAAACAATATTGCCAAAAACCCTGTGTTTTCATTTGGTGATCTGGATGCTGGATTTGCAGCCGCGGACCATATATTTGAGGGCGTGTACCGGACACAGCGGGTACACACATGCTATATGGAACCTCGGGTATGTGTGGTGGAAAGTGAAACGGATGGCAGATTAACCGTGCATTCATCCATGCAACACACCTTTGGCCTGAGAGAAAAGCTCGCTGTAGCTTTAGGTATCCCTGAGAGTAAGGTAAATGTTGTCAAACCGGCATACATAGGCGGTGGTTTTGGCGGCAAATTGGATATAGGCCATATTGAGCCTATCGCAGCCCTGTTGAGTCTTAAAACCGGCAGACCAGTACGGGCGGAACACACCCGCGCGGAAGATTTCATTTCCACCACACGCAATCCGATTAAGGTTCATCTCAAGACCGGCGTCAAAAACGACGGTACATTTACTGCCAGATATGTAAAAAGCATACTGGATACCGGAGCACACGCCACTCACGGCGCCGAAGTAATAATGGTGCATGGCCTGTACGGCATACTTTTCCCCTGGAAATGCGCAAATCAGACCTGGGAAGGACTTTCAGTTTACACAAATAATATTATAGGCGGCGGCTTCCGTGGTTACGGCGCGCCGCAGGGATGTTTTGCCGTTGAATCACAGAATGATGAAATATGTGAGAAGCTGGGTCTTGACCCGATAGCATTTCGCTTAAAAAACACCTATAAAGAGGGTGACCCTCATCCGGCATTACAAGGCCACAAGCTGGACAGTTATCGCCTTGAAGACTGTTTGAAACAGGGGGCGGAGAAAATAGGATTTCAAAACAGAAAGCCGGCGGGGGCATCAGAGGGAACAAAAAAACGCGGCACAGGTTTCGCCTGCCATCCCTTGTGGGTCAGTGGCTGTGTCGGTCTGCCTGATATTTACGAGCATTCCGGCGCAACAGTTAAATTAAACCGTGATGGAACTGCCGACGTTGTTTCATCCTGTGTTGACCTGGGGTCCGGTCAAAACACCATGTTGGCCCAGGTGGTGGCAGAGGAACTGGGGCTGTCATCGGAAAATGTCAGGATAGTTTACGCAGATACGGATACGGCCCCGTTTGATGCGCCTACGCATGCGAGTCGCGCAACCTATTCAGCCGGTTTAGCCACGAAAGCCGCGGCCGTTGAAGCGAAGCATAAATTATTCAAGGCAGCGAGTGCCGTGATGGAGGCGAACCCGGATGATCTGTATCTCAGGGACGGCAAGGTAATAGTCAAGGGTGCTCCGGATTCTGCCGTGCCGATCACCGACATAATTTCGCGTGCAGAATCACCATTCATACAGATGACGAATGAAGGACCGACGCCAACAACGATCGAGGAAAAGGGGACAATAATCGGTAGCGCCAGCCAGGCCCCACCGGCAAATCCATCACCCGCCGCTGCCCAGTTTGTCGAGGTTGAAGTGGATACGGATACCGGCGAAGTAAAGGTGCTGCGTGTTGTGCATGCGGCAGACATGGGCCAGGTGTTTCATCCAAAATCTGCTCAGGGCCAGGTGGAAGGTGGATTTCAACAGGGTATGGGGTATGCGCTGATGGAGAATTTACAGTTCGACCAGGATACCGGGGCATGTTTATCCGGTGATTTTCTTGATTATAAAATTCCAACAGCAGTGGAGATGCCCCCGGATATTGAAAGTATTTTCATCGAATCCCATGAACCTTCCGGTCCGTTTGGCGCCAAGAGCATGTCGGAACTATGCCTCATCATTCCCGCTGCGGCGATTGCGAATGCCGTCTATAATGCGATTGGTGTCAGGATTAGAGAACTACCTGTCACGCCGGAAAAGATATTGAAGGCGTTGGGGAAACTTTAACATGTCTGTGAATCAACGAAAATCAGTATTCTGGTTATCCATGCTGATTGCACAAGTCACTGCATTTGTCATTTTCAAGGACCTGGCGGATATCAGCCAATGGCTGGTGCAGTCTTCTCGCGAGTTCACCATGACGATCTGGTACAACCGGCATGTCATTGCCGGCATAGCCATTTCAGC
>JAJDUB010000036.1 GCA_022826885.1 Gammaproteobacteria bacterium
TCCTCGCTCAAGTCTTCAACACCCAGGACTTGCCTGTCCCGGCGTTTCAGACGATGGTATTCCTCAGCCGATAGCAGGATATATTTTTCCCGGCCATTTCGGGTTATACAGACAGGTTCTTTTGAAGCCAACTCCTGGATATCGCCAATATGACGCTGTAGTTGAGTAATTGTAACGCTTGTCATCAGGAAATCCTGTTTTCTATGTAATCTACATACAAGGAATTCTGGGAACACGGCACTTCTTAATTCAGGATTAAGTTTTGTACCCCCGGGATCATCAGGTGAGCTTCAATAACAGTTTAATCTTTGCGCGAACTTTATTCACAACGTCATTACTTGCTTTGCCCTTTTTCTGTGCATGGCGCACGGTCCAGTCAAGACTCTTAACCTGGTCGGCCAGGGCAACGCCTTGTATGGTTTTATGCTGAAGTTCAACCTCAAAAGGAAAGCCTTTGACCTGGCTGGTAAGCGGAACACAAATCAAAAGTCCGGTTTTAGTGTTGTAGAGTTTTGGCGACAATACCAGAGCCGGACGATGCCCGGCTTGCTCATGTCCTGCTGACGGATCAAAATCCAACCAGATAATATCACCAATGTCAGGGACATAAGATGACGGCATTACAGTAATTCTTTTCCTGCCGGCGGGCCAAAACTTACTTCATGGTGGATATTTTCCGAGGTAATCTGTGCCAGTAATGTGTCAAGATTATCCTCTTCGAGAGCGGGTTCAATCACAATTCTACGACCTTCCACGCGGACTTCGACACGTTGTTCAATACCGACCTGTGCCGCATTCAACACCTTGGCAGGAAGACGCACCGCCGCGCTGTTACCCCATTTTTTCACAGTGAGTTGCATAACAATCTTTCCTTTCAATGTATAGACATAAGTAGAAACATTATATTAGCAGGCAACTCAGAAGTAAATGCGTTTAATAGGGGTCAGGTCGCACAATGCACAGAGCCGCAGGCAGGCTACGCACGGGGTCATAATTGCATATGTGCATTGTGCGACCTGACCCCATGCATAGACCCCATGCACACCATGCACACAAATGAAAAGGTTCAAGACGGCTTAAGGTATATAATATAAGGTAATAATTATTGATGCTGTAATTGGAAAAGAAAAAGACTTGAATCTTGCAATGTCGCGTATGACAGAAGTAAAGAAATATGACTAAGAAGAAAAATCCACGTATCGGCTCAAGCACTGATGATTTGTGGCAAGAGCTTGGCATTCTCGAGGACATCACAGCGACTGCGATAAAGCGCACCATTGCGATGCAAATCGAAAATGAAATGTCTTCACAGAATATCTCAAAGGCGGAAATGGCGCGCAGAATGAGGACCAGCGCCTCTCAGCTTGAACGTATTCTTGATCCTGATAATCAGCGCGTTCAACTCGACTCCCTGGTCAAAGCCGCTCATGCTGCGGGTAAAGAGCTTACCGTAGCGTTGCATTAGACTTCTGCGTGCGATCTGACCCCAAAATCCAAAATCGCGGCGGACTGAGGTCTGAGTTATGACAGTTGTCAATGAAAGCCCCGAGGCATCCCTGGATGCGGCAGCGAGTGCCGGGACCGCCTATGCCATGTCTGTTGGCGATACGTTCAACGGCAATCTTGACCGCAAGTTCGATGAAGACTGGGTCGGGATAGAACTGGAGAGGGGAAAAACCTATCGGATTACCCTGTCAGGCCGCGGAACCGCCCCCGACAAGGCCGAAGACACCATCCTGAAGTTGTTCGATTCAGGCGGGAATCACCTTCTTACCAATGACGACATCGACTCTGCAAACGGGATATTCGATTCGCGCCTGACATTGACCGTTCTTGCCGGCGGCGCCTACTATATCAGCGCCGGCAGCTATACCAGCAATCCCGGTACTGACAATTCCGGGACTTATACGATACTGGTTGAAGAGATAGAGGCGGTTACCGTTATCGGCGATACCATCACTGGCACCAGCAGGGGGAACAACCTGACCGGGACTGATGCAGCAGAAATGATCCATGGACTTGGGGGAAACGATTACATTTACGGCCGCGGCGGTGACGATGAACTGTACGGCGGGACCGGGAACGACACGTTGAACGGCGGCGCCGGCGCCGACAGACTGGCCGGCGGTGAGGGCAACGATACCGCATCCTACACCGGCTCACCCGCGGGCGTGACGGTGCGACTGCATGATCCCATGCCGCGAGGCGGTGACGCCGAGGGCGATATATTCGCGAACACGGTCACGTTTGCCTATACGGACAACGGTAATCGGGTGGAGGTGGAACTTCCCGACATCATCAACCTATCGGGATCGGACCATGACGACATCCTCGCCGGTGACCAGCGCGCCAACAGGCTTTCAGGTGGCCGGGGCGACGATACGATCTACGGTGGACCGGGCGGTGATGATACAAACAGCGACACCATCGGCGGCGGCCAGGGAGATGACAGGCTGTTCGGCGGCCGGGGCGATGATTTACTGTACGGCGATGAGGGTAGTGATGTGCTCAGGGGCGGCCCCGGCGCGGACGAACTCTGGGGCGGTTCCGGCGCTGACATGCTGGAAGGTGGTCCCGGAGCCGACGTGCTGGATGGGGGTATCGGTGATGACACCTTCGTCTTCAGTTACGGCCATGGTGAGGACCGGATAACCGATTTCCGGGATAACAGGGATTTGATCGATCTTCAATCCTTTGACCTGTCCGGCTTTGCCGATCTTGTCGTTACCCAGGTTGCAGACGGAGTGAGGGTCGACCTGGAGGAACATGGCGGCGGCGCCATCCTGCTTGAGGATTTTGATATTGGAAGGCTGGATGCATCGGACTTTTTGTTCTGAATACCATCAGGTTAACCGAAGGTTCTTCACTTAAATTTTTTCTTGACCGGAACGGGCGCCAGGAGCTAAAGTCATCCTGGTGGTAATGCATAGAGCAGGTAATCATCGTGACCTATTGCGTAGCCGTAACGACTGAGAAAGGGCTGGTGTTCGTGTCCGATTCCCGCACCAACGCGGGGATCGACAACGTCAGCACCTACAGCAAGATGCACCGGTTCGGGTCCCAGAGCGACCGGCAGTTCGTGTTGTTGTCGGCGGGCAATCTCGCTACCACCCAGGGGGTGGTCCAGCAGTTGAATAAGGATATAGAGCAATACGCGCCGTTGAACCTGATGACGCTCGCCGGTATGAGCGACGCGGCCGAGTATATCGGCAATATCAATGTCCGGCACGAGGAAAAGCACACTACGTCCGGGGTCAATTATGAGGCCAGCTTTATTATCGGCGGCCAGATAGCCGGTTTGGCCCCTGAAATCTACCTGGTCTATCCGCAGGGCAACTACATCACGACCTCGGCGTATACGCCGTACCTGCAGATAGGCGAGGGCAAATACGGCAAGACCATCATGGACCGTATCCTGACGCCCGACCTGAGCCTGGAAACGGCCGCCTTGTGCGCCATGATTTCCATGGATTCCACCATGAACAGCAACATGACGGTGGGTCCCCCTATCGAAGTGAGCATCTATCCTGCCGACAGTTTCTCCCTGGACAGGTATTACTGTTTCGATGAACACAGTGAATACCTGCGGGAGCTGAGAAGAAGCTGGGACAGAAACCTGAAGGAAGCATTCAACAAGATGCCGCCCATTGCCTGGGCCACCAACTGGGACGAGCAACAGAATACGCAGTAGTCAATACCTGAACCAGGCGTGTTCCACCTGTGCGTGGATGTCGCTCAGGCCGAGTTGTATTTTATCGATAAATTCATGCAGGCCGCCCTGTTCCATCATATTGATGGTGTCGGCGTCCCTGACCATGTCCCTGGCGCCGGCAAGCGTCTGCAGGGGCGAGTCATTTCCGGGCAGGCGCACCATGCGGGCATGGATCTCTTCCAGGCAATGTAAAACACTGCGCGGCGCATCGACAAACTTGAATAAAAAATCGACAACGTCTTCGCCGTTGGGACGCACCTTGACGTGCTGGCGGTAAATCTGGTAACTGCCTAACGAGTTCAGGATATTAAGCCACAGCAATTCGGCATAAGCGGCGGCGCTCTCGTCTCCGGCGGGCAGAAGGTTGACGCAACCCACGTCGATGATACGGGTGCTCATGTCGGCCCGTTCCAGGTTCCTGCCGATGCGCACGAAACTGTAGGCGCTGCCGTGACTCATGCCGCTGAACAGCATTCCCGTTATCTGCCTGCAATAACGTATGACGCTGTTCAGGTATTTATGACGTTCGCCGGGCCGCATGCCTGATGCCGGATTGTTTTTGACATACAGGTAAAATTCGTTGATGGTTTCCCAGGCTTCCACGGGCAGGATCTCGCGGGAACTGCGCGCGTTCTCGCGGGCCATGCGCACACAACAGGCCATAGAGGAAGGGTTGCCCTCATCGGTCAGCATGAACTGCAGGACGCTTTTCTCGCCGGCTTTCCCGTAGGCGCGGTAGAACAGGTCATTGCTCCCGGTAATGCCGATCATGTTCGCCCAGATCCGTTTGAAGGCGCGGGGCAGGTCCATGATCAGGTTGGCGTTGACATTGACCAGGCGCGCGGTGTTCTCCGCCCGCTCGACGTGGCGTCCGAACCAGTACAGTTGCTCCGCGACCCGGGACAGCATGGCTCACTCCCTGGACCTGGCGATTATCCAGGTATCCTTGCTGCCGCCTCCCTGGGACGAATTCACTATCAGCGAATTCCGCACCAGGGCCACGCGGGTCAGCCCGCCCGCCGTTACATATGAGCGATCGCCCTGCAGGATAAACGGCCTGAGGTCGACGTGGCGCGGTTCGATGCGCCTGCCGCACAAGGTGGGCACCGTGGACAGGGTGACGACCGGCTGGGCGATATAGTTGCGGGGGTCGTCTTCGACCTGCTTCGCCGCCTGCGCCAGTTGGCGCCTGCTTGCCCGCGGCCCGATGACTATGCCGTAACCGCCTGATTCATCAACCGGTTTCACCACCAGCCTGTCCAGGTTGGCGAGTACGTGGCGCCGTTGTTTATCGTCACCGCAACGGTAGCTGGGAACGTTGGGCAGCAACGGTTCCTCACCCAGGTAATAACGGATCATGTCGGGGACGTAGGTGTATACAAGCTTGTCGTCCGCTACCCCGGCGCCGGGGGCATTGGCGATGGCCACCTTGCCTTTTTTCCACGAGCGCATGATCCCGGGCACTCCCAGCAGCGAGTCCTTGCGGAATACCTCGGGGTCGAGAAACAGGTCGTCAACCCGGCGATAAACCACATCGACCCGGACCAGGCCGTCGATGGTCTTCATGTACACGCAATCGTCTTCGCCGACCACCAGGTCCGAGCCTTCAACCAGTTCGGCGCCGAGCTGGTGAGCCAGGAATGAATGCTCGAAATAGGCCGAATTGTAAATGCCGGGAGTAAGCACGACGACTTCCGGGTAATCCTGCGGGCGCGGCGAAATGGAACTCAGCATGTCGAACAACTGCACGGTGTAACCGTCCATGTTCCTGATGGAGTAGTCCTCGAACAGCTCCGGAAAGGTAAGCTTGGTCAATCGCCGGTTCTCCAGCATGTAGGAGACACCGGAGGGAACCCGCAGGTTGTCTTCCAGCACGTACATGACGCCGTCATTGTCACGCACCAGGTCGGTGCCGCAGATATGCGCCCACACACCCATCGGCGGCTTCATGCCGATACATTCACTGCGGAAATTCTTCGACGTGCTCAGGATATATTCCGGGAAAATCCCATCCCTGATAATCTTCCGGTCGTTGTACACGTCGGAAATGAACATGTTGAGCGCGGTCAGGCGCTGGATCAGGCCTTTTTCAATCCGTTTCCATTCATTATTCAGGATGATCCGGGGGATAACGTCGTAGGGCCACTCCCTGTCGATGTTTCCCGCCTCGCTGTAGACGGTAAAGGTGATGCCCATGGTTGAAATGGCCTGCTCGGCATCCCGCCTGCGCGCAGCCAGTTCCTTGTAACCCAATCCTTCAAGCGTAGCGACCAGGCGGCCGAAACCGGGGCGGGCCTTTAACCGGGGCGTCAGAAGTTCATCGAATCTGCCTTCTATCGGGTACTGGTCAAGGTTCATCGCCGGGTAGTTTGATGCCTCCTGTCAGCCTTCCGCGGCAGCCGCTTCCCTGGCCACGGCCCGTTGCACCGCTTCCCGGCCCTGGACCAGTGCGGCATAGTCCTTGACGTTCTGAAACTCGATGGGTTGTTTTGCGGTCGCGGCCCAGGTCAGGGTATGTCCTATCAGGATATCCGCGGCGCTGAATGAGTCTCCAAGGATATACCTGTTGCCTTCCAGTCCCCGGCTGAGAATGTCCAATGCCTTCCGGAATTCCCATCCGGCAGTTTCAATGATCGCCGGCACGCGCATGTCCGGGGGCAATATGAATGTATGTTTTCCCTTGGTCCAGAGGGGTTGTTCCAGTTCGGAAAGCACGAAGTAACACCACTGGTTGTATTTCGCGCGCGCGGCCGTTCCTGCCGCCGGCACCAGTTGTTTCTCCGGGAACTTGTCGCCCAGGTAGGTGACGATGGCCGCCGACTCGGTGAGCACCATGTCTCCGTCGCGCAGGGCCGGCACTTTCCCGGCCGGGTTGATTTTCACATAGTCCTCGGAGGCGAAGCCGTTGGCGCCGAACGGCACCAGTTTGAACTCATACTCCGCTTCCAGTTCCTCCAGCATCCAGGTTACCCTGAAGCCGCGGGTTTTGGGGAAATTGTATAGTTGCAACATCTGTCACCTTTGGTATTCGTCTTTGTTATTCAGGAAAGCATGAACCTCAATGATACGCAAAACCCGTATCTGCGTCACCTGCAAGGTTGAAAAAGGGATAGAATCCGGGACAATGAACGATAATTGGCAAACGCCGCCCGATAATCTCGAAATTTCCCCGCGCCACGTGGATGTCTGGCTGACCTCAACGGAAAAGGGGGAAGCACAGATCCGGGCCTACGCAATGTCCCTGTCGAAGGCGGAACTGGCGCGCGCGCAAAAGTTCAGATCGAAGACAGGTTACAGGGAATATATCACCACGCGGGGGCTGCTCAGGCAGGTGCTGTCGGAAACGGCCGGACTGGACCTGGCCGGGGTTGATTTCATGTATGGCGAGCATGGCAAACCCTGCCTGGACGCGCGTGTGTCCGGCAAGACCGTCGCATTCAACGTATCCCATTCCCACGGCCTGGCCCTGGTAGCGCTCACACCCGGAGGCAGACTAGGCGTGGATCTGGAGAAAATCAGGCCGGAGGTTGAGTGGCGGGAGCTGGCCGGGCGATATTTTGCCGAAGCGGAATTCCGGGCCCTGGAAAATCGCCCGCAGGGAGATGGCCTGAGGGCTTTTTTTGCCTGCTGGACCCGCAAAGAGGCCTTCGTCAAGGCCCTGGGGGCAGGAGTCTCCTACGGCCTCAACCAGTTTGACGTCAGCGTCGGTCCGGAAGAGGATTATGCGGCCCTGACCATACGCAGCCAGGATGAAGATGCCGACGGATGGCTGGTAAAAAACCTGCCCGTTCCGGACAGCCACGTCGCCGCCCTGGCCGTCGACCGGCCTGCTTGCGGCTTTCGCTTATGGCATGTCGGTCATAAACTGTAGGCCCAGGCAACCAGCGCGTTCATCAGTTCCTTGCCGTGTCCCTTGTGGGCCAGCTTCCGATTCATCATTCCCGCAACAATATACTCCCGTCCGGACCTGGCGTGGACATATCCCGCGACGGCGGAGACCTCATCTATCGTGCCGGTTTTGACATGCGCGTAGCCGGAAGCCGCCTTGTGCCTGAGGCGGTATTTTGCGGTGCCGTCCACCCCGGTAATGGATAGTGATGAGATGAACTCCGGACGGTAGGGAATGGTCCAGGCATGTTCCAGGATATCCGCCAGGAGTTTTGCCGGGATGCGTACATCTCTCGACAGCCCGGAGCCGTTGTCGATGTTCAGGTCCTGCGTATCCAAGCCCAGTCCGGTGAGATAGTCTTTGATAACCCGGACGCCTTTTCCGACCGTGCCGGGTTGTTCATGAAGTTCAGCGCCCAGGGTCAGCAGCAGTTGCCGGGTCATGACGTTATTGCTGAATTTGTTGATGAGCCTGATGATATCCGACAGGGATTTGGAATGATGCACCAGGAAGGGTTTGCCCGTCACCGGCGCCTCGGCTGTCCTGACCCGTCCGGCGATGCTGCCACCCAGTTGCTGCCAGTTGGACTTGAAAACCCCAAAAGCATAGGTCTCATGGGTCAGCAGTGAGCGGGACAGGATATAATGATTGCAACCAGCGGGGAATCGTCCTGAAAAAATGACCTGGTCTGCGGCGTTGCCGTCAGGGACGGTCACGGCGATACCTCTCTGGAACCCGCCGCAGCGGCGTTTCCGCAGGCGCAGCCGGTTGTCGATTTCAAGTCCGGCCAGTTCCGGTTCGGGATGAACCCGCACGTCCCTGCCGTTGGCGGCAGGATAAAAATGGAAGTTGATCGCCTTGAAATTAACGAGGAAGGCGTTGGGCAGGACGTTGTAGGTACGGTAAGGGTCATTGTCGAAAGCGCCCGGATCTTCGTGCACGATACTGAACCAGGAAGCGTCGATCAGCAGGTCGCCGGTGATGTCCCTGATGCCCCGCCGCCTGAGTTCCTCCAAAATCTTGCGAAAATCCTCGATAACGAGGTGCGGGTCGCCGTGCCCCTTGAACAGCAGGTCACCCTGCAACACACCGTTGCTGATGTTGCCGAGGGTGTAAACCTCCGTTTTCCAGCGATAGGCGGGGCCCAGCAGTTCCAGCGCGGCCAGCGTGGGGATGATCTTGATGACGGACGCGGGATTGAACGGGGTCTCCGGATTTACCGCCAGCGCCGGGTCCTGTTGGCCGATCTCCCTCACGTACAGGCTGTAGGCGTCAGACGGTATCCTGTGACCCCTGATGACGAAATCGATGGGTTTGGGCAACTCTGCCGCGCCGGCCCATGTGCACCACAGGGTAATGGTGAAAATAAAAAACTTCCTCATTATTCCCGGCAGGCTGCGCCGAAGACCGCCCATATCTTTGCGTTCAGTGAATGGTTGCGCCAGTCCCATTCAGGATGCCATTGTACCCCGGTTGCGAACGCCTTGCTGTCCCTGACCCGGACCGCTTCTATGATCCCGTCGGGGGCGCGGGCTTCAACGTCCAGTCCACCGGCCAGCCGGTCAATGCCCTGCTCATGGATACTGTTTACCCTGACTGTTTCCACCGCGGACAGGTTTGCCAGTTCGCTGTTCCGTTCGATAATAATATCGTGGGCCGGGGCAAAGCGCCGTTCGATACTCCAGTCTTCCGACGCGAAGTGGTTCAGCTTGCCCGGCAGGCCGGGCACGTCCTGGTGCAGGGTGCCTCCCAGGGCTACATTGAGTTCCTGCAGGCCACGGCAAATACACAACAAGGGGACCCCGGCATCGATCGCCCGGGGGATCAGGGGCAGGGTGGTTGCGTCCCGTTGCGGGTCCTGCACGGTATTCTCCGGCGCAGCCTCGCCCCGGTAGCGATGGGGCTGGATGTTGGAGCGCGCACCGGTAAAGACGATTCCGTCCACCCTGTCGAGCAGCGTATCGATATCCAGGTATTCCGCGACGGGCGGCACTACCCAGGGCAGGGCGTCTGCGGCGTGGATGACGGCATCGATGTAGACATCATAGGCCGTAGCAGCAGGCATGATGTCCCGGATCATCATGTGATCGGCCGTGATTGCAATGACGGGTTTGCGAGTCACTATCAGGTTGAAAGAGTACTAATTAATCAATCGACTCGTTCGCCTTGCGCGCCACCGTGAAATACATGGGCGTGAAGATACCCAGTTTGCCGCCTGCAGACAGCCCGTCCGCGCCCCGGTTAAGAATGGTTGCGACCTGGTGCGAACCCCTGGGCGCCAGTCCGATGCGCTCGAACAGCCACAGCATCTTTGCCGTGACCTTCTGTCCGACCGGCGTCTTCAGGAAATCCACAGGCGTGAACTTCTGTGCCCCCAACGCCTTGTGCCAGGCCACACCGGTATCGACAGTCTCCGCCAGGTCATTATTCACCAGGATTTCAAAGCCGACTTCCGCCAGCGCGCGGTCAACGTCCTGCGGCAGACTGATATCCGGCAGTGCATTGCCGATCATGATCTCGCGCTTGATATGTTGATGGTCCGCATTGGCGGGGTCAAACCTTGAGGTCACGCACCAGTCATAGGAGGCGAACAGGCCACCGGGCTTGAGGATCCGGTACACCTCGGCAAAGGCCTGTACCTTATCGGTTGCGTGCGGCATGGACTCGATGGCATAGGCCCGATCAAAGCTCGCGTCCGGCGTATCGATGTGCATGTAGTCACACACGATGAAGTCGGCAGGCGGTTCCAGGTTCGCAGCCTCAGTTCTGGCGCGCGCCTTTTCAACCTGGGCACGGTTGTTGTTAAGCCCGACGATAGCGGCGCTGGTGTGCTGTGCGATAACGACCAGGGGTCCGCCGATACCGCAGCCGATATCCAGCACCTGCATACCCGGTTGCACGTCCAGCCTGTCTGCCAGGTACGTCTCGTGGAGACGGAGCGACTCCTTGAACGGTTTGCCGGGGTAAAGCGGCGCGAAGTGGAATGACTCCCCCCAGCCGTACTCATAGAATGCGGTAGCGAGGTCATAGTAGTCCCGGGTCAACCCCATATAGTCGAACGTACCGTCCTTCAGCTTTTCCCGTTCTGACGGAGAGAACCGCTCTACATACCCCCTGGAGCGCTTGGCCACTTGCTGCCAGTTAACCGTGCCCGCCAAATTCTTAATCAAACGCATCGCCATGAATCCTCTTCCATTACCGGTAATCTATTATAAAGTTATGGTTGTGTGTTGTCCTGGCTGGGAGGCATTTTACTCGAAAATCAGGGCAGGAGTATGGTATAATTGCCGCCCATCCTGGGGAGCAAACCGCAAGGCTTTAATAAGATGAGACAAGAGTCAGTCAGGCCGGCCTTTACCAGGCGAGTTCTGGAATTGCTGCTTCCCGCCACCGCCTGCTGCCTCATCTCCGCCTGCGCCCTGAAGATGAACCTGGTCGACCTGGCTCCGGAGGCTGAAGAAACGGTTTCGGCGTTGCCTGACGAGTTTACCGGAACCGAAGACGCCGGTTCCTACGAGCCCCTGGAGTGGTGGAAGGCGTTTGCTGACCCGGTCCTGGACAGGGTAATCGAAGCAGCCCTGGCTTCCAACTTCGACCTGGCCGAGGCGGTTGCCCGGGTCGAGCAGGCCAGGGCGCGGGAACGCATCGTCAAGGCCCCGGCGTTTCCGTTGCTGCAGCCTTCCGCGGACATCACCGATATAGATATACCCACCAACGCGGGAATTGCCGCGCAACTGGATGAAGTAGGGCTGGGTCCGGATGTGTACAGCGATTTCGGCATTGAACTGCCGGACCGACTCGACCTGACTACCTACACCCTTGGAGTGGATTTTTCCTATGAACTCGATTTCTGGGGCCGCAACCGCAACGACGCGCTGGCAGCCGGCGCCGAGCGGCTGGCTCAAGAGGCGGATTACCTGACTGCCCGCATGGGGGTGCTGGCGGAAACCGTGCGCACCTACCTGGAGATCGTGGACCTGCGCCGGCAACGGAGACTGGCGGACGAAAACGTAGATATCTTCCGGCAGCGCGAATCACTCGCCGAATTTCGCTATGACCGCGGCCGCATCGACACGCTTGCGCTGTACGCGGCGCGCCAGACCCTGCGCAACGCCGAGGCCGAATTGCCGCAGATCGAAGCACTGCTGGCGGACGCTGAGGGGAGGCTCTGGGTGCTGCTCGGAGGTCACCGGTCCGACCTGGAAGAAATGCTGCCCGATTCCCTGACACCCGCCACCGCGCTGGAACCGGTTCCCGTCGGCATCCCGGCCGACCTGCTGGCGCAGCGTCCCGACGTGAGCGCGGCGCGCCAGCGCGTGGAGGCAGCCCGCTACACGGTCGGCGCCCGGCGCGCGGACATGTTTCCGAGCCTGTCCCTGTACGGTTCCATCGGCCTGCAGAGCACCGAAGGCGGGGAGTGGTTCGACCCGGATCAATGGTTCCGCAACCTGAGTTTCAACCTGCTGGGTCCGGTATTCCAGGGTTCGCGGCTGCGCAGCAACGTCGACTTGGCCGAAGCCAGGCTGGATGAGGCTGCCGCCGCCTACGGGCGCAGTGTGGTCACCGCGGTCAAGGAGGTCGAGGCTGCTCTGGCGCGGCTGGAGGCCGCCCGCCGCCGTCATGTACTGCTGGCATCCCTGGCTGATGAGGCCCGGGCCGAAAATGCGCTGCAGGAACAGCGTTATGTCTCCGGCGTGGGCGAATACGAGGCTTTCCTGACCGCGGCCCAGAACCTCCTTGGCGCGCAATCCGGACTGGCGGCGGCGGAGCGCGACCTGGGCTATGCGCGCCTTGCGCTGCACCGCGCCCTGGGCGGCGCGTGGACCGTCCCGGACAGGGAGACGATCGGGCAGGGTAACGCAGCCCATGCAGAACCCGAGCGTATGCTTGCCGACACCACGGAGTAAACCGACATGTCCCGTATTTCCAGTTTCCTGCTTGCCGTCGTCATTATTGCCGGTTCTGTGGCATTGGCGTCTTTCCTGGTTTCCAGGGCGCCCGAACCGGAGCGCATCGAACCACCCCCGCAAATCCCGTATGCGCAGACCGGTACGGTCATTGCAGGTTCGGGCGCCATACCGGTGTACGGCGCAGGCACGGTCAGGGCAGGCGCTGAAGTCGATATCGCGCCGCAGGTGGGCGGCAGGGTCGTCTGGGTGGATGCCGGGTTCCAGAGCGGGGGACGGGTACAGGCGGGTCAGACGGTCTTCCGTATCGAAAAAGCGGACTACCTGTACCGGGTACAGGAAGCAGAGGCCAATCTGGCCGCGCGCCGGGTAGCCCTGCTCGAGGAAGAGGAACAGGCGGCTATCGCCCGCGCCGAGTATGAACGATACTCCAGCCGGCAGAGGGACGGGGCCGGGCAGGCCGGAGTCAGTCCGCTTACCCTGAGAGAACCGCAACTGGAAGCGGCGCGCGCCGAACAGAAACGCGCTGAAGCCCTGCTTGCGGACGCCAGGCTGGCGCTGTCCAGGACCCGGGTGACCGCACCCTTCGACGGTCATGTGCGTGAAGAATTCGTTGACGTGGGACAAATCGTGATGGCGGGCCAGGCTGTCGGCCGGTTGTTATCCGCCGATGCCGTGGAAGTGGCCGTATCCTTGTCCGACAGGGACGCAGCCCTGATCCCCGGATTGTGGGAGCTTGAGGCGGGTGACGGGAAGCAGGAGGTCCAGGCGCTCGTGGCTGCTCGTTACGGTGAAGGTAAATATGCCTGGAAAGGCTACGTGGACAGAGGCGAGACTTCCCTGGACGAACACACGCGCACCATCGACGTGGTCGTGCGCGTGCCGGATCCTTTCAGCGCGGGCATCCCGGTAGGCGCATCGATCGCTGCCGGCGTCGCTCCGCCGTTGCTGGTCGGTGAATTCGTTGAGGTGGAGATCGCGGGGCTTGCGCCGGAGAGTTATTACCGCGCGCCGCGCGCGGCCCTGCAGCCCGGTAATAAGCTGTGGATTGTAAACTCCGGCGGCAGGGTAAGTATCGTGCCGGTACAGGTTCTGCAACGCGCCGATGACGAGGTATTCGTGACCGGCGGCCTCGATGATGGCCAGACAGTGATCACCGGCGGCATTCAGTTTGCCACAGAAGGCATGGTCGTCCGCACCGGGGTTGACCCGTCACTATGAGTCCGAACGATCCGGTCCACGAAGAACGCTCCGGGCCCATCGCCTACATGGCGGGCAACGGCGTTGCCGCCAACCTGTTGATGATCGCCATACTGGCAGCAGGGCTGGTATCGCTGACCGGCCTTGACCGGGAGGCCTGGCCCCCGGTCCCCTTCAACATGATTGAAGTGTCCATGACCTACCCCGGCGCCAGCCCGGAGGAAGTGGAAGATTCGATTGTCGTCAAGATTGAGGAACAAGTCGAAGGGCTGGAGGATGTTAAATCGGTTCGGTCAGTAGCTGCCCAGGGCATCGCGTCCGTAAGCGTTGAAGTGAAGTCGGGAACGGATATCGACGAGGCGATGGATAAAGTTGAGTCCGCGGTCAGTCGTATCCAGTCTTTTCCCGGCGCGGCCGAACGTCCCGACATTACCGAGATGACCAGCCGCGTGAGTGTTATCCGCCTTGTCGTGTCCGGCGCTATTCCCAGGCGCTCGTTGAAAGAACTGGCTTACCAGGTCGAAGATGAACTGGCTGCGCTGCCCACGGTATCGAACGTCGAGACAACCGGAACGTCGGACTACGAAATATCGATAGAAGTACCGTTGCGGCGCCTGCGCTCCCTGGGACTCACGCTGGATGATATTGCCGGCGCCGTGCGTCGCGGGTCCCTCGACCTGTCGGCCGGCCGTATCAAAACCCGGGATACCGAGGTGCGCGTGCGTACCCTCGGCCAGCGCTATAACCAGCAGGAGTTCGAGAACATTATCGTCCTGGGTCGCACTGACGGCGCAGTTGTGCGCCTTGGCGATATTGCTGAGGTGCGCGACGACTTTCGCGACAACGACCTGATTGTCCGCTACAACGGCAAGCCGGCAGTCTTTGTCGAGGTCTTCCGGGTGGAAGGCGAACCGGTGATGGATGTCGCCGCGGCGGTGCGGGCACATGTGACGAACGCTATTGCACCGTCCTTGCCCGAAGGCGTGGAAATTTCCACCTGGAACGACGATTCCCAGACCTATTCGGAGCGCGTCCAGCTGTTGATCAAGAACGGCCTGCTGGGGCTTATGCTGGTCCTAGTCGCGCTGGCGCTGTTCCTCGAAATACGGTTGGCAATATGGGTGGTGGTGGGGCTCATTACGTCGGGGATCGGCGCCCTCGCGGTCATGCTGGCATTCGACCTTTCAATCAACAACATTTCCCTGTTCGTGTTCGTCCTTGCCATCGGTATCATCGTTGACGACGCCATTGTCGTGGCGGAGCACATCCACCACGAGCGGAAGCAGGGCATACCGGGCGTCACTGCCGCGATTCGCGGCGTGCGGCGGATCAAGAAACCCCTGACTTTTGCCGTGTTGACGTCCATTGCCGCGTTTACGCCTGTTCTTTTCGTGCCCGGCGGCATCGGCGAAATCTGGAGGGCGTTGCCGGTAGTCGTCATCGCCATGCTGCTGATCTCCCTGGTGGACGCGTTATTCATACTTCCCAACCATCTCTCTCATCTGCATGGCCCGGATTGGGCGCCCACCAGTTTAATTGACCGGTTTTTCTGGCGTACCCAGAGTTACGTAGACAGCATGCTGAACAGGTTCGTGGAAGGGCCGCTGGAACAGGCGCTCTGGTTCGCGACGCGCCAGCCGGCAGTGGTGATGGCGGGTGCGCTCGGCCTGCTTGTCTTCAGTATCTCCCTGTTGCCGGCAGGTATTGTGCGAACCACTTACGCTGATGTAATCGAAGGCGACTTCGTGACTGCGACACTTGAGATGCCGGATGGGACGACCGCGCGCAGGACGTACGAGGTGGCCAGGGAACTGGAGGAGGCAGGGCGGCGGGTCATTGAACGGCTTTCCGGGAGCCAGCCCGAGGGATATCCCTCGCTGTTTTCGGGAGTCGTTATCACCGTTGGCCGGGAGCCCCGCGTCGAGGGCGGAGGCATACTCCCGAAACCCACGCTGAACCCTCAGCCACACCTTGCCGGTATCGAATTCAAGCTCGTGAGCGCCCAGGAACGGGATGTCTCCGCGATAGATGTCGCGCAGGCCTGGAGGGAGGAGGTGGGTATCCTGCCCCACGTGCGCGGCATTGCCATCAGCGGAGAGGTCATCGACTTCGGCAGTCCTGTTGAAGCGGTGCTGTCGCATCCGGACCCGGAGCGCCTGGTCCGGATCGCGGGATCGGTGGTCAGGGAACTGCGCGGCCTGGAGGGTGTGTATGACATACGCTCCGATCACGCACCGGGAGTCAGGGAGATACAACTGGAGTTGCGCGAGGAGGCGCGCACGCTCGGACTCACGCTGGAAGACCTGGCCCTGCAGGCACGCGCGGCTTTCTTCGGCGCCGAAGCCCTGCGGGTGCAGCGGGACCGGGAGGAAGTCCGGGTTTACGTCCGGTTGCCCGAAGCTGAGCGCGACGCCATCACCGATATCGAAGAATATATGGTCCGCACCCCTGCCGGATTGGAAGTGCCGCTCACCCAGGTCGCGCGCCTGGTCCCGGGCATTTCCCCGCCGGAAATCCGGCGCAGAGACGGTCAGCGAGTTGTTACTGTGACCGCGGAAGTTGACCCGGCAGTGATTTCCGCCAATGAGGCCAACAACATCCTGGCGAACTCGATCCTTGCGGACCTGTCAGCCGCCAACCCTGGTTTCACCTACATATACGGGGGTGAACAACAACAGCAGATTGAATCGCTGGGCGCGCTGTTCCGCAGTTTTGTGCTCGTGCTGCTCTTCATGTTTGCGATGCTGGCCATTCCCCTGCGCTCCTACAGCAAGCCGGTCATCGTCATGGGCATCATTCCGTTCGGGCTCATCGGCACGATAATAGGGCATTGGCTGCTGGGAGTGCCTGTGAGCGCCACGTCGATGATAGCCTTCTTCGGCTTGAGCGGGGTCGTCGTGAACGATTCCCTGGTAATGATCGATTTCGTCGACCAACGCCTCCGGGAGGGCGCTTCCCCGCGGAGTGCGATTATCGACGGCGCGAAGGGGCGTTTTCGACCCATAATGCTAACCTCTCTGACCACATTTCTCGGCTTTACGCCTCTTATTCTCGAACGAGCCATCCAGGCTCAGTTTCTGGCCCCCTTTGCAGCCACGCTTGGGGTCGGCATCCTTATTACGACGGCGATACTCGTTATCGGCGTGCCCTCCCTGTTAGCGATCTATATGCGTGTCAATCGGCTGCGCTGAATTGGAGATCACGGCATGCGCCTGGACAAACTATCTAACGCGCTGAAACGTGCGTACCGGGGGTCGGATATCACCCGCCGAGTGAAACATTTCGACAGCTGGCTCTATCGAGCGACGCAGGATGGTGACGGAGCTGACAGCTACGACCACACTGCAACGGTGAAAGACTATTATGAGCTTTGCAACGAGTTCATGATGTTCGGTTGGAGCGAATCCCTGCATTTTGCTCCCTTGGTGCCCCATGAAAGTCTGGAGGACTCTATCGCCCGGCATCAACGGTTGATGATCGACAAACTGGCGCTGCAAGAGGGCATGATGGTTATTGATGTCG
Source organism: Gammaproteobacteria bacterium (assembly GCA_022826885.1). Taxonomy (GTDB): domain Bacteria; phylum Pseudomonadota; class Gammaproteobacteria; order Eutrophobiales; family Eutrophobiaceae; genus JAAXHV01. Next base: position 17,231 of record JAJDUB010000036.1, read on the forward strand.
GTTGTGGAGTTGGCGGCCCGATGCGTCGCGTCGTGCGCGAGACCGGCGTCAGGGTTGTCGGGGTCAACAACAATGATGTCCAACTGGAAAAGGCAAAAATGCTGAATGCCGAGGCGGCTATCGAGCACATGGTTGATTACGTTGCGTGCAGCTTCATGGACATGAGCGCCACCGAAGACAACACTTTCGACGCAGGTTATGCGATCGAGTCAACGTGCCATGCGCCGGACAAGGAACGCGCGTTCGCGGAGATATTCCGCGTGTTGAAACCCGGAGCCCTGTTCTGGGGTCAGGAAATGTGCATGACGGACCAATTCAATCCGAATGACGCAAGGCACCGGACCATCAAGCAGGAACTCATGCGCGGCATTGCGCTGAAAGAAATTGCAACGCCCGGAGAAGTGAATCAAGCGCTCGAAGCGGTGGGCTTCCACCTCATCGAAGGGATGGATAGAGATGTCAAGGAGGGGCCATCCACACCCTGGTACCAACCCATGGAGACCCGGTATGGGACCTTGGACAATGCCTTGCGCAGAATTCCGTGGGGCCGCAGGGCATTCGCCGGGGCGGCGAAGCTGGCCGAGGTGATCGGGTTGTTCCCGAAGGGCAGCGCAGAAGTAGTCCGACTCATGGACCGGACTGCGGATGCCTATGTCGCGGGCGGCAGATCGGGTATCTTCACGCCGTTGTACTGTTTCCTGGCTCGCAAACCCCTTTAGTACTGCGGCCTCAAGCAGCCGGTTCGATGGGGTGCCGGTGCCCCGTTACCCGGAACTTGAAATTCTTGTCGGGACTGGTCTTGGGTAGCGGATTCAACTTCAACTGGTAGTCCTTCGGCACCATTTCCAACTCCAGGTGGCGAGCAAGCAACAGCAGGTTGGCCGCCAGTTGCAGTTCGGTCCAGCGCGCTCCGCCACAAATGTGGGTGCCGACGCCAAACGGGACATAGGCATTGGCCCCTGCGTGCTTGTGTTCGTTACGGGGTTCTTTATAGCGGTCGATATCGAACTTCTCCGGTTCCGGGAAGTGCTCTTCCATGTAATGCGTTGCCGCAAATACGACCCAGAGAGTAGTGTAGGCCGGCACTTTCATGTCCTCTACCTCAAACGAGTTCTGGGCAGTGCGCAGGTGTAGCGGTATGACCGGATGCAGGCGCAGCACTTCCATGATGAAGCGATGGGTTACATCGATATTGGACAGGGTGAAATCCGCGCCTGCCGGGTCTCCATCAGCGAACAGGGCATCTGCTTCCGCAACGATTTGTTCCCGGTAGTGCGGATGTTTCAGCAGTTCGTATATCGAAAAAGCCATCGCGCTGGCCGTATAATGGCCGGCGATAATCGGAGCAATGAAAGAGAATCCCAGGTTGGTCTCCGGCATGAACTGTGGATCGGAATGATGCAACTCCATCAGGTCGTCCACTATGTCGCGCCGTTTACCTTCCCGTTGCGCCGGTGTGTGTGTAGCGTGGATCTGGGCATAGAATTCCAGCACCCGTTTGCGGCAGCGATTCATCCTTGGCGTATGCAGCGTGAACTTCGGCAGCAGACCCATCACGTGGACCAGTAACGCCCGGTACTCAAACTTGAGCAGATCATCAAGTAATTCTCTGGCCTGAAGACTGACGCCGAGCTGGGAGACCTGGTCGCCGACAAACCTCTGGCAGGCCATCTCTCCCGGTATGACCTTACCGATTTCCCATTGTGCAAATGAGTGTCTAGCGATTGCGAACACTTCGCTCATCCGATCTTCAACAACTTTACGGGAAGTGCTTGGACGGTACACCTTGCGGAGGCGGTGGTGTTCGGCTCCCTCCAGGCTGGCGAGGGAACTCATCGTTCCCCACTCCGAAAGAAAGCCATCGATGTAATCCCGGGTACGCAAGTGGTTCCGGCCGCTCCTGCCCACCCACCGGTTCAACTTTGCGCTGGCCAGCACTACCATTTCACGGCCAGGGAATTTAAGTTTAAAAATGGGGCCAAACTCGCTGGTTTTTTCCGCGATGAACTTGGGTATGTTTTTTTCCCAGAACGATTTCGAGGACAGAATGTCCCGGAGGCCCACCTCCGGCAGGGGGCGGCGTGTGACTGCGCGCAGGCTTTCCGGGGGGCGATAGGAACTGCGTACCGCGTGCCCGATGGTTCTGCCGATCAGGTCCATGCCGCTGAACAGTTCGATGTGCTCCTCGGCGAGTTCGTATTCCTCGGGTTCCAGCATCGCGCGGAAACCGCCGCAATTGTGCACCAGGCCGATGATACACATGTCGCGGGGGTCGGGGATCTCGTCGTCGAACAGGACGCGAATCATCCGGCCCTTTATCTCTTCACCGGTCCTGCCGTGCACCATGGGGTAACGGCCGGAGCGGGAGACCTTGCCGGACAGGGTCCAGAAACCGCCTTCATCGGCTTCAAAAATGCCATTTTTTACCAGGCGGTTGATGACCGTTTCGTTGATGTCGTCGGCGTGCCTGGCGATACGTTCCACCCAGAACTGGGGAGAATGAACATCTTTTTCGTGACTGATTTCTTCGAGCGCGGGATCCAGCAATTCATCACCGGTGGGAGTCGCATCGACCAGGGTAAGCGTCTCCAGGTCGGAGTCTATGCGGTTCTCCAGGGCCAGGTCCATGAGAACGCTGCCAGCCAGCGCGCACGACATGCTCCACTCCGGTATGGATATGAAATAGCCGGACTCGTCACTGTGCAGCAACAGCAGCAGTTCTTCTGCAAATCTCATGTTCGGTTTTCCCTCATCGGTGACTTCCGGTATTTTCTCAAACGATCCGGGGTATTTGCAACAGGCGGATCAGCCTGTAACGGAACTCAACTGGAGATCGTCCCGATCCGTCTCCGGATAAAGATCAGGATAGAACTGGCGGCAATAGCGGCGGTATGCCATCACCTCACCATCCGACCGGCTCAACCGGGGTTGGGGCCAGTATTGTTTTTTCCCCCAGATAATTACGTCTTGCCTGACATCCTGTATCTGCGCCCGCAGCATGATGCGGTTCATTATCCTGTGGCGCAGTTTCATCGGGATAAAGCGCAAGCCCACGATGGGCCGCTTCGGTTTGCGAAGCTCTCCCATCTGGCTTACCAGTACAAGTTCGACGTGTATATCGTCAATGGGTGTTGTGAGCACCCACAGCCTTGCATCCATACCGATTGTCTTCTCGTAAATTTCAACATACGAGTAACCGACCCCGTAAAGGTGCGTAACGGCGGAGACATCGTAGATGTTGTCAATCATCCCCGCAAATTTTCGATTGCGCGTGAAGTCGAAACAGGACAACAGGTGGATGCCGTCAACCGACACCTCGCCGACCTGGTGCACGTTGTCGTAGCCGTGTATGTAGCGCAGGTGCGCCAGGTCCACGGAGTTCTCGGCCGTTTCCTGGGGATGGCCGGGGAACCGGAAGTAGCCCAGCGCCAGTTCGCTCCAGTCCGGACCGGTAGGCGGTTCATCCGGCAGGTGCCATTGTGGACGTCGTCCGCCGCTACCCCACCAGGCAAATACCAGACCGAGTATTTCCCTTGTTTCGTACGTCTTCAACCTGGCTGTCTTGGGCGCCGGTGCATACGGCGTGGCAACGCATTGCCCGCTTGCATCGTACTCAAACCCGTGAAAGGGGCACACCAGGCAACCGTTGCGTACCCGGGTTCCCACATCCGGACCCAGGCTGGAGCCCATGTGCGGGCATACCGCGTCGGCCACGCAGATTTGACCTTCAGCGTCACACCAGGCGATGATTTCTTCGCCCATCCAGGTTTTCCGTATCAGTTTTTTCTTCAGAATGGATTTCCGGTCGGCAATGAAATACCACCCCTCGGGAAATGGTGGCAGTTTATCTGGGCCGTGCATCGATTCGAGCATACGGAATTGCCATGATTATGCAATAATATCATACGTTAGAATACATTTTGAATGTATTGTATAACTCGTTAATATCTATTGGTAAAAGACATTTACATACGTTGCTTATCGTAGTACAGGCATACTGATATGATAGATACATCACCGCTCACTGTACGGGATGACCTCAAATCGGCCCTGACCCAAGCCTGGTCGGAAGTGGCGCGGACCGGTGACTGGCTGAGCGGCGAACAACGTCTTGCAATCGCAAACGAAGCCCGCAACGCGTGGCAATGCAAACTCTGCCAACGGCGCAAGGAAGCCCTGTCGCCCTATGCCATCAAGGGTGATCATGATCACCTTGGAGCGCTCCCCAATGCCTGGGTGGAGGCGGTACACCGGATAGTGACCGACTCTGGCCGAATCACCGAGAGTTGGTACGCTTCAACAATCGCTGCCGGTATCACTGAAGACGAATTCATCGAACTGTTAAGTCTCGTTACAATCGTCACCGGTGCGGACACCTTCATGGGCGCTGTCGGGCTTCCACCATTGATGTTACCGGCGACAGGAGAACAAGGCGCGCCGCCACGAAGGCGGCCGGGCGGCGCAAAAATGGGACCGGGATGGACGCCAACGGTTGCTCCGGAAGATGCCGGGCCCGAACTCGGTGATTTTTATGAGACAGGTCCCGCCGCCTATATTCGACGTGCGCTGACCCTGGTTCCCGGCGAAGCAAACCGTTTCTGGCCGCTTTTGAACCAGCTTTACCTGGGTAATCCGTTAAGAGTTGAACTCGAGGGTGTCGAGCGCGCAATCTCGCGGGCGCAGATGGAATTCATTGCGACTCGCACCTCGGCCTATCTCGACTGTTTTTACTGAACTGCCAGTCATGCAATGCGGCTCAGTTTGAGTGGCGAACATACCGGCGACGAGTACACGCTTGAAGACGCGATCGGTAAAGGCTCCGGGGATGGCGGCCTGCCCCGGGGAAAGCTCCTCAACGACTTTGTTGAGGCTGTCTGCGCAGGTGATGCGGCGCGCACGGCAACAGTCCGACAAGAAATCATAAAAGGAATGGGTGAAGCGGCGATGGTTGATGCCGCGGCGGTTATTGCAGCATTTAATTGTTACCCGCGCGTTGCCGATGCTACGGGCATTCCCCTGGAGGAAGCCAAGGCGGCAGCAACCGAAGCCATGCGCACCGAACTGGGTCTGGATGAGCTTGATTCCCGATTTTTTGGTCGGGGTGAGAGGATTTGAACCTCCGGCCCCTGCCTCCCGAAGGCAGTGCTCTACCAGGCTGAGCTACACCCCGATGTGGAAAACGGGACAGTCATCGGATTGCCTGTGCCCGTGTGTCATTTGCAGGCGTGAACTCTACCTTACAATTTGTCTTGCGTCCAGAACCTGATGGGGGTATTGATGGGGTCAGAGTAAAAATTCTGTCGACACTTACTCTGACCCCGGCCGTCCTAATAGTTTCGCTCCGTTGCGAAGCGGGCCAGGGTGAACAGGGCGTCCAGGTATTCGGATTGGGGTAAACCTTCAAGGGCGTGTAGCGCGAGTTCGGTTTCCCGGCGGGCGCGCTCCCGGGTATATTGAATTGCCCCGGTCTCTGCGATGGCGGCGCGGATTTGGTCCAGGTGTTCCAGGCTGCCGCGCGTTATTGCGTTCCTGATCAAGGCGGCCTGTTCCTGCGAACAGTGCCACAAGGTGTACAGCAGCGGCAGGGTGGGTTTGCCTTCGGCCAGGTCATCGCCTATGTTCTTGCCCAGGATGTCGCTGGGAGCGCTGTAATCCAGCGCATCGTCTATGAGCTGGTAGGCTATGCCCAGGTGTCTGCCGTAGTCGGTCATGGCCTGTTCGGTCTGCCGGTTCTGCCCGGCGACAACTGCGCCGACCCGGGCCGCGGCCTCGAACAGTTTCGCCGTCTTGTTGTGGATGACCTGCAGGTAGCGCTGTTCCGTGGTTTCCGGGTCATGCCGGTTGATGAGCTGCAGCACTTCTCCTTCGGCAATGATGTTGGTGGCGTCCGCCATGACCTCCATGACGTGCATGTCGCCTGCCTCGACCATCATCTGGAAGGCGCGGGAGTAGAGAAAATCGCCGACCAGCACGCTTGCCTCATTGCCCCAGCGCTGGTTGGCGGTGGCCTTGCCCCGGCGCAGCATGGAGGCATCCACCACGTCGTCGTGCAGCAGGGTGGCGGTATGGATAAACTCGATGACCGCGGCAAGCTTTATGTGCAGGCTTTCGCCATAGGCAAAACAGTTGGCGCTGATCAGCACCAGGGCCGGCCGCAGCCTTTTACCGCCGCTGTTGACGATGTAGTGGCCCAGTTGATCGATAAGCCCGATATCGGAATGCAGTTTTTCCTGTATCAGCGCGTCCACCGCCTGCATATCGTCCCTGATCAGGGCTTGTATATATTCCAGACCTGTTTCCCCTGCCGGCACTGCGCTCATGGTAGTTTCAGTTCAAGGTGCAAAGATGTTTGAATAGGGAAGAATTATGTTATAAAATTCCGCGTTTACGGCGCGTAGCCGTTAATCTTAACATAACGGGTATCAAGTATATGTATGCGGTCATAAAATCCGGTGGCAAGCAGTACAAGGTCCAGGAAGGCGACACCATCCGGGTCGAGAAGATCAATGCCGAGGAAGGTGGTGAAATCAGCCTGGATGAGGTCCTGATGGTTGCCGACGGCGATAATGTTTCGGTAGGCGCCCCCGTGGTGGAAGGCGCGTCCGTGGCGGCAACGGTTGCTTCACATGGCCGGGGCGAAAAAATCAAGGTGATCAAGTTCAAGCGGCGTAAACATCACCGCAAGCAGATGGGTCACCGGCAGGCATATACGGAATTGAAAATCACCGGCATCAACACGCAATAGAATTCGGGAGCAGCACAATGGCGCATAAAAAAGCAGGCGGCAGCACACGTAACGGCCGGGATTCCCACTCCAAACGCCTGGGCATAAAACGCTACGGCAGTGAAACGGTCAAGGCCGGAAATATCATCGTCAGGCAGCGGGGCACCCGCTACCATCCCGGGGTCAATGTCGGCTGTGGCCGGGACCACACCCTTTTCGCGACGGCTGACGGCATGGTGGTATTTGAACAAAAAGGCCCAAGAAACAGAACATTTGTCAGTGTTCAGACAACAGACTGATGTTATTTATCCGCAGATGACGCAGATTAACGCAGATCATCTGCGGTAATCTGCGGATAGTTCATCTGTGGACTTGTCTCGGAAACATGAAATTTGTCGATGAGGCGACCATCCGGGTTGAAGCAGGCAAGGGCGGCGATGGCTGCCTGAGTTTCCGGCGGGAAAAATATATCCCCAGGGGCGGTCCCGACGGAGGCGATGGAGGCAACGGCGGCAGTGTTTACCTGGTGGTTGATGAAGGGCTCAATACCCTGGTGGACTTTCGCCATGCGCGTCTATACCGGGCCGGCAACGGCAAACCGGGCAGCGGCAGGGACCAGGTCGGGAAGAGCGCCGAAGACATCAGGATCAGGGTCCCGCTGGGGACCCTCGTATATGACCATGACACCGATGAACTGATCGGTGACCTGGTCGACAGGAATGATGCGTTGCTGGTTGCCCGCGGCGGAGAGCATGGACTGGGCAATGCCCGCTTCAAGAGCAGCGTCAACCGGGCGCCCAGAAAAACAACCGGGGGCGGGGCGGGAGAGAGCAGGAACCTGCGACTGGAATTGCAGGTGCTGGCCGACGTCGGCCTGCTTGGCCTGCCCAATGCCGGCAAATCCACCTTCATCCGGCAGGTATCCGCGGCGCGGCCCAGGGTTGCCGATTATCCGTTTACCACGCTTTATCCGCACCTGGGCGTAGTGCGCCTGGGCATGGAGCGGGAAGTCGTCATCGCGGACATCCCCGGACTGGTGGAAGGCGCTGCCGGCGGAGCCGGACTGGGCGCCAGGTTTCTGCGGCACCTGTCCAGGACGCGCCTGTTGTTGCACCTGGTGGATATCGGTTTGCATAATGACACGCAGGAAACCGTCAAGGCAATCCGTGCCATTGAGGCCGAGCTTGGGGCTTGGGACAGTGAACTGGCGAACCGGCCGAGATGGCTGGTACTGAACAAGATTGATATTGTGGACCCTGAAAAACTCCCGGAAATCCAGGCTGCGATAGCAGAAGATTTGAACCGGAAACAGCCCGTTTTCTGTATTTCAGCGGCAACCGGGCAAGGCTGCGATGGGTTAATCAAGGCCGTATTCCAATGGTTTTCAGAACAGGAAGCGGATAAACAACAGTCATGACACAAGCGGAATCTGCAGACAACGGGAACCGGTGCTGGGTGGTCAAGCTGGGCAGCGCCCTGTTGACCGACGACGGTTGCGGCCTGCGCACTGAGGCCATCGCCGACTGGGTGGCCCAGATGGCGCAACTGCGCACGCGCGGACTCCGGTTCATCATCGTCTCATCCGGCGCCATCGCGGAGGGCAGGGCGCGCCTGGGCTGGAACCTGCGGCGCGTCAGCCTGCATGAGCAGCAGGCAGCGGCTGCCGTCGGTCAGATGGGCTTGATCCAGGCATACGAATCAGCATTCCAGGGATACGGCATACACACCGCGCAGATACTGCTTACCCACGATGACGTTGCCGACCGGAAGCGCTACCTGAATGCCCGGTCTGCCCTGCGCACCCTGCTGGAACTGGGTGTCGTGCCGATTATCAACGAGAACGACAGCGTCGCCACCGATGAGATCCGTTTCGGTGACAATGACTCGCTGGCCGGACTGGTGGCAAACCTGGCCGAGGCGGATCGCCTGATCATACTCACCGACCAGCCGGGCCTGTATGATCGCGACCCCCGCGAGTTTCCCGACGCACGGTTGATCAGGACCGGGCAGGCCGGCGATCCGTCCCTGCTGGAATGTGCCGGACCGGGGGGAACGCTCGGCCGGGGCGGGATGCTCACCAAGCTCAAGGCCGCGGAGACCGCGGCAAAATCCGGAACGGAAACGGTTATCTGCTCAGGACTGGAGGCCGGCGTGCTGCTGAAGATTGCAGCCGGTGAACAGACCGGCACCCTGCTTGGCGTGGCGCGGTCCCCGTTGGCCGCGCGTAAACAATGGCTGGCAGGCCACAACCGGCCGGCGGGCGTCCTGGTGCTGGATGACGGCGCCTGTAAGGTGCTGGCCGAACGGGGCAGCAGCCTGCTGGCTGTTGGGGTTGTCTCGGTTCAGGGCGAGTTCAACCGCGGCGAGATTGTCAGTTGCACGGACCGGGATGGCAAGGAGGTCGCCAGGGGCCTGGTCAATTATGACGCCGGCGAGACGCGCAGGATCATGGGCAAGTCGAGCGACAGGATTGAGGAATTGCTGGGGTACGTGGATGATGAGGAGCTTATCCACCGGGATAACATGGTTGTGTTGTAGTCATTAAGAAGTGTCGCAAGCGACCATTTGATTGACTGGATTCCCGCCTTCGCGGGAATGACGAGTTACCTTTTTCGTCATGCCGGACCCCGGCCTACGACATACCGGGGCATGCTTGTTCCGGCATCCAGTGGAATACCGTGTCGCCCGCAGGGCGACTCCTTATAATGCGCGGATCATGGCGTTCAGGCGGCTCTTGTGCCGGGCGGCCTTGTTCTTGTGTATCAGGCCTTTGTTCGCCATCCTGTCGATGATGGGGACTGCGGCCTGGAAGGCGGCGGTTGCCGCAGCCTTGTCGCCGCTTTCTATGGAGTCAACTACTTTCCTGATGGAAGTCCGTAACATGGACCGGCGCGAGTTGTTGTGCAGACGGCGCCTGGCGGCCTGGCGGGCGCGTTTCTTAGCTGATGCGATGTTGGCCAAAAGTAGCTCCTGGTAATCGGTTATTTAAAAGACCGCACACTATGCGGTCATGTGGGCGTTTTGTCAATGTTTATCAGCACTATGTTAAGCTTGTGGCCGGGGAATCCGGTCAATATTAATCAATGAAAGAGAAGCTGCTCAAATCCACTCTGGTAGTCGGCCTGATGACGACGTTGTCCCGGATTCTGGGATTGGCCCGGGATGTCCTGATCGGCGCCATGTTCGGCCCCGGAGCGGGGGTTGACGCGTTTATCGTTGCGTTTCGCATCCCGAACTTTTTACGCCGGATCTTCGCGGAAGGCGGTTTCTCCCAGGCGTTTGTGCCGGTGTTGTCCGAATACCGGGAGCAGCGCAGCCGGGAAGAGACCGGCGCTCTGGTGGAACATACCGCGGCGGTCCTGGGTTCCTGGTTATGTGTTACCACGGTCGTCGGCGTCCTGGCCGCGCCGCTGCTGATATGGATCTTTGCCCCCGGTTTCGGCGGGGATGCGGAAAAGCAGGCCCTGGCGTCCGGCATGTTACGCATCACCTTTCCTTACATACTGTTCATTTCGCTTACCGCAATGGCGGGCGGCATCCTCAATACTTACCGGCGTTTTGCGGTGCCCGCGTTTACCCCGGTATTGCTCAACCTGTCACTGATCGGTTGCGCAATATGGCTGACGCCGTACTTCCCGCCGGAACAGCGGGTTGTTGCGCTGGCCTGGGGCGTGTTTATCGCGGGCGTGGCGCAGTTGCTGTTCCAGTTTCCGTTTCTGCTGAGACTCAGGCTGTTTCCGCTGCCTAGGTTCAACCGGGACCGGGAAGGTGTCGGCAGGATTATCACGTTGATGATACCGACCCTGTTTGCAGTCTCCGTGAGCCAGATCAACCTGCTGGTCGATACCGCTATCGCTTCCTTCCTGGAGACAGGCAGTATTTCCTGGCTGTATTTTTCCGACAGGCTGGTTGAGTTTCCCCTGGGAGTGTTCGGCATCGCGCTGGCCACCGTCATCCTCCCCAGCCTCTCCGCGGAACACACAGGCAAGGATAATGCCGCCTTCAACAGGACCCTGGACTGGGCCTTGCGCTGGGTGATGCTGGTGGCGCTTCCGGCCGCCGCAGGTTTGATACTGCTGGGAGCGCCGTTGTTGACCGCGCTGTTCCAGTATAATGAATTTTCGCGGCATGACGTGCTGATGTCGCATCGCAGCCTGGTCATGTACGCAGTCGGGTTGCCGGCTTTTATCCTGATAAAAGTGTTGTCCTCCGGCTTTTTTTCCAGGCAGGACACGAAGACACCGGTAAAGGTTGCCGTGATCGCGATGGTGTCCAATGTCGTTCTGAACCTGCTGCTGGTTTTCCCCCTGGCCCATGCGGGGCTGGCCCTGGCCACGTCCCTGTCCGCGTGCATCAACGCGGCGCTACTGTTCTGGATACTGCGCAGGGAAAAAGGATTTGATACGGGTCCCGGTTGGCCCCGCTTCCTGGCCGCAATTACCCTGGCGTTGGCGGCCATGGCGCTGGGCCTGGTCTTTTTTGTCCCGGATCAACTCTCCTGGTTTCAATGGGATATGTATGAGCGCGCCGTTAATGTAGTATTATGCACGTTTGCCGGCGCCCTGGCGTATTTTGCCGTGCTATGGCTTGCAGGCATCCGGTTGCAAAATCTGGTGAAGCATTAACCGCTCCGTGTCCCCGGTGGTAAACAATAATGGAACTGATCAGGTATTCATATAATCTCAAGTCGCACCATCGTGGTTGTGTTGCCACTATAGGCAACTATGACGGGATCCACCTGGGACACCAGGCCGTGTTGAGGCAACTCAGGCGGCACGCGGAAGTGATGGGCCTGCCGGCAATGGTAATAACCTTCGAACCCCATCCGCAGGAGTTTTTCAGCGCGGTCAAGACGCCAACAAGGATTACCAGTTTCAGGGAAAAACTGGAAATGCTCAAACAGCAGGATATCGACAGGGTGCTGTGCCTGAGGTTCCAGCAAAGTGTCGCCGACCTGTCGGCTGAACAGTTTATCGAGCAGGTGCTGGTTGGCGACCTGTCGATAAAGCGGTTGATCATCGGCGATGACTTCAAGTTCGGGAAAAATCGGCGCGGGGATTTCCGGATGTTGCGGGAGTTTGGTAAACGGCTGGGTTTCGACGTGATCCTGACCGAGACCCACAGGCTGGACGGCGACCGGGTCAGCAGCAGCATCATTCGTGAACGGTTGCAGGAAAGCCGTTTTGAGGAGGCGCAGTTGTTGCTGGGCCGTTATTTCAGTATCAGCGGGCGCGTCGTGCACGGCGCGAAACGGGGGCGTCAGTTGGGTTTTCCGACGGCAAACATCAATCTCAGCAAGCGCGCGGTCCCGTTACGTGGCGTGTTCGCGGTGAGCGTGAAAGGCGCGGACGAAATGACGCACCTGGGGGTCGCCAACCTGGGCACGCGCCCGGTATTCGAGGAAAAGAAACTGCTGCTGGAAGCGCACCTGTTCGACTTCGACAAGATGATTTACGGCAGGCATATCAGCGTCGAATTCTTCAAACGCTTGCGTGATGAGCGCAAATTCTCCTCGATAGACGAACTGGTGGCACAGATTGCGGCGGATATCCGGACAGCCAGGGAATTTTTCAGTGAACTCAACCTGGAAGACCAGGGCTGATGCAGACATGGCGGATTATAAAAACACATTGACCCTGCCTAAAACGGATTTTCCCATGAAGGGAAACCTGGCACAGCGCGAACCTGAAATGCTACAGCGCTGGCAGCAACAGGATATTTATGCCCGTATCAGGCAGAGCAGGGCAGGGCGGGACAAGTATATTCTCCATGACGGCCCGCCGTACGCCAACGGCGATATCCATCTTGGTCATGCCGTCAACAAGATCCTGAAAGATATCATCATCAAGTCGCATACCCTGGATGGCTATGATTGCCCTTACGTGCCCGGCTGGGATTGCCACGGTTTGCCCATCGAGCACCAGGTGGAAAAGAAAATCGGCAAGGCCGGGGTCCGGGTTGACGCACGCAGGTTCCGCGATGCCTGCCGCGAGTACGCGCAGAAACAGATAGACAGGCAGAAGACCGATTTCAAGCGCCTGGGAGTACTGGGAGACTGGGACACGCCTTACCTGACCATGAACTACCGCACCGAAGCCGACATCGTGCGGGCGTTGGGCAAAATGATTGAGGCCGGACACCTGGTCCAGGGCTTCAAGCCGGTTTACTGGTGCATGGATTGTTCCTCAGCGCTGGCGGAGGCGGAGGTCGAATATATCGACAAGCAGTCTCCGGGGGTGGACGTGTGTTTCCCCGTCATCGATGAAAAGGCCGTCTTCAACGCCGCATCGGGACATTGCGACGACCGTGGAGAGGGCGGTATGTCCCTGGTTATCTGGACCACCACGCCCTGGACCCTGCCGGCCAACCAGGCGGTCGCCCTGAATCCTGAATTTGATTACGTGGTCGTGCAATGTGAATCACAACGCGGCCGGGAACGGTTGCTCCTTGCGGAGAAACTGGCAGTTTCGGCCCTGCATCGCTACGGCGTGGAGGATTACCGGGTCCTGGTTTCACTGAAGGGTTCGGAACTCGAGGGCGTGCTGCTGCAACACCCGTTCTATGATTATCGCGTCCCGATAGTCCTGGGCGATCACGTCACCCTGGAAACCGGCACCGGCGCGGTGCATACCTCTCCGGGACACGGCGTGGATGATTACAACGTGGGTGTGCAGTACGGCCTGCCCGTCACCAACCCGGTAGCCGATAACGGCTGTTTCCGGGAGGATACGGAACTGTTTGCCGGTGAGCATGTGTTCAAGGCCAATTCCCATATCATTGAGACGCTCATCGACAGGAAAAGACTGCTGGTCGAAACCACGGTGCGGCACAGTTATCCCCATTGCTGGCGGCATAAATCCCCCGTCATCTTCCGCACCACGCCCCAGTGGTTTTTCAGCATGGACGCGCAGGGGTTACGGGCCGGCGCCGTGAAAGCGATCAGCCGGGTGCACTGGACGCCCGACTGGGGCCGCCGGCGTATCCATGACATGGTCAGCGAGCGCAGCGACTGGTGTATTTCCCGGCAACGCACCTGGGGCGTACCGATAGCGGTGTTCGTTGACAGGGAAACGGATAAGTTGCACCCCGACACGCCGCGCCTGATCGAGGCCGCCGCGCAGAAGATAGAGGAGACGGGTATCGATGCCTGGTTTGAACTCGATGCCGCAGAGTTGCTCGGCGCGGACGCGAAACGCTACCGGAAAGTAACGGATATACTGGACGTATGGTTTGATTCAGGGGTTACTCATGCCACCGTGCTGGGGAGTGATGAGAGACTGGGCTATCCGGCCGACCTCTACCTGGAGGGATCGGACCAGCACAGGGGCTGGTTCCAGTCCTCGTTACTGACTTCCGTCGGAATCAACAGGCAAGCTCCTTACCGCGGCGTACTGACCCACGGTTTCACCGTTGATGCCAAGGGCATGAAGATGTCCAAGTCCCTGGGCAACGTCATAGCGCCGCAAAAGGTCATGCAGACCCTGGGCGCGGACATCCTCAGGTTATGGGTATCGGCCACCGATTACCGGGGCGAGATGAACGTGTCCGACGAGATACTGAAACGTATGGCGGATGCCTATCGCCGAATCCGTAATACCGCCCGTTACCTGCTGGCAAACCTTGATCGTTTTGATCCCGCGGCGGAGTGCGTTCCCGGGGAAGACCTGCTTGAACTGGACAAGTGGGTGCTGGTCGAAACCGCCAGGTTGCAGGAACAGGTCATCCGGGCTTACGGCGAGTTCCAGTTCCACCTGATTTACCAGAAACTGCATCATTACTGTGTCGTAACCCTGGGAAGTTTCTACCTGGATATCATCAAGGACCGCATGTATACCCTGCAGCGGGATAGCCTGCCGCGTCGTTCGGCACAGACCGCCATATATCATATCGCCGAAGCATTCGTGCGCTGGCTGGCGCCGGTGCTGAGTTTCACGGCCGATGAAATCTGGCAGCACCTGCCCGGCCGGCGCAGTGAATCCGTCTTCCTGGAAGAGTGGTACAGGGACATTCCGGATGTGAGTATTACGGATCACTGGTCTGGGGTCATCAAGGCGCGTGAAGAAGTCAGCAGGGAACTGGAACGGCTGCGTACCGAAGGCGCCATCGGTTCGTCCCTGGACGCGGAAGTACGGTTATATTGCAACGGCGCGCTCAGGAATGCCCTGGTTTATCCCGAAGATGAGTTGCGCTATATCTTTATTACCTCCCGTGCGGATGTCCATGCAGGTTCGGAACGGCCTGACGATGCCCGAAAGAGTGAACTGGACGGACTGTGGCTAAAGGTAACGGCTTCGACCCATGACAAGTGTGTGCGTTGCTGGCACCGCTGTGAGGATATAGGCGTTGACCCGGCGCACCCGGAGTTATGCGGCCGCTGCGTACTCAACATCGAAGGCTCCGGCGAAACCCGCCATTTTTCCTGATGAAAACAGCGAATTTGCGCTGGCTCTGGATCACCCTGTTGATCATCATCCTCGACCAGGCGACCAAGTACGCAGCTATACAGTGGTTGACCCTGAACCAGGCGCATCCGGTATTCCCGGGTTTCAACCTGACCCTGGTGCACAATCCCGGCGCTGCCTTCAGCTTTCTGCGGGACGCAGGCGGCTGGCAGCGTTACTTCTTCATCATATTAACCACGGTCATCAGCGTCGTCCTGCTGGTCTGGCTGGCGCGTCTGCCGGCCGGTCGCGCATTGCTTGCCTGCGCCCTGGCCCTGGTCATCGGCGGGGCTGCCGGCAACCTGTGGGACCGGCTGCAATACGGTTACGTCATTGATTTCATTGACGTTTATTACGACAAATGGTCATGGCCGGTGTTCAATATTGCTGATTCCGCCATTACGGTCGGGGCGTTGCTGCTGATCCTGGATGCGTTCAGGAAACCCTGAACGATATCGGGTACAGGTTTAAACCTGTACCTGTCAAACAAATACGCAGGGAAAAATGGAGCGATACCGTATATAATATGAACCTGCTTACAACAACGCGGGAATAGATATGCAGATTACTCTTGCCAATCCCCGGGGCTTCTGCGCCGGCGTTGACCGGGCCATTGAGATCGTTGAGCGCGCGCTGAAGCTATTCGGCATGCCGGTCTACGTGCGCCATGAAGTGGTCCACAACAAATACGTGGTCGATACCCTGCGGGATAAGGGCGCGGTATTCGTCAATGAACTGGACGAGGTCCCGGATAACTCCGTGGTCATCTTCAGCGCGCACGGGGTCTCCAAGGCAGTGCGGGAAGAGGCCGTACGCAGGAATTTGCGGGTGTTTGACGCTATCTGCCCGCTGGTAACGAAAGTGCACATGGAGGTGGGCCGCTACCAGGATGAGGGCAGGGAATGTATTCTCATCGGCCATGCGGGGCATCCCGAAGTGGAAGGCACCCTCGGTCAATACCGCCCCCGCAACGGTGGCGCCATGTACCTGGTGGAATCGGTGGAAGACGTTGAAAAAATGGAAGTAAAAAACCCGGAATTTCTTGCGTTCGTCACACAGACCACCTTGTCCGTGGACGATACCTCTGAAGTAATAGATGCCTTGCGTTTGCGCTTCCCGAAGATCGTCGGGCCGAAGAAAGAGGATATCTGCTATGCCACGCAAAACCGCCAGGATGCGGTCAAGAAACTGACGGGTGAGTGTGACCTGATCCTGGTCGTGGGTTCCCAGAACAGCTCGAATTCCACCCGCCTCATGGAAATTTCCCAGAAGAAAGGCGTGCCGGCCTACCTGATAGACAACGTTACGGAGATCCAGCGGGAATGGCTGCAAGGCAAGCGCAACATTGGCGTTACTGCAGGAGCGTCGGCTCCCGAAGTCCTGGTTGAAGAAGTTATTGAGCAGTTGCAGAAGTGGGGTGTTGAGAATGTTACGGAAGCGCCGGGAATACGTGAAAGCGTGGTGTTTTCCTTGCCCAGGGAGCTTTATGACGGCGCCGTAAATCACGGACAGGGTTGACTTGCCGAAAGCGGAAGCGGATATGAAGCTTTCTCCGGATGAGCAGGCAGATATGCAAACTCCTTCCGACTACCTGGAAGGCTATGAAAAAGCCAGGGCCATCGACCCTGAACTGGCGGCTACTTATATCGAACATCTGAACGTCGGCGACCCTGAGGCAGATGCCGTTGTCGAGGACCTGAATTCCCTGGGTCGCGCTGAATCGGCCCGCTTCATTGAGGCCGCCATGGAGCAGAAGGAGGACGTGTTGCGGGACGCGCCGGAGTCGCTCGTGACCTTCTTCGAGCGCCTGGAAACCCCGCCCGACTGGTTCAGTTCCGATGCAGCCTTGACCGGTAGCAGGATATTTTACCGCTACCCCTATGTGTTTACCGCGTCACTGGTCGGCGCCGGCCTCATCGAAGGTTTCGTCAGCAACATCAGTAAATCATTTTTTTACACCGGCCGCCTGATTGAAGGCGACCAGGGCGTACGCCGGCTGAAACAGAACAACCGGCACCAGGTGGAACTGTACCTGCCCGGCGGTCTCGAACGCCAGGGCGAAGGCTGGAAGCTGACGGTGCGCGTCCGGCTCGTCCACGCGCAAATCCGCCGCCTGGTCGGCAGCCAGCCGGACTGGGATGCCGAGGCCTGGGGAGTTCCCGTCAGCGCCGCGCACCTGGCCCTGGCAAACACGGTGTTCTCAGCAAGGGTATTGCACCATACCGGGCGCCTCCTGCTGACGCGTTTCAGCGCGGAAGAACGGGAAGGTATGATCGCGCTCTGGCGCTACGTGGGTTACCTGATGGGCGTGCCCGACGCGCTCCTCGCGACCAGCGAAGAGCAGGCAAAACATATATTCAAAATCGGCATGACCTGCGAACCCCCGCCCAGCGTGGAGTCGGTGGCCATGGCGAATACCCTGATTCACGCCGCCCCTGTGCTGGTGAATATGGGAGGCGCTGACGCGGAGAAGCTGGTGCGCCGGGTTTACCGTTTGTCGCGGGCGCTGATCGGGGATGAGCTGGCGGACCAGTTGCAATACCCCAAACTCAATACCTGGGGACAACTGCTGTTTTTCGCCCTTGAACAAAGGATAAAATCCACTTATAACAGACTTACCAAGGGGCACCTGGCGGAAAGCTTTGAGTTGATGACGCAAATCTCCAATTATGAAGACGAGGGTATCAGTTACAAGCTGCCGGACAGCGCCTTTGCGGAGTTATCGAAAAAATGGTGATAAAGGGGAATAACGGGGACAGACCCCCGCTTACAACATGCGGGGGCATGCTTTAAATCTGTCCCCTGGTTTGCGTACATGAATATGCCGTTGCTGCTGGAGCGTTACATCGAAATCATCCTGCGCCGCCGCTGGGTGGTTATTGCGCTCGCAACGCTGTTCATGCTGGCCGTGACCGGCGGTGTTCGCTTTATCGGCGTCACCAACGACTACCGCACCCTGTTTGACGAGGGCAACCCGCAACTTGCCGCGTTCGATGCCCTGGAGGCCACGTACAGCGATGCCAATACGGCGCTGATTGCCGTCGCTCCCGGGGAAGGCTCGGTGTTCACCCCGGAAACCCTGGGCGCGGTAGAGGCGTTGACCGAAGCCGCGTGGCGCGCGCCTTATTCCACCCGGGTCGATTCATTGACCAATTACAACCATAGCGAGGCGTTCGGCGACGACCTCGTAGTCGAGCCTCTTGTCGATGACGCACTATCCCTGAGCGATGCCGACCTGCAGAGGGTTGAAGAGATTGCGCTGAACGCAACCGAAATTGCCGGACGCCTGGTGGCCCGTGACGGCCGTGTGGCCGGCATGGCGATTACCTTCGCCCTGCCGGAAAACCCCGACGCCGCAGTGGTCGAGATAACCGATTATCTCAATGAGCTTCTTGATGAGGCACGCGCAATTAACCCGGAGCTCGCCTATTACCTTACCGGCGACGTTGTCATGAACCGGGCTTTCGCGGACACAACCAAGGACGATATGGAGAGACTGACTCCTGTTGTGTTCCTCATCATCCTGGTCGCGACCGCGCTGCTGCTGCGTTCAGTGATCGGTACGCTGGTCACCATTCTCGTAGTCATGTTCACCGTCAACACAGCGATGGGATTCGCCGGCTGGATTGGCACGGTGTTCACCCCCGTCAATGCCGGCGTGCCGCTCATCATCATGACCATTGCCGTTGCCGATTCCATCCATATCGTCACGGCCGCGCTGGCGGGTGTGGGTCGGGGACTTGATAAAAATGAGGCCATTATCGATTCGTTGCGCCTCAATGCCTGGCCGGTATTTCTCACGTCAGTCACGACTGCGGGCGGGTTTCTGACCCTGAATGCATCGGATTCGCCGCCGTTTCATGTGCTGGGCAACCTCGTGGCGTTCGGTGTCCTGTTCGCTTTTATCTACAGCATGACTATTCTGCCGGCGTTACTTTCGATTCTGCCGTTACGCACACGCCGGACCAGTGCCGACCGTCCCGGCTTTTTCGACCGCTTCGGCGCGTTTGTCATTGCCCGCCGCACCTTTCTGCTCTGCTTCTCTTCCCTGGTGACAGTGGTCCTGATAGCAGGCATCCCGCGCAATGAGCTGACCGATAACTGGACGCAGTATTTTGACGAGCGTTACCAGTTTCGGCGCGATACGGACTTCGTTATCGATAACCTGACCGGCATGGAAACACTGGAATACTCGCTTGAGGCCGGACGCGAAGGCGGCATTACCGATCCGGACTACCTGCGCGCCGTGGATGCATTTACGCAGTGGTACCGGATGCAGCCCGAAGTGGCTCATGTCCAGGCTTTCCCGGACATCATGAAACGCCTGAACAGGAACATGCATGGTGACGACCCGGCCTTTTACCGGTTGCCAGACAGTGGGGAACTCGCCGCGCAATACCTGTTGCTCTATGAATTCTCGCTGCCGTTCGGCAGTGACCTCAACAATCGTATAGACGTGGCCAAATCCGCCACCCGGTTGACCGCCACAGTCGGCGCTCACGTTTCCTCCCAGCAGTTGCGCGAGCTTGACGCGCGCGCGCAGGATTGGCTGCAGGCCAACACCCCCGACATGGTAACCGCTGCGACCGGTGTCAGCATCACCTTTGCCCACCTGTCGCAACGCAACATCAACAGCATGTTGCGCGCCACCATTATCGCCATGGGCTTGATTTCGTTAATTTTTATCCTGGTTTTCAAAAGCGTTCGCCTCGGTGTAATCAGCCTTGTGCCCAATTTCGTGCCCGCGGCCATGAGCTTCGGCCTGTGGGGCTACCTGGTCGGCCAGGTGGGCCTGGCCGGTTCCGTGATGACCGCGATTGCGTTCGGTATCATCGTGGACGATACGACTCATTTCCTGAGCAAGTACCTGAAAGCCCGCCGCGCGGGCAACCCTGCGCCGGAAGCCGTACTTTACACCTTCCGTACCGTCGGTCAGGCGCTATGGACCACCACCCTGGTCCTGGTTGCCGGGTTCCTGGTATTCGCCTTATCGGGATTCGAGGTAAGCTGGTCGCTTGGCTTGATGGTGACGGGTACTATCCTGTTCGCGCTGCTCGCTGACTTTTTCTTGCTGCCGCCGCTGTTAATGGCTGTGGACAGGAAAAAGTTATGAACTTACCAGGGTCCTGTTACCGGCCGCGGGCAACTGCAACATGATGTGATTCCGGCAGGCTTTCCCTGATATTGTGTTCAATGGAGAAACTTATGGTTACTAGGTATTCTGTTCGGTCAAGGTCCGTGCTGCTGACATGTTGCCTGCTATTACCGGCCTGGTTCGGCATGCCGCAACACTCCATCGCAGAAGACGCCTCTCCTGAAGAAATCGGATTGAATATTGCCCGTGAAACCGACAAGCGGGCGCAGGGGTACGGCAATTTCACGGCGCGCCAGACCATGGTCCTGCGCAACAAGCAGGGTCAGGAAAGCACGCGCTCGCTCAGGGTCA
>JAJDUB010000022.1 GCA_022826885.1 Gammaproteobacteria bacterium
GTGTACGTGAACGCGGGCACACAGATCGCCAAAATCGAGCAGCTCAAGGATATAGCATCACCGGAGTTGATATTGTCTTTTGTGCTGCTGGGCATCTTCCCGCTGCTGGCGAAAAAAACGGTCGATTACCTGAAAAGACGCAAGGGGAGCGCCGGTGGCTGAATATGATTATGACCTGTTTGTCATCGGCGCCGGGTCCGGCGGGGTACGCGCCGCGCGCATGGCAGGCGGGTTCGGGGCGAAGGTCGCGATTGCCGAGGAGCGCTACCTGGGCGGCACCTGCGTCAATGTCGGCTGTATCCCGAAAAAGCTGTTCGTCTATGCCGCGCATTATGCCGAGGATTTCCATGACGCGGCCGGTTATGGCTGGCAGGTTTCAGAAGCCAACTTCGATTGGAATACTCTTTTAAATAATAAAAACAATGAAATCAAAAGATTAAATGGTATTTATGCGAATTTACTTAAACGTAATAATGTAGTTCTGTACAATGGCAGGGCCGTGCTCACCGGGCCGAACACGGTGTCGGTCAATGGGGAGACCATCAGCGCCCGGCGCATCCTGGTGGCAACCGGCGGCTGGCCCCATATCCCCGACATTCCCGGCAGGGAACATGTGATCTCATCCAACGAGGCGTTCTATCTCGAAACCCTGCCGGAACGCGCGGTAATCGTCGGCGGCGGGTATATCGCGGTCGAATTTGCCGGTATTTTCCACGGTCTTGGCGTGGATACTACCCTGATCTACCGGGGCGACCTCTTCCTCCGGGGCTTCGACGGGGAGATGCGGGAGTTTCTCGCTGAACAAATGCGCCTGAAGGGGATAAAACTGCTGTTCAATACCCGCATCAACAGCATGGAACAGCAAGGCAGTCGTTACCTGGTGAACGCCTCCGGCACCGCTCCCCTGCCTGCGGACCTGGTCATGTATGCCACCGGGCGGCGGCCGAACACGGCCAACCTGGGGCTTGAGACGGCAGGAGTGAAGCTGAACGACAAAGGCGCCATAGTGGTCGATGACGAATACCGCAGTTCCGTCTCTTCCGTTTACGCCATCGGCGATGTGACCGATCGCATGAACCTGACGCCGGTCGCCACCGCGGAAGGCACGGCCCTGGCGAATAACCTGTTCAACAACCAGTCACGCCGCGTGGATTACCGCGACGTACCCACCTGCATCTTCAGCCAACCAAACCTGGGCACAGTCGGCCTGACCGAGGAACAGGCCCGCGAGGAATACGCAAACGTCGAGATTTACAAGTCCCGTTTCACCAGCCTCAAGCACACACTGACCGGCAGCGATGAGAAAACCCTGATGAAAATGATCGTCGACAAGGACACTGACCGGGTACTGGGCGTACACATGGTCGGCGCGGATGCCGGCGAAATCATCCAGGGCATCGGCATCGCCCTCAAGGCAGGCGCGACCAAGGCAACATTCGACGCTACCATCGGCATCCATCCGACCGCCGCCGAGGAATTCGTGACCATGCGGGAGCCTGAGAAATAATTTATCCGCAGATGACGCAGATTACCGCAGATAATTTTTGTATATTCTTTGATTTCGTGTCCAGCTTGATAATATTGCTACCGACACAAAATAAGAAAAAAATAAAATAACAATAGTCATTTCATCTGCGTTAATCTGCGTCATCTGCGGATAAATCAACTCTTCTCAAAGAATGACGAGTAGTCACGGAAGAACTGGCGCAACGTGGTCGGCGCCCTGCCCGTTACCCGGATGTACTCGTCATTGAGCAAGGCGCCGCTGCCTTGCGCGATCAGTTCGAACAACTCTGAGACGGTTTCCACGTACCAGTCGTCGGGGACCCATTGCAGCAACGACTGCTTGAATTCCGCTGCCGGCTGGTCAACGTAGCGGATTTCCCTGCCCATCACTTCCGATAACTGATCGGCGATATCGTGGAACGAAACCAGTTCCGGGCCGGTTATTTCATAGGTCTTATCTTCATGGCCCGGTTTGGTCAGGACATCCAGGATAAACCGCGCCACGTCACGCACGTCGATAATACCCACCTGCCCGTCACGCATCGGCATGTAGAATTTATCCTCCTCCACGATGGAACCGGCCATGTGCAGCATGTTCTGCATAAAAAAGTTTGGCCGAATAAGCGTATAACGCAGCCCGGATTCCCGTATATATTGCTCGGCCTCGCCGTGATAACGCTTCAACAGGGCTGTTGAATTTGAATCTGCGCCGTTGGCGGACATCTTGACGATATGGCCGATGCCGGCTTTCACGGCCGCATCCACGAAGCCTTTTTCCAGTTCGAGCTGTTGCCGGGAGTTGGCCATGAGCAGGAAAGCCCGGTCACATCCCCGCAAGGCCGCGTTCACGACATCTCTATCCTCCAGGTCGCCGCCCACGACTTCGACCCCGGCCTGGCGGATTGCTTCCGCCCTGTCCAGGTTCCTGACCAGTCCCCTGGCCGGGATGCCGTATTCCGGCAGGAGCTTTATTATTTCCGTGCCGACCGCGCCGGTCAGTCCCGTGAATAAAATCATGTTCAGTCCTCTTTAATATATCCGCAGATTACGCAGATGAACGCAGATTATTTTTATGTATTCTTTGATCTAGTGCTAAACCAGATTATCGTGCCGCAACGTTACTGAAAAAAGACAAAAAAAAACAAACATAATATCATCTGCGTTAATCTGCGTAATCTGCGGATAATACATTATGCGTATATCGATCTGCTTGCTGTCGCTGTTGCTCTGTTTCCAGGAAGCCCGCCCGGAACCGTTGAACGTCGCGGCGGCGTCCAACCTGACTCATGTCATGACTGAAATCAGCGAGGCGTTTTACCGCGACCAGGGTGAGAAAGTCAACCTGACGTTCGGGTCGTCCGGCAACTTCGCCAGGCAAATTGTGCAGGGCGCTCCCTTCAAGGTGTTTATTTCCGCCGCCGGGAAATACGTGGATTTCGTGCGCGCCAACGGCGGACGGATAATCGCCTCCAGGGTACTGGTTTACGGCGGTCTCAGCCTGTATGTGCCTGAATCATCCAGGCTGGAACAGCCCCGCACACTGGAGGAAGTTCTGAAGACACTGCAATACGGCGATTACCGGAGGATGTCAATCGCCAACCCGGAACACGCGCCTTACGGCCAGGCTGCAAGAGATGCACTGGTCAAGGCCGGCGTCTGGGTCGTCAACCACAGGAAACTGTTGCTCGGGGAGAACGCGGCCCAGGCCATGCAGTTCTGCCTGTCCGGCAGCGTTGACCTGTGCATTGTCCCGAGTTCTTTTCCCGGGCTGGATCAATTCGCCAGCAAGGGAACCAGTTTTCAGCTTCCGGAGAAATGGCATACACCCATTGCCCAGTACGCGGTATTGCTGGCCGAAGATGACGGCCAGGCACTGAGCTATTATGATTACCTCTGGTCCCGCTCCAGCGGCGAGATTTTCAGGAAATACGGCTATGGACTGGCAGGCCCTTAACGTTTCCCTGCTCCTGGCCGGACTGACCGCCCTCATCCTGACGCCGGTCGGGGTCTTCATCGCCCGCAAGCTGGCATGGTCGCGTTTCACAGGGCGGAATTTCATCCAGGCACTGATCGCCCTGCCGCTGATACTGCCACCGACCGTACTGGGTTTCTACCTGATGATAAGCCTGGGGGAACTCTCACCCGCAGGCAGGTTCTATGAAGCAGTGGCAGGCGAGTCCCTGGTATTTTCGTTCGAGGGGATCCTGATCGCCTCGATCATCTTCAATATCCCGTTTGCCGTTCAGCCGGTACAGCGCAGTTTCGAATCCATTCCAATCAATGTACGCGAGGCGGCCTGGTGCAGCGGCCTTTCCGGCTGGCAGACATTCTGGCGCATTGAATTGCCTTTGGCCTGGCCGGGGATCGTCTCCGCCGGCATCCTGACCATCGCCCATACCCTGGGAGAATTCGGCGTGGTCCTGATGGTGGGCGGCAACCTTGCCGGAGAGACGCGCACTGTTGCCATTGCCATCTATGACCGCGTCCAGGCTTTCGACAACGCAGGCGCGGCGACCATGTCCGCGGCCCTGCTCATGATCTCGCTGCTCTCCATAACCCTGATCTACTTCCTGACCGACCGTGCCGGGCACCATGAAAGACGCTGAATCCATCCAGGTCCGGCTGCAGCAGACCGGCCCCATACCGCTGGACGTATCCCTGTCCTGCAACACGGGTGAAATCCTCGTCATCCTGGGGCCCTCCGGGAGTGGCAAAACCACCATATTGAGGGCCGTCAGCGGCCTGTATACGCCGGCAGCCGGCAATATCCGTTGCCACGGGGAACAATGGCTGGATACGGCAGCCGGCGTAAACCTGCCCGTTCAACAACGGCGCATAGGCATGGTATTCCAGCACTATGCATTGTTCCCCCACAAGACGGCTTTGCAGAACATAATGATTGCGCTGCAACGGCAGATGCCGGGCAGCAGGCATGACAGTGCCGAAAAGTTATTGCGCATCATGAACATGGAGGGCCTGGGAGAACGTTACCCGCACCAGTTATCGGGCGGCCAGCAGCAGCGGGTGGCCCTGGCCCGGGCGCTGGCGCGGGACCCCGGCGTGTTATTGCTGGATGAGCCTTTTTCCGCCGTGGATCAACAGACGCGCAGGAAACTGGTGCGCGAACTGGTCACACTGAGGCAGCAGTTCAGGTGGCCGGTCATCCACGTTACCCACGACCTGAACGAAGCGCGCCGCATTGCCGACCGGCTGTGCGTCATACACCGCGGGAAAACACTGCAAAGCGACACTCCGGACCAGGTGATGAACCATCCCGACAATGCCGACGTCGCCTCGCTGATCGGCCATTACAATATTTTCAGCGCCAGGGTCATTGAGCATGATCATGATGCCGGAACAACCCGCCTGGAATGGAACGGGCATACCCTGGACGCGCCGCATCGCCCCGGGTTCGGAGTCAACGAGGAAACGGACTGGGTCATCCCTTCGGACAGCATCATCCTGCATCGCCGCGACCGGCCCTCTCGGGGAGAACGGGAAAATCCTGTCAAGGGACATATCGAGGAACTGGTACCGTTGGGAGAGAACACCTCCGTCACCATGGCAACCGGCCGGAATCAGTCTCTCTACCTGACGGTGCCGACCCACGTCGCCCGGCGCAACAAGCTCAGCCAGGGCGGCGACATCGCCGTCTCCCTGCTCTCGGAGAGCATCCACCTGATGAAAAAAATCCGCAGGTGATATAACTCCTTTCGTCATTCCGGGCTTGACCCGGAATCCAGTGGAATAATGGGTCGCCGAAGGCGACTCTTGTCTACTGGATACCGGCCTTCGCCGGTATGACGAAGGGAGGGCGGTATGACTAAGCGGAGCGCGTCATTTACGTATTGCCGGTACCGCGGACAGCAGCGCTTTGGTATATTCATGCTGCGGGTCTTTCAGGACCGCTGCTGGTGCGCCTTGCTCCACTATCCGCCCCCGGTACATGACCGCCACTTCATGGGCGAAGCCGGCGACGACGCTGATGTTATGGGTGATGAACAGGTAGGCCAGTCCCAGTTGTTCCTGCAATCCCGCCAGCAGTTCCAGTATCCGGGCCTGTACCGTGACGTCCAGCGCGCTGGTGGGTTCGTCGCAGACCAGCAGTTTCGGCCTCACGGCCAGCGCCCTGGCTATGCAGATGCGCTGCCTCTGCCCGCCCGAGAATTCGTGCGGATAACGATATTTATGCGCCGGGTCAAGTCCGACCTGGACGAGCAGTTGATCGACCATTTTCTGCCTGTCCCCATTGCCCCCTGCCGTCCCCAGGGAGGCTATGCCTTCCTCGATGATGTCCTTGACCATCATCTGCGGGTCCATCGACGAGAACGGGTCCTGGAACACCACCTGCATGTGCGCCCGGCGCCGGCGCAGTTGCCCCGGAGTCATGTCAACCAGGTTGTCTCCTTCCAGGTTGACGATCCCACCGACGGGTTTGAGCAATTGCAGGATACCCTTGCCCAGGGTCGTCTTGCCGGAGCCGGATTCTCCCACAACAGCCAGGGTGCGCCCCTGCCTGAGTTCCAGGGATACGCCATCTACTGCCTGCAGGTAGCCGGCAACGCGGCCAAAACCCCCTTTCTGCACAGGAAAACGGACCTGTAAGCCGGACACCTCGAGCAGGGTCCCGGCGGTTTCAGCCGGCAGTTCCGAACGGACTGCAGATGGGTCGGGCAAAGAAGCAAGCAGTTTGCTCGAATACGGGTGTTGCGGTTGCCGGAAAAATTGCCGGGTGGATCCCGTTTCCACAATCCTGCCCTCGTTCATGACGGCGACCCGGTCCGCTACCTGTGACGCCACCGCCAGGTCGTGGGTGATGAACAGCATCGCCATTCCCCTGGCGCGCTGGATGTTCTTCAGCAGTTCCAGGATGCGCGCCTGGGTGGTGACGTCCAGCGCGGTAGTCGGCTCATCGGCGATGAGCAGTTCCGGTTCTCCCGCCAGGGCAATCGCCAGCATCACCCGCTGCTTCATGCCGCCGGAAAACTGGTGCGGGTAGTCATCCATGCGCCGCTCGGGTTCCGGTATGCCCACCGCTTCCAGCAATTCAATCACTTTCTCCTTCTGCGCTCCTGAACGCAGTCCCCGGTGCTGCCGCAGCGTCTCCCCCACCTGCAACCCCACCGTCAGGGCCGGGTTAAGAGAGGTTTGCGGCTCCTGGAATATCATGGAAATATGCCCGCCCCGGATATCCCGTATCTGCCGGCTCGACAGCGCAAGCAGGTCCCCTCCCCTGAACCGGATGGCGCCGCTGACCATGGCTGACTTCGGCAACAAACGGGTCAGACTCAGCGCAGTAACGGACTTGCCGCTGCCGGATTCACCCAGCAGGGCAAGGGTTTCCCCCTCCTCGATACGGAAATCCACTCCGTCAACGGCCTGGACCTGGTGGCCCTCGGTAGTGAACCTGACTTTCAGTTGTTTAACATCCAGAAGTACTGTCATATGATTATTTATCCGCAGCACAAGCGCAGATTAATGCCTTCTTCGTCATGCCGGACCTGTTCCGGCATCCGGTAAAATACTGTGTCGCCCGCAGGGCGACCCTCTCTTTGACTGGATTCCCGCCTGCGCGGGAATGACGAATACAATTAAAATCATTTTAATATAAAATCTGCGTTAATCCGCGTCATCTGCGGATAATATTTTTACTATGTACAAACCTTTCCTGTTGCTGATTATCCTGGCCGGCCTGCTTCCCGCGGCGGGCGCACAGGAATACCCGGGGCCCGGCTGGCGGGACCAGGTGTCACCGCTTGTCAGTCCCGACGCCTACCCCGGCGGCGAGTTCAGCTTCGGGTCAGGGCCGTTCCCCAGGAGTTTCAATTACTACCTGGATACCACAGTCACGTCCAGCTACATTTTTAACCTGATATATGAAAAGCTGCTGGGCGTCAACGGGGTAACGCTTGAATTCGAGCCGAACCTTGCCGGGTCGTGGTCCGTTTCTCCCGACCGGAGGACCTTCGAATTCAGGCTGGATGAGCGGGCCCAGTGGAGCGACGGCGTCCCCGTCAGCGCCCATGACGTTGCCTGGACCTATGCTGCCATCATGGACCCGAAAAACCTCACGGGACCTCACAAGATAGGCTTTGAGCGCTTCCATGCCCCGGAGATCATCGACGAGCGAACCATACGTTTCACCGCCAGGGAAGTCCACTGGAAGAACCTGCTGTCACTCGGGGCGTTCCACGTACTGCCGGCCCATGCCTACCGGGACCGGGATTTCAACAAGATCAACTTCGAGTTCCCGGTGGTGTCGGGGCCTTATGCCGTGGAGGAGGTCCGGGAGGGCATTGCCCTCACGCTCAAGCGCCGCGAAGGCTGGTGGCAGCGGGCCAGGCAGAGCGCCCGTGGAAGCGGCAATTTCGACCGGCTCAAATTTCGCTTCTTTACCGAGCGGGAGAACGCGTTTGCCGAATTCAAGACCGGTAACCTGGACTACTTCCCGGTTTCCACCGCCTCGCGCTGGGCGACGGAAACCCGCGGCAAGGCTTACGACAACAACTGGATCATCAAGCAGGAGGTGTACAACTACAACCCCATCGGTTTCCAGGGGTTCGCCATGAACCTGCGGCGGGTCAAGTTTGCCGACAGGCGGGTACGGCTCGCCCTCGCCCACCTGCTGGACCGGGGCAGGATGAACCGGACAATCATGTACGAGTCCTATTTCCTGCACCAGTGTTATTTCGAGGACCTGTACGATGAACAAACACCCTGCCGGGGACCGGAAATCCGCTTCGACAAGGATGAGGCCCGGCGCCTGCTCGGTGCTGCCGGCTGGGAGGTTGACAAGGAAACGGGATTACTGGAAAAGGACGGCCGGCCTTTCGTCATCCATTTCCTGACCCGCAGCCAGTCTTCGGACAAATTTCTCGCCATCTACCGGGAAGACCTGAATGACGTAGGGATCCAGCTTGAGATCGTGCGCAAGGACTGGGCGGCCTGGATAAAGGACATGGACGAATTCAACTTCGATATGACCTGGGCTGCCTGGAGCGCATCCCTGTTCAAGGACCCGGAATCCCTGTGGCATTCGAAGGAGGCGGACCGGAACGGCGGGCAGAATATCACCGGTTATAAAAATCCTGCAGTGGACGCCATGATAGACGGCCTGCGCACGGAGTTCGACATCAACAGGCGCCATGCCATGATACGGGAGATAGATGCAATCCTTGCCGACGATATCCCTTATATCCTGCTCTGGAACCTGAACTACCGGCGCCTGTTGTACTGGAACAAATTCGGCATGCCCGGGACCGTGCTGACGAAGTTTCCGGGGACAGAAGCCCCTTACTTTTTCTGGTGGTACGACGAAGACTCCGCAGCCGACCTCGAGTATGCCCGCGAGACGGGACTGCCCCTGCCCGGACGGGATGCAATCATCCTCTTTGATGAAGTCTTCCCGCTGCAATGATTCGCAGACAAGGGGCAGTGTCAGGATTTACGGGGTCAGAGTAAGAAATTCGTCAGAATTTTTACTCTGACCCCAGGATCGCTTTAAGATATAGCAATGGAACGCACCCACTACATCATCAGGCGTCTGTTGCTGGTGATCCCCACCTTTATCGGCATTACCTTTGCCTGTTTTGCCCTGTGCCAGTTCATCCCGGGCGGGCCGGTGGAGCAGGCGATCATGTCGATGCGCGGGATCGGCGACGGTTCCGTCGATGCGGCAGCAGCCGCAGGACCGAGCGGCATCTCGCCGGAACAGCGCAAAGCCCTGGAAGAACATTTCGGTTTCGACAGGCCGCTGTTGCAGCGCTACTGGAAATGGCTGGTCACCGACCGCATCGGCATGGCAGTGGATTCCTATAAATACCCGAACAAGACCGTCCTGCAACTCATCGTCGAGCGCTTTCCGGTCTCGCTGATATTCGGCCTCACCGGCTTCTTCCTGACCTACCTGGTGTGCATCCCGCTGGGCATAGCAAAGGCTGTCAGGAACGGTTCCTGGTTCGACACCGCCAGCAGCGTACTGGTGTTCATCGGCTATGCCATTCCCGCGTTCGCCTTCGGCATGTTGCTGAAGATGTTTTTCTCGGGTACGACGGAGGGCCTGTGGGACATCTTCCCCGTGAGCGGCTTCACCTCGGAAAACTTCGCCGAAATGTCCGGCGCAGACAAGGCCAAAGACCTGTTCATGCACATGTTCCTGCCGGTCACCTGTTACATGATCGGCAATTTCGCGGTGCTCACCCTGCTCATGAAGAACAGCCTGCTGGAACAGATCAGCCAGGATTATGTGCGCACCGTGCTGGCCAAGGGCGCCACGTTCAAACGGGCCATCTGGGCCCACGCCTTCAGGAATTCACTGATTCCCATCGCCACGGGCTTCGGCAGCATCTTCACGCTGATATTCGCGGGGTCCGTGCTGATAGAGAAGGTCTTTGAAATCCCCGGCATGGGCCTGTTGAGCCTGGACGCGATCGTCAGCCGCGATTACATGGTGTTCATGGGCATCCTGGCCTTGACCTCGATACTGGCCCTGGTCGGCAGGATCTTTTCCGATGTGTGCTACATGTTCATTGACCCGAGGATTCACTTTGATGCATAAGCGGAATGATATATGGGGTCAGAGTAAAAATTCTGACGAATTTCTTACTCTGACCCCGGGTTTTATTGGCGCATGGGCATGAATGACTGGTTCGATCCCATCACGCGCAAGCGCCTGCAGCGCTTTCGCGAGTACAGGCGCGCATACTATTCCTTGCTGATCATCGTGTTCCTGTACCTGACCAGCCTGGTCGCGGAGGTGTTCTGCAACGACCGCCCCCTGTACGTGCACTACCAGGGCAAATCCTATTTCCCCGTGCTGTTCTTCTACCCGGAGGATACCTTTACCGGCAACGGCCTGCTGACCCGCCCCGATTACAAGGAGATCGACGCCTCTCCCGATTTCAGTGACAACCCGGACAACTACATGGTGTTCCCGCTGGTCCCGTTCGGGCCGAACGAGATTATCCCGGCTGCTTCCGTCCCGGTGGGCGACGAGGTGGAAGTCGGGGTCCGGCGCGCGCCCCGGGTGGCTTCCGTGAATATCGACTCCGGCTTTACCGTGCGCCGCGAGCAGCGCGCCGGGTGGTTTTTTCCGCAGGCGGACAGTCCGGTTACAGGGATGGACATCCGTAACGTTTATGAACTGCCGGAACCGTTCATCGATGCCCTGGAGCTGCGCTTTGCCAACCAGCCGGCAGCCCCCTATTCCCGGGTGTTTGCGTCCGGACCGGATGCGGCAGACGTGGAACTCAGCCTGTCGCCCTACAAGCCGCGCAGCAGGGCGCCCGAAACCATCAGGATACTGTTACGGGAAAACACCGGCGAGGAAATGGAAGAAACCTGGCTTTACCGACCTGAAGACGGCCGGCTCAGCGCCACCGGCGAGTTGTGGGACGCACTTCCCGCGCAAATCAGGGAACAGGTACGCACACGCGCGGCAGCCCGGGCAGAAGACCCCGTGCGCGACCTGCGCCTGGAACTCGACGGCAGGGATTACCGCATTACGTTTAACAGGGAAGATGTGCGATTCCCGTTCCGTCCGGTCGGCCCGCACCTGTTCGGCCTGGACGACACCGGCCGCGACGTGCTGGCGCGCATCTTCTACGGCCTGCGCACCTCGCTCAATTTCGGCCTGCTGCTGGTTATGACATCCATGGTGATCGGCACCATTATCGGGTCGATCCAGGGATATTACGGCGGCAGGCTCGACCTGACCGGCCAGCGCCTGACCGAGATCTGGGAGGCGCTGCCGTTCCTGTACGTGCTGATCCTGCTGGGGTCGGTGTACGGCC
>JAJDUB010000030.1 GCA_022826885.1 Gammaproteobacteria bacterium
GGTAATTACCGATGGTGAGCACGAAGATAATGAAGAGATTCATGAGCAGGCCCACCGTCACCAGGAAATTGGCGCGGCGTTTCCCGTACAGTTCACTCACCAGGTCGGTGCACAGGAACGTAAGCGGATAAGGCAGCACCCCCACGGCCAGGGACAGGGGCCCCAGTTCCACGAAACGGGTGATGCCGATCACGTTGAGCAGCGTCATGGCGCATAGAAAAAAACCGGCCAGGAGCAGAAATACCTGCTCGCGCCGGATATCGATAGGGTTTGTCGTTGCAACTGCCAGCATGGGTAGTGTTACCTGAATGTCTTGATTTCGGGGATAGCCGGGGTCAGTGTAAAAATACTATGACCCTGAACATTTTGACACAGCGCGTCAAAACAGGACACCCATGTTTATTTGGGGACACCCATAGAATTTTGGTGGGTGTCCTGTAATTGTCCCGTAATTGCTTGACCGGGGCGCATTAACTCAACTAGGATCAATCGTCGCTATGCCGGACAACAGCAGGCCATCGTCCCGACCGGAGAATAAAATATGCCCCTGACCATCATCAACGCCGCAGGCGTACGCAAACTGCTGCCCATGGACGAGTGCATAGACGCCATGGAACCCGCCATGATTGCCGCCACTACCGGTGCCATATCCATGCCCCCCCGGCTGGTCGCGCCGCTCATTGACGAAAGCGGTACGCTCGTGCTGATGCCCGGTTCCTCCACCGAACTGGCCGCGTTCGGCGCCAAGGTGATCAACCTGATTCCCGACAATCCAACCAGGGGGCTCCCCGCAATTCAGGGTTTCATCGCCCTGTTCGACTATGACAGCGGCACTCCCGTGGCCCTTATCGACGGCGCCGAGGTGACCGGCATTCGCACCGCGGCGGCGTCCGGCCTGGCGACGCGGCTGCTGGGGCGCGAGGATGCGCGCACCTGCGGCATCTTCGGCAACGGCGTGCAGGCGGTGACCCACATTGACGCCATGCGCGCGGTGCGCGCCGTGGATGAGATCATCGTGTGGGGACGCAACCCGGATAAGGTACAGGCTTTCGCGCAGGAGCAGGCACAACGCACCGGCATCCAGGTGCGGGCGACGGCAGACCCGGCAGAAGCCGGCGCCTGCGACCTGGTATGCACCACCACGACCTCCCCTGAGCCCATACTGGCGGGTGAGTGGGTCAAACCCGGCGCCCATGTCAACCTGGTCGGCGCCCACAGCCTGACCACGCGGGAGTGCGACACCGATCTTGTCGTCAAATCCTCGGTCTACGTGGACCTCATGGAATCCGTCCGCAACGAGGGAGGCGACATCATGATCCCTGTACAGGAAGGGGCCATTGATGAAACGCACATCATCGGGGAGTTGGGCGAATTGCTGCAAGGAAAAATACCCGGCCGGCAGGACGACCGGCAGGTCACGCTCTACCAGTCCCACGGCATCAACGCCCAGGACATGTTCGCGGCAAAGCATATCCATGCAAAAGCGCAGGAAAGCGGTAAATCCCTGACTGTGGAGTTTTGAGTTCCGGGGACACAGTACTCAATGGCCGTTTTCCAGAAAAATGTTGCAAATATAAAGAGATAAATTAAAATTATTCGTTTAATATCCTCCCGGTACCGGAACAATGTCTGAACAGAGCACGGCGACAATAACAGACTCCGCGTTTGGAGAACTGCTTTCGGCCAGGCTCCTGCAGCGTGAACAGGTTAACCTTCCGGTTCCCCGGACGGATCCCCTGGCCAACACGCTGGTGCAATCGGGCACAGCCCTGCTGGAACGCCAGCACCGCAGCGGCTACTGGCGTTTTAACGTCGAAGCGGATACCACGATACCCTCCGAATACATCCTGTTGCAGCACCTGCTCGACAGGGTGGACAAGGACCGGGAAATGCGCCTGGCCGATTACATCATCAGCCGGCAATTGCCGGACGGTAGCTGGCCCCTGTATGAAGGCGGTCCCGGCAATATCAGCGCTACCGTAAAAGCCTATTTTGCCCTGAAGACAACCGGCTATGATCCTGACGGAGAGGCTATGCAGCGGGCCTGCGCCTGGGTACGTAATAACGGCGGCGCGGAGCGGGTCAACGTCTTTACCCGCATCATGCTCGCAACTTTCGGCCAGGTGCCCTGGAGCACCGTGCCCGCCATGCCGGCAGAGATAATCTGGCTGCCGGGCTGGTCGTTTTTCAGCCTGGAAAAGGTTTCGTACTGGTCGCGCTGTGTCATTGTCCCACTGTTGTTGATCTTCTCGTTCAGGCCGGTGCAGCGCGGCACGGATATAAGGGAGTTGTTCAGGGAGGACCCGGAATCCCTGAACCACCTTGACAGCTACCTGCCGGGGATCTGCGTGGAGAACTGTTTTATCCTGCTGGAACGCCTGCTCAAGCTGCTGGAACCGCTGGTTCCCGGATTTATCAGGCGGCTGTCCATGCGCAGGCTGGAGGCCTGGATGCGCGAACGCATGCGCGGAGAGGGCGGCATCGGCGCCATCTTTCCGGCCATGGCCAATGCCGTCTATGCGCTCAAGCTGCTCGGCCATGATGCGAGCGACCCGGACATGAAGCGCGGCATACAGGCCATTGAGGACCTGGTGATCGAGGAAGAAGCTCAAACTTATGTTCAACCCTGCGTCTCACCGATCTGGGATACCTGCCTGAGCCTGTCCGCCCTGTCCGAGGCCGGTCTGCAACCGGACAACGAAGCCGTTAAACCGGCTACGGACTGGCTGTTCGATAAACAGGTATTCACCCGGGGGGACTGGACCGACAAGGCGCCGGACCTGGAAGGCGGCGGCTGGGCATTCCAGTTTGAGAATGATTTCTATCCTGACGTCGATGACACGAGCATGGTCGTAATGGCCCTGCTGCGGGTCGGCTCCCATTATCACCCCGACAAGAAAAAGCGCATTGCCCAGGCCGTCAACTGGATTATCGGCATGCAGAATACGGACGGCGGCTGGGGGGCTTTCGATATCGACAACCATCACGAATATCTGAATAAAATACCTTTTGCCGACCATAAGGCGCTGGTCGACCCGAGCACGGCCGACCTGGCCGGGCGCTGTATTGAAATGCTGGCCATGCTCGGCTACGACAAGACCTTCCCCCCCATCGCACGGGCAGTTGAATACCTGCAGCGGACACAGGAACCCTGTGGCGCCTGGTTCGGCCGCTGGGGTGTAAATTATATTTACGGGACCTGGGCCGTGCTGGTCGCCCTGGGCGCCCTGGGCGAGGACCCGAACCAGCCCTGGCTGCGCAAGGCCGTGAAATGGCTGAAAGACATCCAGAACAGTGACGGCGGCTGGGGCGAGGGCTGCGATACATACAATGACCCGGCGCTGGGCGGGTCGGGAGAGAGCACTGCTTCGCAAACGGCATGGGCGCTGCTGGGCCTGATGGCGATGGGCGAGGCGGAATCGGAAGCAGTGGAAAAAGGCGTCAATTACCTGGTGCGAAATTTTGACGGCGCAAAGGGCTGGAAAGAAGAAGCGTTCACCGGCACCGGATTCCCGCGGGTGTTCTACCTGCGCTATCACGGTTACAGCCACTATTTCCCGCTCTGGGCGCTGGGCGTGTACGCGCGTTACCGGCAGGGCCTGGAAACCCGCCAGGATGCGCTGGTGCGGGAAGGCCCGGTTGACCTGGGAGTATTGCCCGCACTGAACAGTAAACACTACCTGTCGAGATTCACGGCATCCACCTAGTTCAATGCTGCAAGAAGTCGCGAACGGCACACTCAGGGAAATAGACGGTCAGGGACGCATTTATTACGAGGGGTACTGGATCCGGCACTACGACGTACCGAACAACCTTGCCTATAAAAAAACCCTTATCGACCAGCTGACCCGGCGTGTCTTCCACCACGTGGAACCCGGAATAAATACCCCCGGCGACAAGCTCGAGGAGGTACGGCGCAGGTACGAAGCGGAGGGAAACTCGTCAAGAAAACGGGTGCTGGCCGCGATGCTGGCCGGCGCGCTGCTGAACCGCGGCGCGGACATCCTGACCCACATCGTCGAACTGGAGCAGATTGGCATTACCGTTAATCCGGAAAACGAATTACTGAAGGAATGCGGCCTGTGCTTCATGGGCGCGCTCGAATACGGGAAATACATCCGGGTCAAGCATGGCAGGGAAGGCCTGGAAGAGCTCTGGGGAGAGCCTTTCCGGGCATTTACCACGCCCGTCGAACGCTTCCTGGAAAGCCGCTATATCAAGATTGCGCACACCATGCGGGAAATCGACGAGCTTACCGACAAGATGAACGACGTTTTCGCAATGGCGCCCATGTTCAGCAACCTGGTGAAACTGATTCAGGAACTGGCCGACAGCGGTAAAAATACCATGGAGACACTGCGTAGCGACCCGGCCATCATAGAAATCTGGCCACGTTTCGTCAGCGCTTCCGAACAGGTTGCCGATTGCAAACCGACACTGGGTGAGGATGCAACCCGGCGCGAGCAAGCCCTGGGGAAACGCGGGATCGATATTTTTCACCGCTGCGGCACACTGATCGAGGACCTGACCAACTACCGGGTACCGATGCCGAAAACCACGCAGACACTGCTCCAGGACTGCGACCAGTTCAGGGAAAAATACGCCGCCCGCCTGTACTGAAACTTCAGATTACTGACCCCTGATTATGACTACCTACGCCGCCCCCACGCGTGACATGCGCTTTGTCCTGAACGAACTGGCAGGATTGCCGGACGTAAATCAACTGCCCGGATTTGAAGAGGCTACGGTCGAGACCGTGGATGCGGTCCTGGAGGAAGCGGGAAAATTTGCCGCAGAAGTTCTGGCGCCGCTCAACCGCCCCGGAGACATTGACGGCGCCAAATTCAATGATGCGGAGGTCATGCCTCCGGAAGGGTTCAAAGACGCCTACCGCGCGTTTGTCGAAAGCGGATGGGCATCGCTGCCGTTCGAACCTGAATTCGGCGGGCAGGGATTGCCCGAGCTGGTCGCCGCCGCGACCAATGAAATATGGCAGTCGGCCAATATGGGTTTTGCCCTGTGCCCGATGCTCACGGAAGGCTGCGCGGTTGCCCTCGGGCTGCACGGCTCTCACGACATGAAGGCCATTTTCCTGCCGAAGCTGGTATCGGGAGAGTGGGCAGGCACCATGAACCTGACGGAACCACAGGCGGGGTCGGACCTTGCCGAGATAAGGACCAGGGCCGTGCCCAACGGCGATACTTACCTCATTTCAGGCCGCAAAATCTTCATCACATGGGGAGACCATGACTTTACGGACAATATCCTGCACCTGGTCCTGGCCCGCCTGCCCGACGCGCCGCCGGGAATCAAGGGCATCAGCCTGTTCCTGGTGCCGAAGTATATGGTCAACGCGGACGGTTCCACCGGCCGGCGCAACGACGTCGGCCCGGTTTCCATCGAGCACAAACTGGGCATTCACAGCAGCCCCACCTGTGTCATGAGTTACGGCGACAACGGCGGCGCTCACGGTTACCTGGTGGGCGCAGAGCACGACGGGATAGCCTGCATGTTCACCATGATGAACCACGCCCGCCTGTCGGTGGGCCTGCAGGGTCTCAGTATCAGCGAACGCGCCTACCAGCAGGCGCTGGCCTATGCGAAAGAGCGTGAACAGGGCAGGAAACCGGGACAGTCCGGACGCGCCCGGATCATACAGCACGCGGACGTGCGCCGGATGCTGATGCTGATGAAATCCGGATGCGAGGCGATGCGTGCGGTTGCCTACGTCACCGCAACCTCACTCGATTACATGAACCACTCTCCGGACAGTGACAGCCATAGTGAAAGATTTGCCCTGCTGACCCCGGTGGTGAAGGCCTGGTCGACCGAACTGGCCCAGGAAATCACCTCACTGGGCGTACAGGTACACGGCGGCATGGGGTATATCGAGGAAACCGGCGCTGCCCAGCACTTCCGGGACGCCCGCATCACCAGTATTTATGAAGGCACCAACGGCATCCAGGCCCAGGACCTGGTCGGCCGCAAGGTCATCAGGGATGACGGCAAGGCGCTCAGGGAACTCATCGGTGAGATCAGGCAAACCACGGCCGGCCTGGACGATGCCGATGCCAACCAGGCAGCCATCAAACGCGCCCTGGACGATGCAACCGAAAAACTGGCGCAGGCCACGGACTGGTTATTGAGCAACTACCGGGACGACCCGGATGCGCCGGGGTCCGTTGCCATCAATTATCTCATGCTGATGGGTTATGTGTGCGGCGGCTGGCAGATGGCCCGGGCAGCAATGATCGCCGCGCAAAAGTTTGCTTCCTCAGGTGATGAGTTTTACCGGAGCAAGCTGGTAACGGCGCGTTTCTATGCCGAACACTACCTGCCCCGGACCGGCGGGCACTTCTCGGCTATCCGGGCCGGCAGCGGGTCGATCATGGCTCTGGGTGAGGAGCAGTTTTGAAAAACTTAAAAAATCAGTTGATACCTGCTCCCGGCGCCTTTGCCAAGCCTGTTTAAAATAGCTTTCTCCACCAGTGATTTCAGCGCGAACTGGATTGTTCGTCTGGGTAGATCAGTTGTTTTTTCAATGTCGGCAACTTTCAGTTTCGTTTCCGGATTGGATTTAAAACACTCCAGGACCGTAACCGCTGATTCGGATAACGACCGGAGATGCGCGTATTTCGTTCGATATACCCCGATATCGGCAATCGCCGCTTCGAAGATCTTCAAAAAAAAGAGGACAACCATATCGAATTCATACAGCTTCGGATCGGCATGAAACCTGCCATCCGAGCACTGGTGCAAGACGGTGTAATACTGGTTTTTGTTCTGCTCAATTTTCCTGTCGATCGCAATGTAAGAAGTGATTTCCTGCAGGTATTTATCGCCTGACTGCAACAGTATCAACAGGAATAAAGCCCTGCCCAACCGGCCGTTTCCATCCTGGAAAGGGTGTATTGCAAGGAAGCGGAAGGTAAATTCAATGGCAACGAGGAGGGGCCAGTGGTAGGCGTCGATAGTCCCATTATACCAATCAACCAGTTGGCCCATCGCCATTTCGGTCATTATCCCGGGGTCGGTGGGTTCCAGAACGGTATGTTCTTCACCGGTTTCATTATTTCTGGATATAACCCTGTTGGTTACGGTTTTATACGCTCCGGCAAAATGTTCGGCGGGAGGATAGTATTTCAACAATTCCCTATGGAGGCCCCGGATTATGGCCTGGGTCAGTGGTTTAAACTCATCCGCCTGAAGATATACGGTCGAGAGCACACTGCGGCTACCTGTGACTTCTTCTATACTCCTTTGCTTGCTTTTCGAAAGCTTATCAATAATGAAGTCCTTTTTTTCCTCGAAAGCCGTAGTCCTGCCGTCTTTCGACAGGATTGTATCGACCCATTCGATTTCCACGTCTGTCAATACCGCATTCTCAATCCGCGTCGTTGCGCCGACGTTGCTTATCAAGGCGCATTTCTCAAGGAAACGCTTCTCTTCAGTTGTGGCGGTTTCAAGATTCCTGGAAGTTTCAACCAGTAATCCTTGTAATGCCTTGAGTTGATTCTCGATCCTGCTGTCTGGTGTAAATGACAACATCTGACTGCCCCTGGTGTGGATGTTGTCCGATATTATGCAATATTGCGCAATAATGCGCAATATTTATTTTATTTATATTGCGCATTATTGCGCAATTAGAATATATGGGGTCAAAGTAAAGCGTGGGTAAAGCATGGGGTTGCAATAATGATAGCATATCAGTATGATTGCTATCATTGAAAGCAATTGATGGAGATGATTATGGCAAGTCTGACGATACGCAATCTGCCGGATGACGTTCATCGCGCCTTGCGCGTGCGCGCTGCCAGGAGCGGGAACAGTACTGAAGCCGAGGTGCGCGCAATCCTGAAACAAACAGTGAAGCCCGAGGGCCGCGTCAAGCTGGGTTCAGTATTGGCTGAGATAGGCCGTGAGGTAAAGTTGACCGACGAAGAAGCTGCGCTCATGGAGCAGGTGCGTGACAAGAATCCTGCCAGGCACGCGAGTTTTGAATGATTATGCTGGATACCAACGTGATTTCGGAGTCATTGCGCCCGGCCCCCGAATCCCGTGTGCTGGAGTGGATCAATACACAGGCCATAGAAACACTGTACCTGTCGGCAATCAGCGTGGCTGAACTACGCTTTGGCGCAGCCCTGCTTCCGTCCGGGAGACGTAAGGACAAGTTACAGAACAGACTGGAAGACAAGCTTTTGCCGTTGTTCGCGGGACGTATATTGCCCCTTGATGTTGCGGTTACAAAAACCTATGCCGAACTCATGTC
The DNA here is from genome assembly GCA_022826885.1 of Gammaproteobacteria bacterium. Classification (GTDB taxonomy): domain Bacteria; phylum Pseudomonadota; class Gammaproteobacteria; order Eutrophobiales; family Eutrophobiaceae; genus JAAXHV01. The sequence continues at coordinate 8,273 of JAJDUB010000030.1, forward strand.
GCAGGCCAGGATGGCCGGTCAGTCAATCAGTACGGCTGACGGATATATAGCTGCAACGGCTGCTGCCAACGGGATGATTATCGCCACACGGGACACAAACCCATTCGCCGCGGCGGGTCTTGAGGTCATCAACCCATGGGAGACGACATAGGGGTCACCCTCCGGAGTAAAATGAGGCAAGCGGCAGGACGATACAGCCGAAAACGTTTATCAGGATGGCCAGTGACCAACTGAGGCGGGAGTGGTAGGTGTGTGGAGAGTAATTCAGCAGGTGTTGTATGACACCGAAACGCACGATCATCGCCAGGAGCACGAGAATCAGCAATGTAAACGGGTACAGGGGAAGATAAGGTTTCAACAGGTACACGAGATACACCAGGGAGATAAACAGGATGCCGAACACCGGATCTGTGGCCGCCAGTTTCCTCCCTGCCATGTCGTGCAGTACCTGGCTGGCCACGTTATATGCCAGCGCTGCCAGAAAATAACAGTGAACCAATACGGATAAATGGTTGGACATACACACACCTCTTTGGATTTCAATTGATATTCAACTCCCCGGAGCGTTTCACCTGCTCCATGACGACGTAGGTATGGGTCTGTAATACGCCGGGAATCACCGCGATTTTCTCACCCAGGATTTTCCGGTATGCATCCATGTCGGAACTGCGCACCTTGGCCAGGTAATCAAAGCCGCCGGCCACCATGTGGCATTCCTCAATCTCAGGCACATCCTGTACGGCCTGTTTGAATTTCTCGAACACATCCGGCGTGGTTCGATCCAGGGTGATCTCGACAAAGGCCAGCAGTGACAGGCCGAGGAGTTCCGGGTTGAGTTCCGCCCTGTAACGGGTGATATATCCGGTCTGCTCCAGCCGCCGTACCCGCGCCAGGCAGGGCGCGGGGCTGAGGTTGACCCGCCTGGACAGGTCAATGTTTGAAATCCTGCCGTTGTCCTGTAACTCGCGCAGGATTTTCAGGTCGATGCGGTCAAGTTGCGCTTTCATGACCGGCATAATATTTTATTTTATTAAACTCGTAAAGACAAAAATTATATTTTAATATTTTTGGAAAATAAAAACTTAATTCAGAATTTAGCTGCTAGTATCTGAAATATTATGATTTCCGGAATCAACAAGGATTACCTTGCCGACGAAGCAGGCATCGTGCAGCGTCTGCTGCCGTTGGCGCGTCCGCAGCCGGCGCTGAAACGGAAGATCGAGGATACGGCAAGGTCCCTGGCGGAAAGCGTGCGCGCGCGGCAACAGAATTCATCCGGATTGCACGCATTTCTCAACCATTACGACCTGTCCTCCCACGAAGGCGTGGTGCTGATGTGCCTGGCCGAGGCGCTGCTGCGGATACCGGATGCCGGTACGATGGACGCCCTGATCGCGGACAGGCTGGGTTCGGCGGACTGGGAGCGGCACCTGGGCAAGGACAGTTCGCTGTTTGTCAATGCGTCCACCTGGGGCCTGATGCTGACCGGCAAGCTGCTCTACCATGGGCAGGAGAATGCGCCTGTGCTGCCGGAGCTGCTGCGTAAGTTGCTGGGCAGGATGGAACAACCGGTTTTGCGCGCAGCGCTGAAGGCCGCCATGAAAATCATGGCGGACGAGTTCGTTCTGGGTCGCAACATTGACGAGGCAATACGGCGCAGCCGGACGACTGCGCTGCGCCATTACCGTTTTTCCTACGACATGCTGGGCGAAGCGGCCCTGACCAACAGCGCCGCAGACCGTTATGAACAGGCTTACGCGCAGGCCATAGAGACACTTGGCAGGGTTGTATCCGCTACGCGCAGTCCGGAAAATCCGGGCATTTCAGTCAAACTGTCCTCTCTTTGCCCCCGTTTTGAACCGAACCAGGCAGACTGCGCAATCCGTGAGCTGACCGCACGCATGCTGCGCCTGTGCACCGCCGCCCACGCCGCGGGTATTACATTGACCGTCGATGCGGAGGAGGCAGAGCGGCTGGAGATGGGCATACGGGTATTCGAGCGCCTGTTTCTCCATAACGGGCTGCGCGTCTGGGCGGGCCTGGGCGTTGCAGTACAGGCGTACCAGAAACGCGCCCTGCCCCTGCTGGAATACCTCAACCGGCTGGCCGATGAACAGGACCGCATTATCCCGGTACGCCTGGTCAAGGGCGCCTACTGGGACATGGAGATCAAACGCGCCCAGGAACAGGGACTGGCAGACTATCCGGTGTTCACCCTGAAACGCAATACCGATTTATCCTACCTGGCCTGCGCCCGTTACCTGCTGGCCCATTGCTCCCGCATATATCCGCAGTTCGCCACCCATAATGCCCACACCGTGAGCTATATCTATCATCATGCGTCCGGCCGGGAGTTCGAATTCCAGCGACTGTACGGCATGGGCGAAGAACTGTATGCCGACGTTACCGATCCGCAGGGCCTCAATATTCCCTGTCGCGTCTATGCGCCTGTGGGCGCGCACGAGGACCTGTTGCCCTACCTGGTGCGCCGGTTACTGGAAAACGGCGCCAACGTGTCCTTTATCAACCGTATCGCCGACCGGGAAATTCCCCTTTCCGAGCTGGTCTCGGACCCGGTGGATGCCGTCGAACAGGACAACGGGACTGCCCGGCATCCCCGCATACCGGTCCCGCCGGACCTGTTCCGGCCCGAGCGGAAGAATTCCCGCGGCTTCAATTTTGCCGACTGCGCGGACCAGGCGACGCTGCTGGACCACCTGACCGGCGCCCGCAAGGGTGAATGGGCTGCCGCACCTGTGGTCAACGGTCAATCCCTGCGCGGTAAATCCAGGACCATATACAACCCGGCCGATATCAGGGAACGAATCGGCCGGGTATGGGACGCCACACCGGGTATCGCTTCCCGGGCCCTGGCCGTTTGCGCAGATGCGTTTCCGTCATGGCGCAGCAGCGCGGCGGTTCGGCGGGCAGGCATCCTTGAAAAGGCTGCGGACCTTGTAGAGGAACGCCTGCCGGAGTTGGCGGCGCTGTGCGTACTCGAGGCGGGCAAGTGCTTGCGCGATGCCCATGACGACGTGCGCGAAGCCGTTGATTTCCTGCGCTACTATGCCGCCTGTTGCCGCCGGCTCATGGCAAACGGGATGGAACTGCCGGGGCCTGCCGGTGAAAGCAACAGCCTGCTGTTGTGCGGGCGCGGCGTGTTTGTATGCATCAGCCCGTGGAACTTTCCTGTGGCAATTTTTACCGGCCAGGTCGCGGCGGCGCTGGCGGCGGGGAACACGGTCATCGCCAAACCCGCGGAACAGTCCACCCTGGTTGCTTTCCGGCTCGCGGAGTTGCTTTACTCGGCGGGCATCCCCAAACAGGTACTGGCATTCCTGCCCGGCGCCGGTCCTGAACTCGGCAATGCGCTGCTGCATGACTCCAGGGTCGCAGGCGTGGCGTTTACCGGATCCACGGAGACCGCGCGCCGGATCAACCATGAGCTGGCCATGCGCAACGGCCCGCTGCCATGCCTGATCGCCGAGACCGGGGGCATCAACGCCATGCTGGTCGACAGTTCGGCGCTGCCGGAGCAGGTGGTACAGGACGTCGTACAGTCCGCATTCAACAGCGCCGGCCAGCGTTGTTCGGCCCTGCGCGCGCTGTGCCTGCAAAAAGAGATCGCGCCGCGGGTGCTGGATCTGCTGCTGGGCCACATGGATGAATGGACCACCGGGGACCCGGCGCGCCTGGACACAGACATGGGACCCGTTATCGATGCAGCAGCGCAGTCCCGGCTGGAAAGCTACATCGGCAGGGCACAGAAAGAAGGCAGGTTGATTTACCGCGGGCCGGGACCGGGTTCAGGAGCAAAAGGATATTTCGTGCCACCGGCTATAATCGAACTGGAATGCCTGTCCGAACTGAAGGAAGAGGTTTTCGGCCCGGTGTTACACGTACTGCGTTATGACGCGGGAAAACTGCCGTCATTGCTGGGTCAGATAAACGCACTGGGTTACGGCCTGACACTGGGTATCCAGAGCCGGATTGAACAGCGGGCGGAATATATCAGGGAGCAGGTACGTACCGGCAATGTATACGTCAACCGGAATATGGTCGGTGCGGTGGTAGGCGTGCAACCGTTCGGCGGCTGCGGCCTGTCCGGGACCGGACCCAAGGCCGGGGGGCCTCACTACCTGTTGCGCTATGCTACCGAACAAACCTACACCGTAAACACTGCTGCTATCGGTGGCAACGCCGGCCTGCTGGCGCTTTAGGCAGAGTAAGACAGGGGTCAGAGTAAAAATTCTTTCAGAATTTCTTACTCTGACCCCGAGAAGCGTTTGCGCAGTTCGGTCTTCTGTATCTTGCCCGTCGCCGTGTGCGGGATTTCATCGACGAAGACCACGTCATCGGGCAGCCACCATTTCGCCACCTTGTCCCGCAGCCAGTCCAGAATTGCTTCCCCGGTCACTTCACTGCCCTCTTTCCTGACGATGATAAGCAACGGCCGTTCCGACCATTTCGGGTGAGGTACCCCGATCACTGCAGCCTCGGCAACGTCGGGATGGCCGACCGCGGTGTTTTCCAGGTCGATGGAACTGATCCACTCGCCCCCGGACTTGATGACGTCCTTGGACCTGTCGGTGATCTGCAGGTAACCTTCGGCATCTATGGAACCCACGTCACCGGTACTGAACCAGCCGTCCCCGTCGTGTACGTCACTCGGCACTCCGGTGTTGTAATAGTCGCTGCAGATGAACGGGCCGCGTACTTTCAGCAGCCCTGTGGATTGTCCGTCCCAGGGCAGTTCATTATTTTCATCATCGACTATCTTCATCTCGACGCCGTAGAGCGCGCGCCCCTGCTTCTCCCTGATGGCGAATTGCTCCTCCCGGGACAGTTTCTGCATTTCCGGTTTCAGGGTATTGAAGGTGCCCAGGGGGCTCATCTCCGTCATCCCCCAGGCATGATTGACATAAACGCCATGGCGCTCCTCGAACTCCTCCATTATCGACCGGGGGCAGGCCGATCCGCCGATCACGACCCGTCTCAGGGTGCCGACCTGTTTGCCCGTTTCGTCAAGATACTTGAGCAGGTTCAACCACACGGTGGGCACCCCGGCGGAATAGGTCACCTGTTCCTCTTCAATCAATGCCTGCAGGGTTGCGCCGTCGCCCATTTTGGGGCCCGGGAATACCAGCTTGGTGCCGGCTACGGGCGCGCCGTAGGCCAGACCCCAGGCATTTACGTGGAACATGGGCACGACCGGCATGACCACATCCCGGACAGACAGGTCAAAGCAATCCGTTGAGATGCCGATAAGGGTGTGCAATACCATGGAACGGTGATGGTACAGCACGCCCTTGGGATTGCCGGTGGTTCCTGAGGTATAACACAGGCAACAGGCTGTTTTCTCGTCCAGTTCAGGCCAGTCAATCCGGTCCGGCTGGGACCCGATGAAGGATTCATAGGACTGTGCGTTCTTCAGTCCGGTATCAGGCATATTGTCATCATCCGTCAGGATGATATAAGCCTCCACGCAGGGCAGATCGTCCTTTATTTTCTCCAGCGCCGGAACAATCAGGGGGTCGACAAAGACCAGCCTGTCCTCCGCATGGTTTACGATATAGGTGATCTGGTCCGGGAACAGGCGCGGGTTTACCGTATGGGTCACGGCGCCGACGCCTGCTATGCCGTAATACAGCTCGAAATGGCGGTAATCGTTCCAGGCAAAGGTCGCGACACGGTCCCCGGGCCGTACGCCATACCCGATCAGGGCATTCGCCAGCCGGCGCGTCCTGCGGAATGCATCCGCATAGGTATACCTGTGTCTCGGACTGTCACAGGTAACGGATACGATCTCCGCATTGGGATGGTTGTTGTCGGCATGTTCCATTATCGAGGTAATGGTCAATTGCCTGTCCATCATCAGGCCCTGCATGATTTGTTCCCCGGATTTTGCGTATCAGGATTATATACCGACCCCGTCGAAGCGGGAATAGAACTCCTTTGCGGGTTCGCCCAGGCTGCCTTCGATGGTTTCCATATTCTTCATCAGGTAGTCAACCGACCCATTCCGGACGGCGCGGTAGATATTTTTTGTAAGATTATATGCCGGGATGCCCGGCCAGTTCGGCGGCAGAAGTTCTCCGGGAAGATCGGAATCCTGCAACTGTATCCGGCGATATTCATGGATGAGCAGGGTCCGCACCTGGAAGCATTGCTCGGCGTTCCTTTTCCTTGCTCTCCTGAGAGCGCGATCCACCGAGCTGAAACGCTGAATGAAGTGGTTGTACCTTTTTTCTATGCCGTCGAGATCCCAGCAGTCATGGGACAGTTTCCTCAACACCTCGCGGGAGGCAACGTCCCCGGTATTGGCGATTAACACAACTACCTTGTCCGTGAGCTTCAATTCGAGCAGGGTCTCATCCAGGGACTGCCGGTCTCCGGAAGGATGTCCCAGCATACCGGATGATAACGCACCATATCCAAGCCAGGACAATTCCCTGCGCAACAGGTCTCGCTCTTTATTGCTGCACAGAGTCGGTAATACCAGGGTCCACTTCCTGTCCCAGGGCTGTCTGCTGAGGTAGTAAATTCTGCGCGCGGCCTTTTCATAATGCCTGTGGCCCGCCTCGGTAAAGCTGTAATAACTGCGCCTGCCCATCTGCCTGGCAACCAGCCAGTCTTCCTGTACCAGCCTGAATACCGCAGTGCGAATCTGCCGGTGATTTAAACCGAACGGTTCCAGTATCTTAATCAAACTGCCAAGCCAGACGGCGCTGCCATGCTGCGATACGGCATCACCGAACACGGTGACGACCAGCGATCCGGTGCGAATGGGTTTGCGGGCTGAAAACTCCGCCAGCAGATTACCGACCTGTTTCATGGGAATTCGATATATGGGGTCAGAGTAAAATTCTCGTTATCGTGGTCGATAGCAAATTTTGGGGTAATTTTACTCTGACCCCTGCGTCATCTGCGTTCATCTGCGTCATCTGCGGATAAATTTACCGGTCAAAATCGACGAGAACGCGGTCGGTAATGGGGTGGGACTGGCAGGTCAATATATAACCCGCGGCCAGTTCGTCTGCTTCCAGGGCGTGGTTGATATCCATATCCACTTCCCCTTCCAGCAGTTTTGCCTTGCAGGTGGCGCAGACGCCGCCTTTGCAGGCGAACGGCAGGTCCACCCCGTTATCCAGGGCGCCGTCAAGGATGTTCTGGCCGTCCGCGGTCAGTTCAAACCGGGTCTGGCGGCCGTCCGCATTGACCGTGACCTGCGACACCATGCCGGCCAGTTTCAGGGCGCGCTCATAGTGCCTGGCCACTCTTGCCGCGGCGGCTTCGGCCGAAGCCGCGAATAATTCGTAATGTATTTTGCTCTCGTCGATGCCTTCGGCGCGCAGCCCCCTGGATACTTCCGAGATCATCGCTTCCGGTCCGCACAGGAAAAACTCGTCCACCGCGTGCAGGTCGAGCAGGTGTTGAATTAATTCGGCGCCCTTCCTGTTGTTGATGCGGCCGTTCAGGATTTCGATGTCCTGGCGTTCCCGGCTGAGGATATTGATCCACTGAAAGCGGGACATGTATTGATTCTTGATCCCTTCCAGTTCTTCCTTGAACATCATCGTCGCCACCCGCTGGTTGCCATACAACAGGGTCACATGGCTGCGCGGCTCCTGTTTCAATACGGTCCTGATAATCGAGATAATAGGCGTGATGCCGCTGCCGGCGGCAATGCACAGGTAGTTGCGTTCGCTGTCTTCATCCAGCGGTGTGAAGAACGTCCCCCGGGGCGGCATCACCTCCAGACTGGCGCCCCGGACCAGGTTTTCGTTGGCATAGCTCGAAAATACGCCGCCCGCGACTTTCTTGACCGCGACCCGCAGGGTTCCGTCGTCGATACCGGAACAGATGGAATAGGAACGTCTTACTTCGGTTCCATCGATATGCGCCTTCAGGGTCAGGTACTGGCCCTGGGTGAACCGGTAGGTTTCCGACAGATCGGCAGGCACGTCAAACGTCAGGCACACGGCGTCGTCCGTTTCCTTCCTGATGTCACTGATTGTTAAAGGATAAAATTCAGGCATCTTCAACATGAACTAGTCTGTATACACAGATGATACGTACAAATATAAAGAAAAGAGCCATCCCTCATCTGCGCTAATCTGCGTAATCTGCGGATATAAAGGTTCTATATACATTTGAAATAGTCAAAAGGCTCCAGGCAGGCATTGCACCTGTATAAGGCTTTGCAGGGAGTTGATCCGAAGCGGCTGATTTCCTCCGTGTCGGCGGATCGGCAGCGCGGGCAGGTCAAACCTCTGACGGGCACGCGTAAACTCTGTTTGGCGCTGGATCCCGCAGGCGGGACAATACCGTATTGCAGCAGTTTTTCCCTGCCGGCCGCGCTCATCCAGTCCGTTGTCCAGGGCGGCGCAAGCTGTGTTTTCACTTCGACGTCCGTATAGCCGTTCCGGTTCAATGCGGCCCTGACATCCTGCTCTATGGTCTGCATGGCGGGGCAACCGCTGTAGGTAGGTGTGATGATTACCTGGATCCCGCCGCCGTTCCAGCGCACGTCGCGCAGTATGCCCAGGTCGGCAATGGTCAACACCGGGATTTCCGGATCGGTAACCCGTTCCAGGATCTCCCCTACCTCTTTCAGCATGCTTTCAACATGTCCGGAAACCTCGCCGGTTGCGTGCGCGGCGTTCATGGTTTCTACCAGTTCAAGCCGGGATGCGCCCGCTGCAGGGACTGCATCTCGGCCAGCAGGTACCCCATGTGTTCCGAATGCAGGCCCTGCCGTCCGCCCCCGCGGGTAAAGCTGATCTGCGGGCGTTCCAGCATGGCTTCGCTGAAGACCCGGTCCACCTCTTGATTCCATGACGTTTCAATACTGTCCAGGTCCACGCCGATACCCTGTTCCTGCATGGCCCGGTCAACCTCGTCTGCTGCGAATAACTCAGGGGTGAACGGCATCAACCCGGTTACGGCCCGGGTGATTTTTTCATGGCTCTCTTCAGTGCCGTCACCGAGACGGACCATCCATTCGCTGCTGTGGCGCAGGTGGTATTCACACTCCTTCAGGGTCTTGGCGGCGATGGCCGCGAGGGTGGCGTCTGCCGAATCCCGCAATGCCCGGTAATAGTGATAATCATAGGCGTCAACCAGGAACTGGCGCGCCGTGGTAAAGGCAAAATCTCCCACCGGCAACTCCATGATGTGAAAATTGCGGAACTCCCGTTCATTGCGGAAATAAGCAAGGTCGTCTTCGCTCCTGCCCTCGCCTTCCAGTTCCCCGGCGTAGGTCAGCAGCATGCGGGCGCGCCCGATCAGGTCCAGCGCGGTATTGGTCATCGCCAGGTCTTCTTCCAGGAACGGGCCGTGACCGCACCACTCCGCCAGGCGCTGGCCGTTGATCAAGGCGTTATCCCCGAGCCGGATTACATATTGGAATAGATCAGAACTCACAGCTTAATTCTCGATATATGGGGTCAGAGTAAAATCCTCGTTACCGTGGTCGATGGCACTGTCCGGGGTGATTTTACTCTGACCCCTGCAATTGGAATTTCCCCCGAAATTCAAAGCTTGAGGTCCTCAGGTACGTCGTAAAAGGTCGGGTGACGGTAGATCTTGTCTTCTGCCGGTTCAAAAAAGCTGTCTTCGTCTTCCGGCTGGCTGGCGACGATATCCGCGGACTTCACCACCCAGATGCTGCTTCCCTCGTTGCGGCGGGTATAGGTGTCGCGGGCATATTGCAGTGCCTGTTCGCCGTCGGCCGCGTGGATGCTGCCGGCATGTTTGTGGTCCAGCCCCCGCTTGTTGCGGATGAACACCTCCCACAGTGGCAGTCGCTTGTCCGGCATGGGTTCTCTGCTCAGGCGGCCGCCTTTTCGGCCCGTTGCCGTTGCTTGTCCGCATAGGCCAGGGCGGCTTCCCTTACCCAGGCGCCGTCTTCATGGGCCTTGATGCGGGCGCTCATGCGCTCGTGGTTGCAGGGACCGTTGCCGGCAATGACCTGGAAGAACTCTTCCCAGTCTATCTCGCCGAAATCATAATGGCCGCTTTCTTCATTCCATTTGAGGTCCGGGTCGGGGAGCGTAATACCCAGGTATTCGGCCTGGGGAACGGATTGGTCCACGAACTTCTGGCGCAGATCATCATTACTGAAGCGCTTGATCTTCCACTGCATTGACTGGGCGGAGTGGGTTGAATCGGCGTCACTGGGACCGAACATCATCAGCGCCGGCCACCACCACCTGTTTACCGCGTCCTGGGCCATTGCCTTCTGTTCGTCGGAACCGCGGCACAGGGTCATCAGCAGTTCATAGCCCTGGCGCATGTGAAAGCTCTCTTCCTTGCAGATGCGCACCATGGCCCGGGCATAAGGGCCGTAGGAGCAGCGGCACAGGGGGATCTGGTTCAGGATGGCCGCGGCATCCACCAGCCAGCCGATGGCGCCGATGTCCGCCCAGGTCAGGGTCGGGTAATTGAAGATACTGGAATACTTGGCCTTGCCGGAATGCAGTTGGTCGATCAGTTCTTCCCGGGATACGCCCAGGGTTTCCGCGGCGCTGTACAGGTACAGGCCGTGCCCGCCCTCGTCCTGCACCTTGGCCAGCAGGATCGCCTTGCGCCGCAGGGTCGGCGCCCGCGTGATCCAGTTGCCCTCCGGCAACTGGCCCACAATCTCGGAATGGGCGTGCTGGGAAATCTGCCTGACCAGGGTTTTCCGGTAGGCGTCCGGCATCCAGTCCCGGGGTTCGATCTTTTCCTCGGCGTCGATCCGCTTCTGGAACGTATCCGATAATGCAGCAGTATTGCTCATCTGTGTTTACCTGAATTTCACTACTCATTTAATGATACAGAAAATATAAAAAATGTCAATATTTTTGTATCACATTTGTGTCGCCCCAAGGGCGCGGGATAGATGGGGTCAGAGTAAGAATTTCGTCAGAAATTTTACTCTGACCCCTGCAATTTCTCAGTTATGATAAGGATTGAACCCGGTCACATCCTCTCTTTGTGACTCGCCGGTGTCCATGGGGGGCGTCGGGATGTAATGCTCCGGAACCGGACCGCCCCTGGCCTTGCGGGCCAGGGCCTGTTCGACCGTTTCGACCTTGACCGCGGCGGCGACCCCGTCTTTTCTCTTCACCATCATGGCAATACCGGAGCTGTTCGGCGGCGGCATCATATCGGCGTGGTAATACGCGACCTTATGTTTCTGTACGTCAATCTTGCGGTTTACGTCCAGGTCCCGCTGATTCACGCCTTTAAGCGGGTGCACGCAGACACCGTCAACTATTTCCAGGTCCAGCCACCATTTCTTGGCGGGGTTGCGGATGCCGTGGCCCAGCAGATCATCCAGTTTTACCGCGATCGGAACCAGCAAAGGCTTCAGCCAGAATGCGTTCACGCCGCACCAGCTTGCTGCCTGGGTGGCGATGGGGCCGTCCCAGCTTATGACCTTGTTCAGGGGACAGGTCTTCATGCAACGGCCGCAGGCCAGTCCCCGTTGATTGGTCAGGCGGTAACGGGTACATCGCTCCACGTCCGGTTTCCACATCTCGTAACCGTTGAACATCACCTTGTCGCCGAAGGGAATGGCGTCGCAGGGGCATTCCCGCGCGCACTTGAGGCAGTTGGAGCAGAAATACTGCAGGCCGAAGTCAACGGGTTTATCGGGAACCAGGGGCAGGTCGGTGGTCATGACGACGGTCTTGAAACGCGGGCCGATGAACGGGTTGAGCACCAGCTCGCCGATACGGCTGAGTTCGCCCAGTCCCGCCCACATGACCAGGGGGATATGCAGCACGTGGGAGTCGGCGTTGGTTTGCGGCCGGGCGGGATGGCCCATTGAGCGTATATGCTCGGCCATGATGCCGGCGATCAGTGCGCCGCGCATGTAGGCGCGCATGGATTGCGCCCCGGAAATAAAGTCGTCACCGGAAGCGCCTTCCATGGTGTCATAACCCTGGTCGATCAGGCATACGACGGCATATTTGTGGTACGGTTTGATCTCCGAGCCGTCCTCCTTGTGCGAATACCAGGCGTAGTCAGGTATTTCGCAGATCCCGGTGATCTCAGACCCCAGGGCGTAGGACAACGATTTCAGCGCCCTGGTGTTGGCCTCTGGATCATTCGACTCTGCCGCTTTTGCTTCTGCAACGGGACCGTCCTGGTGCGGCACCATGCCGCGGATCTGCTTCAGCATGGCCGCAGCAAACGGGTGTTTGAAGGAAAACCGCTGACGTTCCACCTGGGCTTTCTTGTCAAGGTCTCCATGAATTGCCCGTTCGAAGAAACCGGCCCGTTTCGGCACCCGCGGCACTTCATCATCCAGGATCAGTGTCGTGGGCCGGTCCACGCGTTTCACCTGCTCCATCGGGTAGTTGCTGAGATGGGTCTTCCGGTTGGCGCGGCGCCACCGCTCCAGGCCGGACGTGGCGCCGCCGACGCCCAGCCAGTACGCCAGGCTGCTGCCGTTTTTTGCTTTGTGCGCCAGTGGTTTGTCCGTCGCCAGCGCATAATCCGTCGTCACCACGGCAACCGAGTAGCCGGAACCCAGGTATGGATTGACGACCTCCCCGTTGTCCCGGACACCGAGACCGGCCAGCACGGTTAACCGGGCTATATCGATCCGGTCATTCCGATCGTCATAAGCCGTAGCATTAAATCCCATGGCCCGGATATGGTTGGCTATGCCTACGGCTATTTCAAAAGCGCGCATCTGGGCAGTAGCGTGGATGGAACCCTCAAGCCAGCGCCGGGCCAGGTTATCCGCTTCCGGTAACCGGCTGTGTTCCGCCAGCACGACGACGCCATGACTGTGATTTTCCGCTGTCGCGCCCTGATACCAGCAGGAATCGGTCAACTCACATATACCAATCTGGCCGGCATCAAGGAAATAACCGGCCCCCTTCACATCTATGGAGCGCCTCTCCAGGTCATCAGGGACGGGCGCTTCAGCCGGGGCGACGTCACCTTCACAGAATTGCTTGAAAACTGCGTGATACTTCTCCAGCGCGGCGGCATAATTTGAAGATGCGCCGTTGCCGGCAGCGGGCCGGGTATCTTGCCCCCTTTGACGTTCAAACTCGATAACTGCTTCATCCCGAGGCAATCTCTCAAGGGGATAAGGCCCGTAATGAAAGGGCCGGTTCTTGTTGGAGAAGAAAATCATACGGTTTCCCGTTGTCGCTAACCTCCGCTAATTATGCCACAAACGGGGTAAAGATATTTCAGTGCTAAACCCAGTTTTCTATTTTCAACCCTGATATGCGGGAAAACTCGTTCTCGTTATTCGTTACCAGAACGGCTTTCAGAAACAAGGCGTGTGCGCCAATGAGTAGATCCAGGGGACCGATCATAGTGCCGGATTTCCTGAGATTCGCTCTTATCTCCCCGTAAACCGGGCAGGCGGCAGCCGGAAAATCCAGGATCTCAAGCGGCCCGAGGAATTCATCAAGCGCCTCCTGGTTTTGTTTCGGGTTTGAGCTGTTGGAAATACCGAACTGGAGTTCCGCGCAGGTAATTGATGAAATGCCGACGTCACCGATATCCATATTTGCAAATCTTTTCTCAATCCTGGCGGAACGTTTGTTGATGATATAAATACAAGTGTTGGTATCAAGCACATATTTCATAAACTGATGTCTTCCCTGTCTTCCTGGTCACCCTGGTCTCGTTGCGCCATAAAATCCGAAGTAAATTTCCCGCAAGCTTCAAACATCGCCCGCCAAGGGTTTTCTTTCGGGACAAGGATAACATAAGCGCCGGACCTCTTAATATAGACGGATTTTCCATGAAACCGGAATTCTTTGGGCAGTCTTACCGCCTGGCTTTGACCATTGGTGAATAACTTTGCTTCTTTCATGGCTAGAAGTATATACCGTGAAATATATACTGCAAGAAATATTTCTACTTAAAGAAAAAAGGGGACAGACTTCAAGTCTGTCCCCGGTCACAGCTTGGCGGCGCGACGGCAACCCGTTTCAATGACTTGCCACCTCCGACGCGCCGGCGCCTATCTCCGAGCATATGTATTGTCCGGCAAACGCTTCCCTTTCCTTATCCGCCCTGGCGCTGTTATCTGCTCGGGATAGCAGCCAGGCTGTTACGAACGCCAGGGGGGCCGAAACGATGGTCGGGTAAACGTAAGGAAATACCGGTTTTTCCATACCGATTACGTCCACCCACACCTGCGGTCCCAGGATGATCAGGCTGACGGAAGAAACCAGGCCGGCCAGGCAACCGTAGATGGCGCCCCGGGTCGTCAACCCGCGCCAGTACATGGACAGCAACAGTATCGGCGCATTGGCGCTGCCGGCCACCGCCAGCGCCATGTTGGTAATGAATATGACGTTATGATGCTCGAACGCGATACCGAACAGGATTGCCAGCATACCTATGGCGATCACGGCACAGCGGGAGACCAGCAGTTCGGATTTTTCCGATGCCCTGCCCTGTTTTATCGATTTCGCATACAGGTCGTGGGCGATGGTGGCGGCTGCGGAGATGGTCAACCCTGACACGACTGCCAGAATGGTGGCAAAGGCGACGGCAGAGACAAATCCCAGCAGGACGTCGCCGCCCAGGAAATGGGCAGTATGCAACACCACCATGTTGCGTCCTCCCGCGAGGCCGCCTGCGGCGTTCTGGTAGTCCGGGTTGAACATGATCAGCGATACCGCGCCGAAACCGACGATGAGCATCAACAGGTTGACATAAGTGATGACCGCTATGGCGTAAAACGCTGACTTTCTTGCCGTTTTTGCGTCCTTCACGGTGAAGATGCGCATCAGGATATGGGGCAGTCCGATGAACCCCAACAGCGCCGTCAACCCCAGGGAAATCACCGATACCGGTTCGGTCAGCCAGCCACCCGGCGCGACCAGGTCCCAGCCCCGCGGATGAACCTGGACTGCGCTGTGAAACACGGCATCCAGGTCAAACCGGTAATGTTGCAGCATCAGCAGGGCAATGAGGGTGCAGCCGAGCACCAGGAGGAACGCCTTGATAATCTGTACCCAGGTGGTGGCAAGCATGCCGCCGAAGGTCACGTAGGCGATCATCAACATGCTGATCCCGCTCACGGCCCAGACGTAATCCAGTCCGAACAGCAACTGGATCAGTTTCCCCGCGCCCACAAGCTGCGAGATAAGATAAAAGATCACCGTGGCCAGGGACCCCAGCGCGGCAACCATTGTGATCGGCCGCTGGTCGAGACGGAAGGAAATGACGTCGATAAACGTATAACGGCCGAGGTTGCGCAGCCGTTCGGCGATCAGGAACAGGATAATCGGCCAACTGGCGACCGCGCCGACAGCCAGCATCATGCCGTCGGTGCCGGAAAAAAACAGCAGGCTTGTCAGCCCCAGAAACGTCGCAGCAGACATGAAATCACCGGAAATGGCAATGCCGTTCTGCCACGCGGTGATGCCGCCGCCGGCAACATAAAATTCCTTGCGGGAACGGGTACGCCGGGCCGCCCACCAGGTAATCAGCAAGGTACTGAACACAAATAGGAGAAACGTAACCATCGCGGTCACGTTTACGGGCTTTCCCGCCCCGGTTTCGGCCACTGTATCGGCCCCGGCGAACACGGGATACAGCAGCAGGAGCATAAACGCCGCGACGGATCTACTCATCCTTCAGCCCCAATCCCTTCATGATCGCCTTTCTTTCCGGGTCATAGTAACGGCCGGTCCACCACACATATCCTGCTGAAATTGCAATACTCAGCAAGTGAACCAGCACGGTGAGCCAGATGAGTACGCTGACTGCGCTACCTGCCGGCCAGACGGTCCCCGCCAGTCCCGCCCCCCAGGCAATGACCATAAAGTAAAGGGCGTATTGAAAAACGGCGATGCCCGTTAAAAGGTAAGTCACCCGCCTGCGCCTGAGTACGAGCGAGCGGTACCTGTCAGAACCGGACAGCTTGCGGATTTGTTCGTGTATCTCCATGATCAGATTGGCAAACTGTCTTTCAGTGTTTCTCTCAACTTATTCTTAAGCACTTTTGCCGTGTATAATATAGGAAACTCTGAACAAGTCCATGCAGGCACAGGATCAGTTGAGCGCTGAAAGACAACGAAAACTCGCCTCCATCTCTGCGGCGAGCATGGCCAATCGTGATACCCCGCTTGTCCGCAATGCCTGGTATGTGGCTGCCCGCAGCGATGAGATCGGCAGAAACCTGTTCTCCCGGCAATACCTGGGCATCAGCACCGTGTTGTTCCGCAAAGAGGACGGTACCCCGGTAGCCCTGCAGAATCGCTGCTGCCACCGATCCTTCCCCCTGTCCGAAGGTAAACTGCACGGCGATATCCTGGAATGCGGCTATCACGGGTTTCGATACAACACCTCGGGCCGCTGTGTTGCAGTCCCATCCCAGGACCGTCCGCCGCAGAACATCGGCGTGCGCGCATTCCCGGTCATCGAGAAAAAACCCTTCATCTGGATCTGGCCTGGAGACCCGGACCTGGCCGATGAAGCCCTGTTGCCGCACCAGGACTACTTCGATCACCCGGACTGGGCGGTAAACATCGGTTTTCTCAACATCAAGGGGAGCTACGTGCACCTGCACGAGAACCTGCTGGACCTGTCCCACCTCAGTTTCCTGCACGACAAGACCTTCGGCACTCCGGAGTATGCGAGGGCGCCCATCGAGTCCACGGTGGAGGACGAACACTTCGAGGTATGGCGTCACGTGGAATGCGTGTTGCCGCCCATCTATTCAAAACCCCTGGGCTGGGAGGACGAAAGAGCCATGCGAAGTTCCGGCTCCCTGTTCGTCACACCCGGCCTGCATGTCAATACGGGCATACTGAAGAACCTGGACAAGCCGGAAAAAATGGAGAAGTTGCAACCCCTGGTCAAGGTGGCGCAGTTGATCACCCCGGAAACGAATACGTCCACCAACTACTATTATGCCCAGTGCCGCAATTTCTGCATCGACGACGAGGAAATGGGCGCGTTCATGCTGAAAGCCAACCAGGCCGCGTTCAGCGAAGACGTGTTCGCCATCGAACACATCAACCGCATGCAGGATATCGACCGGACACCGGACTTCTACGAGATAGACGTGCCCGCGGATCGGCCCGGCGTGGCCATGCGCCGGCATTTGAAGACACTGTCCGACGCAGAGTATATGGGGGAACGGAATTAATTCTGCCCCCTGATCGCTGCACCGGTTGAGTACTCAGCCGGTGTTTTTTTTCGTACGGAACTTGATAGACTCCAGGTTATACCACCAGTTCGAGGTGCCGGATGACTACTGAACAACAGAACAAACCTGTCGCCCCCTACATGGCTATCGGCCTGTCCACGACGATCACGGGGATAGCCGACCGGAAGCATATCCGCCATAACCTGGAAAATATCGAAGAGGCGATCCATGCCGCGGTCTCCATGGTGAACATCAATATGCCGGTGAAGATCATCGCCCTGGCGGAAGGCGCGCTGACGGGCTTCACCGACGAGATCTTCGACCTGCCCCACGTCCTCGCTGCCAGGGAACTGTTCATCGATATCCCCGGCGAGGAGACCGCCTGGCTCGGGCGCCTGGCCGCGCTCTATGACACCTATATCATCGGCCAGTGCAAGGCGCGCTGGCCCGAGGTCATGGACGACCGGTTCTTCAACACCTTGTTCGTTATTGATCCCAACGGCAACGTGGTGCACAAGGCGGCAAAAAACCATATCTGGTGCCGGGAACGCTCCTGTACCCCTCACGATATCTATGACCGCTGGGTGGAAGTCTACGGCGACAACATCGATGCCTTCTACCCGGTGCTGAAAACTCCGGATATCGGCAACATAGGCACCATCTGCTGCAGCGACGGCGAGTATCCCGAGGCGGTGCGGGCGCTGGCGTTCAACGGCGCCGAGGTGGTGTACCGGCCCAGCGAGGCCATGCCCATGACCGGCTCCGGCTATCCCGGCGGCGGTTCCTGGATGGTCCAGAACCGGGGCCACGCGGAGTTCAATTCCGTATACATGCTGTGTCCCAATGCCGGCCCGCTCTACCTGTCGGCCACATCCAGAAACCCGGTGGACATTACCGGCGGGCATGCCCATATCGTCGATTACCGCGGCGAGATCATGTCCTACAGCCCGTCTGCCAACAACACCCTGGTGTGCGCCACCATCGACATCGAAGCCCTGCGCCAGTTCCGCATGATGAACCTGAACAGCAACTGGCTGAAGGACCTGCGCACCGAGGTGTTCAAACGCATGTATGAAAAACCCATCCATCCGAAAAACCTGTGGATGGAACAGGACCCGCAACGCCATGCCCAGGTAGATGAGATTTACCGGGGAAATATTGCGTCCCTGATCGAGCGGGGCACGTGGACCAGGCCGTTTTATGAACACGAGGGCTGCCGGTTTCAACCGGGTGGCGAAGAAGAACTTGCCTGGGAAGACCTCAAAGCGATGTGGGCGCCATGGAATGGGGAAAAGCCGGATGAGTAGATACGATTGCATTATTGTCGGAAGCGGCATTAACGCCCTGGTGTGCGCGGCGTTATTGAGCAAGCAGGGCAACAAGGTACTGGTGCTGGAACGCAACGACCGTCCGGGAGGATGCATCCGCACCGACGAGATCACCGCGCCGGGCTTCATTCATGACGTGTTGTCCAGTTGGCACCCGTTGTTCGTCACGTCACCGGGATATGCCGAATTGAAGGACGACCTGGAAAAGTACGGGCTTGAATACTGCAATACGGACAGCCCCACCGCGGTGGTGTTACCCGACCAGACGTCTTTTGTCCTGAAGAATTCCCGGGCCGGGAACGTCAGCGCCATGAACGCGCTGTCAGGCGGTGACGGCGACCGTTATGGAGCGGCCATGGCTGAACTGGAACAGTCCCTGGGACTTACTTTTACCCTGCTGGGCAGCGAACTGTGGCGCGGCGCCACGCTGAAGGTGTTACTGTCGGCCATGGTGAAGATGGGGCCGTTCAAACTGGCGCAGTATTTCGGCGCCGGTCTTCAGCCTGCGCGCGCCTGGCTGGACACGACGTTCAGCTCGAATGCGGTCAGCGCCTGCCTGGCGGGCTGGCCGTCCCATGCCGGGATCGGGCCGGATGCGCCGGCCTCGGCGCTGATGGCACAGGTGATCGCATTCACCCTCGAGATGGTGGGTTGTCCGGTAGTCAAGGGAGGGAACTACAACATCGTACGGGCGTTTCAGCAGGTGATTGAAGCCAATGGTGGCGAGTTGCAGGTGAACGCCGATGTAACGAAGGTAATAACCGGGAACGGCCGGGCGACGGGGGTTAAAACCCGTGACGGAAGCGAGTACCGGGCCGATAAGGTGATCTGCAGCGTTACCCCGAATCAGCTTTACCAGCAATTGCTGGATCCTGCCGACGTGCCGGCGGCCGTAGCCGCGCAGACCCGGGCCTACCGTTACGGCAACGGCGATATGCAGATCCACCTGGCCCTGTCGGAGCCGCCCCGGTGGCGTGCGCAGGGGATGGAAAAAGTCGCGATTACTCATATTACGAGCGGCGTAAACGCCGTATCGCGTTCGATAAACGAGGCAAACCGCGGCCTGCTGCCCGGAGAAGCCACTATCGTTGTCGGCCAACCGGCCGCACTGGACCCGGGCCGTGTACCCGACGGCAAGGGCTTGTTGTGGATACAGTTGCAGGAATGCCCGCGCCGGATAAAGGGTGATGCTGCCGGCCGGATCGATACCCCTGAAGACGGCGCCTGGACCGAAGCGGTACGCGAGATTTATGCCGACCGGATCATAGACAGGCTGGCGCGCTATATTCCAAACCTGAAAGACAGTATTATAGCAAGAACGGTGTTGTCCCCTGCCGACCTGGAAGCGATCAACGTCAACCTTGTGGGAGGAGACCCCTACGGCGGCGCCTGTTCCCTGGATCAGTTCTTCCTGTGGCGTCCCTTGCGGTCATTGAAAAACCATGACACACCGGTTAAAAACCTGTACCACATCGGCGCATCCACCCATCCGGGGCCCGGCCTGGGCGGCGGTTCCGGCTACCTGGTTGCAAAGAGCTTATAACACAACGGAGAAAACAGATGATCAGAGTCAACGTAATGTATCCCAAGCAGGAAGGCGGCAGTTTTGATTATGACTATTACCTGAACACCCATATGCCCCTGGTGGGGGAACGATGGAGCGATGTAGTGCGAGGCATGGAAGTCTACAAGGGCCTTGGCGGCGCCGGCGGCGCTCCCGAACCTTATGTCACGGTCGCCAGCCTGAAGTTCGACAGCGTGGAGGCATTTGAACAGGCGTTGGACGCCCACGCACCTGAAATCATGGGCGACATCCCCAACTTCACCAATATCGACCCCATCGTACAGATCGAGGAACAGTTACTGTAGCAGCCAGGTCGCGTCCTGCCGTTTGCAGAAACCGTCCTCCTCCAGTTTGATCAGGCCGGCCAGCAGCGAACGGGCGGCAATCGGGTAAACGCTTTCGGATACGTCGGCGTAGATTTCAGGCAGTAATTCACCGACAGTCCGCGGCGTGCCGGTCAATGCCGCCTTGACTGCGTCTTCACGCTTCTGCCGGTGCCGGAGAAAATGCCGTATCAGGCCATGGCCGTCGCGCCGGGGCGGCCCATGGGCGGGATACAGGACGTTCATGGGAGTGCTGAGCAACCTGTTCAGGCTGTCCAGGTAGGTGTGCATATGGCCTTCCGGCGGATCGATAATTATGGTTGAGACCGTGGACAGCATGTCGCCCGCGATTACCGCATGGTAGCGGCTGTCGATATAACACAGGTGATCGACCGCGTGGCCCGGCGTATGCATCACCTTGAGATGCCAGTCGCCGGAACCGTCCGGGGCTGTGCCCAACTCCAGGCGATCGCCGTCCGTTAACGGTTCACCCATGATGTATCCCGAATCGATGCGGCGGTAGGTCTCTTCGTGCGCCCGGACCGGCAACCGGTAACGCAGGCTGACGGCATTGACCGCACCGACGTGATCAACATGGTGGTGCGTCAACAGGATGGCCTCAAACGTTCGACCCTCGCCGATCATCTCGTCCATCCGGTTGAACAGTCTTTGTTGTTCCCCCTGATCCGGAGTCGCCGGATCGATGACGTACAACCTGTCCGTGCCGGCGATCATGGTATTGGTGGTGGTCGCCGGCGGCAATGTCGGCGTTGCCAGCGGCGCCACGAAGATGCCGGGTGAAAAATAAACCGGATGCAGGCCGCCCTGCTCCAGCCGCTCCGTTTCATGCCTGCTCCGCTCAAGGAACGCATCCAGGCCGCCCGTGGTCATCAGACGCAACAGGAACAGCACCGGCGGCGCAATCTCCATTTCACCCCTGTCCCAGGCGTCAACCACCTCCTGCGGCCTGACAAACCGGCCTTCAACCAGCTCGTAGTTGTCGATGCCGGGAATCTCGTCTTCCGGGCAGCGTACGTACATGAACCGGGTATCGAAACGGACCGGGAAAAACGGCGGCGTGGTAATGCGGAACAGCGGATTGACCAGTGGAAACCCTGCGCCGGACTGCGCCAGGAAATCCCGCCATTGTTCAGGCGCTTCCTTTATCTGCTCCTTCAACGCCTGTTTCCGCTCCCGGCTGAATTCCCCGCCCAGGGTTGCGGAGAGGATGTCCGTTTCTTCAAGGATTTCGCGCACCGCGCAGCGTTTCAGCACAAGTTCTTCGGGGTCGTTCTCCCCGTGATAGTCGACCGGGCTGACGTTGCCGCCGGGGAACACCCAGTAACCGCCGAAAAACTTGAGTTCCGGGGCGCGCCTGACCAGGTACACTTCGGGATCTTCGTCAGACCCGCGGACAAGGATAACGCTGGCGGCTGATTTTATCGTGGACATCCCGCGACGTAAGTCCCTGCAGGCAGTCTACTGTTGCTCAAGCAACGGCGCATTCAACGGCCAGGGCGCGGCCTGTTCCAGTTGCCGCGCCAGTTGCAGCAGGGTGGCCTCAGCGCCATAACGCCCGGCAAACTGTACCCCCAGCGGCAGGTTGTTTGAGTTCCGGTGTAACGGGATCGAGATTGCCGGTTGCCCCGTCATGTTGAACAACGGCGTAAACGGGCAGAAATCAAAAGTATGCTTCGACCAGGCCCTTGCGTCGAGGTCGGGATCGTTGGCGTTGATAACGCCCAGCGGCAGTGGAGGTTGCGCCACGGTAGGCGTCAGCAGGATATCGTATTCCTGGAAAAACCTGCCGACACCGCGGCATACCTGGTTGGCGGCTGCCTGTGCCCTGAGCAGGGTTTCCGCCTTAATCTGCTTGCCCTCCCGGTAGCAGGCGAGTACGGTTGCTTCCAGGTGATCCTTATCAACAGGCCTGCCGGTGAGCATTGCCGCATAATCTATGAATACGGCCAGGTTGGCCGCCCACAGTGTAACGGTTGCCTCAAAGAAATGCTCCCAGTCGAGTTCAGGACCAGCCTCAACAACCCTGTGTCCCAGTTCTTCGCAGAGTTGCGCGGTTTTCGGTACCGTGTCTTTGACCTCTTTGTCAATTGCCGTACCCGACCAGGATTTGCTCATCCAGGCAATTTTCAGGGAGCCGGGATCTTTCAACGCGCTGCTTGCATAGGCTTCACCAGGTATCGGAATCTCAAAGGGATCTCCAATGCCGGGGCCTTTGACTGCGTCCAGCAGGGCTGCCGCATCCCTGACAGTCCTGGTAACGGCAAATTCCACCGCCAACCCGCTTAGCGGCTCGGCGCTGTCCGGGCCGTTCGGCACCCTGCCGCGACTCGGTTTCAGGCCGACCAGGCCGCAACAGGAGGCCGGTATGCGAATGGACCCGCCGCCGTCGTTGGCATGGGCAAGGGGAACGATACCTGCGGCAACCGATGCAGCCGTGGCCCCGCTTGAGCCTCCAGGCATTCTTGTCAGGTCCCAGGGATTGCGTGAGGGCCCGTTGATTACCGGCTCCGTGGTAGGGCAATAACCGAATTCCGGCGTGGCTGCCCGGCCTATGGTGCGCAGGCCGGCCTGGCGGAAACGTTTCATCAGGTCGGTATCGTGTTGCGCCCGGATACCCCGGGCCAGCCTGCTGCCCATCTCGTTCAGCACGCCTTTGGCATGGAGCGCCAGGTCCTTGATTAGAAAAGGCACACCGAAGAAAGGCGCATCGGCATCCTCCGCGCCTGCCAGAGGTTCGGGAAAAATTTCAATTATGGTATTGATTTCAGGATTGAGCAGGTCTGCCATTTGAAGGGCGCATGCCAGGACTTCTTCACCACTGATCTCCCCGTTGCGGATCAATTCGGCGAGCCCGAGTCCGTCATAGGAAATGTATTCGGCTGGTTTCATTTCTCCGGCGCTGTCTAGTGTGTACCCGTATGCGGATTTTCCAATTTACTGTTATATTGCATGGGTTGCAAGCGTAATTCCGGGGACATGAAATTCGGGGAGACAATACTTGATATATGGGGTCAGAGTAAGAATTTCGTCAGAAATTTTACTCTGACCCCGGGATCAATCCCCAAGCTGTGCCTGTTGCTGTTTTCCCTGTCTGTCCCGCAAATCAGCCACGCAGAAAAGAAGCTCGTCATCGGACTGGCCATGCCGGAACATATTCCGGCCATGAAGCTGGTGAACGGCATGTATGAAACTTTTCGGGATGAGGTGCATAAAAACGCAAATGGCGAGATCAAGGTGGAAATCTATTACGGCGGTATGCTCGGCAACGCGGATTCACGCCTGCGCCAGGTACGGGCCGGCATGATCCACATGAGCGACCCGGCAATCGGAAACCTGGCGCCGCTCTACCCCGATATCCAGGTGTTCAGCCTGCCGTACCTGTTCGAAGATGCCGGCGATGCCTGGGAAATCCTGGATGGGCCCGTCGGCAGGAAAGTAGCCGAGGGCATGAGGCAGACAACGGGGATTCGTGCGCTTGGGTGGTTTATCACCGGTGATTTTGCCCACTACAGTTCAAGCCAGCCAATCAAAAACGCTTCAGACCTGGCCGGTAAAAAAATCCGGGTGCTGTCTCCCATCAACGCCATAGCGGTCCGCGTGCACGGCGGGTCTCCCTTGCCCATCCCGTTCAATGAACTGTACACTGCGCTCAGGATCGGCGTGGCGGACGGCGCGGACCTGAACCTGTGGGTCATGGATGTGCTCAGGTTTTACGAAGTGCAGAAATACCTGTTCCTCGATAAACACCGGCTGCCGCTGGCCGTGATGGTGATGAATGCGGAATTCTTCGACAGCTTGCCCGGTCGCCTGCAGGAAATCATACTGAGTGCGGCCAGGAAAGGGATCGCCCGCAACCGCAGGATGATGAAAGTCCTGGAACCGGAACTGCCGAAACGGATTGAGGCAACCGGGGTAACCATCTCCAGGCCGTCTCCTGAAGAAAAAGAAATCCTTGCCGGGCCGGCGCTCTCCGTTTCCATAGACTACCTGCGCGGGAAAATGCTGGATCCGGCGCTCATTGATGAAGTTGTCTCGGCAAGCAGACATGCCAGGCATTGATACCGGCCCGGGGGTTGAAACGATGATCGGCAGGCTGGACCAGGCGCTCCGGGTTGTCGCCGGCGCCAGCCTCGCGTTGGTGTTCCTGGTAATCATCGTACAGGTCGCGATGCGTTACCTGTTGCAGTCCGTGCCGTTTTTCATGGAGGAAGCCGCGCGTTATCTCTGCATCTGGGGCGTATTTTCAGGCGTCGCATCCGCCATCGTTCATGGCACTCATATACGGGTTGGCGTGCTGCAACATTTTTTTGACCGCCTGACCGGAAATTCGTTTGGATTGTTTCTCGAGTTAATCAGCTTTTGCCTGTATGCGCTCGTAGCAGTTTACGGATTCAAACTGGCGCTGTTTCTGCACCTTGAAAAAAGTATCGCCATGGGAATCCCCCTGTCGGTTCCGGTTGCTGCGATACCTGTTTTTTTCACTGTTGCATCAGTCGTATCCATTGTCCGCATTTTTACCCGGATTAACTCCCGGCTTAAACCATGAGTGTTTCCCTGATTGTTCTGATTGCGGTCTTCCTGTCATTTATCCTGGCGGGCATGCCCATTGCCTGGGCCATGCTGTCCGCGTCGGTCTCCTGGATTATCTTTACCGGCAATTATCATTTTCTACAGATTATTCCCCAACGCCTGTTCGAAGGTATCGACGTGTTTGTGTTGCTGGCCATCCCCCTGTTTGTACTCACAGGCGAAATAATAAACGCAGGCAGGGTTACCGATAAGTTAATCAATATGGCGGACGTTTGTTTCGGCCGGCTGCGCGGCGGCCTGGCGCAGGTCAATATCGCCACGTCAATTCTTTTTTCCGGCATCACGGGCACGGCCGTCGGAGACGTTGCGGCGCTGGGCAGGGTCTTCATACCGGCAATGACCGGACAGGGTTTCCCGGCAGCCTACGCGGCAGCCGTGACGGCGGCCTCATCTATTGTCGGTCCGATGGTGCCGCCTTCACTGGTAATCATTGTGTACGGCGCGGCCACCGGCATGTCCGTCGGCGCAATGTTCGCAGCCTGTGTCATTCCCGGCATACTGATCGGGGTCATGCAGATGCTGCTGGTTGCGGCGCTGCCGCAGGCGGCTTCCCGGCGCAGGGACATCGATCGCTCGTTTCCGGCCGTCATGCAGGCGACCCGCTCGGCCCTTGTTCCTCTCATGATACCGCTTATCATCGTCGTCTGTATTATCGCCGGCATCGCCACACCCACGGAAGCCGGCGCCATCGCGGCAGGTTATACCCTGCTCATCACCCTGCTCCTGTACCGGACGCTCAGGCTTGACAGCCTGCCGGGGATCTTCTCGCGGGCAATGGTGTTTTCATCACAACTGATGATACTGGTCGGGTGTGGTTCAATACTTTCCTGGATTTTAGCGGTGGAGCACGTGCCGGACCTGTTGAACTCCTTCCTGGTTTCCATGAACATGTCGGCAATCACGAGCCTGGTGTTCCTGAATGTGTTTTTACTGATTGCCGGCATGTTCATCGATACCGCCGCGGCAATCATCCTGTTTTCACCCCTACTCCTGGCTGCGGCAACCAATGTCGGCATCCATCCCTTGCATTTTTCCGTGATAATGATACTGAACCTCAATATAGGCCTGCTTACGCCGCCCCTGGGGATCTGCCTGCTCACTGCCGAGAGCATTGCCGATTGCGACCTGCCGGCATTGATCAAGGCGCTGGCGCCGTTCCTGCTGGTAAATGTAACCGCCTTGCTGATCATCACCTACATACCGGAAATCAGTCTTTTATTGCCCCGTTATCTCGGTTTTTAAATAATATGTACGTATTACAGGGGACAGAATTAATTCTGTCCCCAAGCTTACCAACCAGCAAAGGAGAAATACCATGAATTTATCTGACCCGTTCTGCCATTCGGCAACGCTTCCCATGCCCGTCCCCGCGCTGGAGGCATTTGAATTCCTGACGGATACGGAAATGATGGGCCAATGGGCATTCGGCGCCTGGGGACTGAAACCTGCCGGAAACGGCGTGTTCGTCGGCAACAGCATGTTTGAGGACCTGGAGGTCTATTGCCGCCTGAACGCCAGCCGCGAGTTGTTGCAAGTGGATTACGAGGTTGGCGAAGACCCGGCCAGCCTGGCGCCGCGCATTATCTCCAAGGTCATCCCCGGGGAACACCTCGGCAGGGGCGCGGACAACTGCCTGGTGAGCCTGATTGCCTGGCGCAGCGAGACCGTAAGCGAGGAACGCTGGTGCCTCACCTGCGCGTCACATGAAACGGAAATGTATCGTATCAGGCACCTGATGGAAAGCCCGCGCAACCAGGGAACTTCTCAATCCTGACCGGAGCTTCCCCGGCTGCCGTTCATAACTTGTCCAACAGCGGCTCAACCTCGCTGATCAGTGCATCCTGGTGCGGCTGCAGGGGATGGCCTCCCAACCCTGCCAGTATCGGCTCGAAGGGATCCTCCACCCCGCTGCTGATCCCGGATAACTGCTCCAGCACGGCAAGGCCGAAGAACGGCACTGTGTAGCCGCTGTACCCGCCTTCATGGCACAGGACCAGGCGGCCGCCGCATACCTCGTCCGCGACCTGCATCATTTTTGCGGTCAGCTTGCGAAAGCCTTCACTGGTCAACATCTGCCGGCCCAGGGGGTCGTGCGCGCCCGCATCAAAGCCGGACGGAACGATGATGAAATCCGGCTTGTATCTTTGCAGCGCCGGGATGATGATGCGGTCATAAACCGCCTCGTAGGCGCCTGTACCCGAACCCGGCGGTAGTGGGATGTTGATGTTAAATCCCTCGCCGGCGCCCTCCCCCGTCTCGCTGATATGCCCGGAATCCGGTGGGAAACAGTTATCCTGGTGTATTGATATGGTCAGGGCGGCGGGATTGCTCCAGAACGCGGCCTGGGTGCCGTTGCCGTGGTGCACATCCCAATCCACCAGGGCGATGCGATCCAGCTCGCGCACCCCAAGCAGGTGCATCCCGGCAATGGCCGCGTTGCCGAAGACACAGAACCCCATGCCCATATCGGCCAGGGCGTGGTGTCCCGGCGGCCGCACCAGGGCATAGGCATTGTCCACCCTGCCGTCCAGCACCGCATCAACCGCCTCGATCACGCCGCCGGCAGCCAGGGAACAGATCTCGAAACTGCCGCGCCCCATGGCGGTGAAAAATCCGGTCTCGGACAGGTACTGGTCGTTCTGCGCCTTGATCCTCTCGTAATATTCCGGGGTGTGGAACCGGCAGATTTCCTCCCTGGTCGCCTCCCGCGGCTCGATATGGACCAGGTCCTTCAATATGCCGCTGACATCCAGCAGGTTGCGTATGCGCCGCTTGGTTTCCTGGTGTTCCGAATGCACAAACGGCTGCACCGGGTTCCCATAAGGCATAAAGCCCGCAAAATTGCCGTTCTCATGCCACATATAAAGTTCGTGATAAACAAGACCTGTCGTCATGTCTGACTCCTTACGTTGGTGGAATTATGGTTATCGTCAATTGCCGTGGAGACGGGTATAATACATCAGGTCTGTCCTGTTACCACTGAGATCCGATAATGCTTAAACAATTTCTGCGATTTATGCTGCTTCTGGGTATGACACAATCCGCCCTGGCGGATTTGCCAATTGATAAACCGGGCAGGATCGAAACACTGCCCGTTCCCTACCCGAACGACTGGGTCATCGTTCACGACGTCGCCTTCGACCACATGTCCGTGGGCCGTTTCATGGTGCTGGATATCAACGGGGGAGACATCAAGGATTTTTTCAAGGGAAGTTTCAACGGCGGGTTCATTGCGGCCTTTACCCAGGCGCTGAAGAAACCGGAAATGTACGTGCTCGAGCACTATTATGACCGCGGCACCCGCGGCAACCGCACGGACGTATTGACCATTTACGACAGGGCCACCCTCGAGCCTGTCGATGAAATCATCCTCGATGATCCCAAACTCAAACGGGCGGAGATACTGGTAAGCAAGTTCGTCATTTCGCTCATCGATGACGAAAGGTTCCTGTTGTTCTACAGCTTCACACCCGGCACTTTCGTCACCGTGATCGACCTGGAAAAACGCGAGGTGGTCAACGGGGTCCCGTTGCCGACCTGCGCCGGCATTTATCCCACCGGTAAACGCGGGTTCAGTTCCCTGTGCGGCAATGGCTCCATGGTCAGTTTCCAGCTTGATGAAGACGGCCAGGTGACCGAACAGGGCAAGATTGAACCATTCTTCGACGTCGACAGGGACGCCCTGTTCGAAAGGCCGGCGATCATCGGCGACACGGGTTACTTTCCCAGTTTCAGCGGCGCGGTGCAGGAAATCGACTTGAGCGGCGCCGCGGCCAGCCTCGGTGAGCAATGGAGCCTGCTCAACGATGAGGACAGGGAGCAGAACTGGCGCCCCGGCGGCGCCTGGCTGGCGGCGACGGACAGCACCGGGCGACTTTACGTGATGATGCACGAAAACGGCGAGGAAGGCAGCCATGACTACCCCGGTTCGGAGATCTGGGTATTCGATCCTGACAGTAAAACGCGGGTGCAGCGCATACCTCTTACGCTGCCGGCCATCGCTTTCGACATCACCATGGGCGATGCGCCGAAAATCGTGACCACCAATATTGAGATGAGCCTGGAAGTCTATGACGCCCGGTCCGGCGAGCACCTCAACACCATTGCCGATTTCTACCACAACTGGCCGTTGCTGGTCTATGCTTCGCAATAGGGAGAAGAAGATTATGAACTGGTTGGACAATCTGACGGAAAAATTCTCAAGAAACGTAGCCAGGACGTCTTCCCGCAGGGGTTTTCTCTGCGGACTGGGCGGGGTGATCGCCGGCGGGTCTATTATGCCCCTGTTGCCGGTTGCCCGCGCCGCGGACGCGGAACAACCCGGCCCTCCGACTGTCGATCCGGGAGATCCTGCAACCTACGAATACTGGCGCAACTGCGCCATCGACGGCTACCTGTGTTCCTGCTGCGGCGGCACCATCAACAGTTGCCCGCCGGGGACGGAGATGTCGACAATCACCTGGATCGGCACCTGCAAAAACCCGGGCGACGGCAAGGATTACATCATCTCCTACAACGACTGCTGCGGCAAGACTTCCTGCGGCAACTGCTTCTGCAACCGCAACGAAGGGGACAGGCCCACCTACCGGCCCCATACCTCTAATGATTACAACTGGTGCCTGGGCACGGAGAGCACGGCCTATCACTGCACGGTGAACCTCATCCTGGGCGTGGCGATAAAATAATAATGTGTCGCAAGCGACAGTTATCTGACTGGATTCCTGCCTGCGCAGGAATGACGGCTACCTCGTTCGTCATACCGGGCTTGACCCGGTATCCAGTAAAACGCAACGTCGCCGCAGGCGACACGTTATTCACCGTGTTCCTGCTCCTGATCCTGTTAAGCGCCAGCGCAACTGTCGGCGCCAATGAAATACTCGCGCGCCAGAACTACATCCTGAACTGCCAGGGCTGCCACCTGCCGGACGGGTCCGGCTCCGAGGGCAACGTGCCGAAGATGAATGATTTTGTGGGTTACTTCCTGCACGTGCCCGGCGGCAGGGAATTTATCGTACAGGTCCCGGGCGCGGCCGGCGCTCCCATCTCGGACCAGGAACTGGCCGACGTGATGAACTGGATGCTGCTGAACTTCAGCAAAAATGAACTTCCCGACCCGTTCGTGCCCTATAACGCGGAGGAAATCGCAAAGTTACGCAAGGAACCGCTGATCGACATGCATCATCGCCGCGAGGAACTGGTTGCCCGTATCAAGGACAAGCTGGGAGCGACGGAGTACTAAACGAATGACCGGGGACGGAATTCAATTCCGTCCCCTTGTCAGCAATCTACAGCTTCCGCTTATCTATCACCCGTTTGGCTTTTCCCTCGGAGCGCGCCACGCCGCCCTCTTCGTGAACGTTGACCCTTGCCGAAACGCCGATCAGATCCTTGATATGCTTCTGCAGTGCGGCAGCCGCCGGCTGTTTCGCCGTTGCATCGGCGGCCGGGGCTAATTCCACGTTGACGGTCATCTCGTCCAGGTTGCCTGGGCGGGTGATCTCGATCTGGTAGTGGGGCGCCAGGCCGGGGACCTTGAGGATCTGCTCTTCCACCTGGGTGGGGAACACGTTCACGCCGCGGATGATCAGCATGTCGTCACTGCGGCCGGTGATCTTGTCCATGCGGCGCATGGTGCGCGCCGTCCCCGGCAGCAGCCGGCTCAGGTCCCGGGTACGGTAGCGCACTACGGGCAGGGCTTCCTTGGTAAGACTGGTGAACACCAGTTCGCCCTCCTCTCCATCCGGCAATACCTCTCCCGTCTGCGGGTCGATGATCTCCGGGTAAAAGTGGTCCTCCCAGATGGTGGGGCCGTCCTTCGTCTCCACGCATTCCTGGGCGACGCCGGGCCCCATGACCTCGGACAGGCCGTAAATGTCCACCGCGTCGATGTCCAGCCTCTGCTCCAGGTTGGCGCGCATGGAATCCGTCCAGGGTTCGGCGCCGAAGATCCCTACCCGCAACCTCAGCTTGCGGCAATCGACACCCTGGCGTTCCAGTTCGTCGGCGATACTGAGCATGTATGAGGGCGTTACCATGACGATGTCGGGGTCGAAGTCCTGTATGAGCTGCGCCTGTTTTTCCGTCTGGCCGCCGGACATGGGTATGACGGTGCAACCCATCAGTTCGCCCCCGTAATGGACGCCCAGGCCGCCGGTGAACAGGCCGTAGCCGTAGGCCACGTGTATCTTGTCTTTATGAGTGCCGCCGGCCGCCCGGATAGAGCGGGCCACGACGCGGCTCCAGACCTCGATGTCATTGCGGGTATATCCCACCACCACCGGTTTGCCGGTGGTGCCGCTGGAGGCGTGTATGCGCACCACGTCGTCCATGGGCACCGCAAACATGCCGAACGGGTAGTTATCGCGCATGTCATGCTTGTCTGTAAACGGGAATTTGGACAGGTCGCTGAGTTCTTTCAGGTCTGACGGGTGGACGCCGGCCGCGTCGAATTTCTTCCGGTAGCTCTCTACGTTGGCGTAGGCGTGTTCCAGGCTCCACTTCAGCCGTTGCAGTTGCAGGCTGCGCAACTCATCGATGCCGGCTTTTTCAATGGGCTCCAGGGTGTCAAATGTACCCTGCTCTGTCATACTGTGCACCTTTAAGCGGTTGTAAACTATTACAGAAATTTTTGATATTATCCAATTTCCGTATCATATCTCAAAAGATAATGAACGGGAACCGGTTAATGAAATCTTATAACGGATACATCGAGAAATGAAAATACAAAGTTATGTGACAGGCGAATGGTTCAGCGGGCAAAGCGAGGGCGCCCGGGTCGTGAATGCCGTAAACGGTGATTTCATAGGCACCGTTTCCAGTGACGGAATGGATTTCGGGGCCGTCCTGCGCCATGCCCGGGAAACCGGCGGTCCTGCGCTGCGCGGGATGACATTCCATGAGCGCGCCCTGCGCCTGAAGGCGCTGGCGCAATACCTGATGGAACGCAAGGAGGAATTCTACGAGGTCTCGGCCTGGACCGGAGCGACCCGTTCCGATAGCTGGATTGACATAGAAGGCGGCATCGGCACACTGTTCAGTTACAGCAGCCTGGTGCGGCGCGAATTCCCCAACGAGACCTTCCTGGTGGAAGGCGAACAGGAACGCCTGTCGAAGGAAGGGACGTTTACCGGCCGGCATATCCTGGTGCCCAGGGAGGGCGTCGCCGTCCATATAAATGCATTTAACTTCCCCTGCTGGGGCATGCTGGAGAAGATCGCTCCCAGCCTGTGCGCGGGGATGCCGGTGGTGGTGAAACCGGCTACCGTCTCCTCGTACCTGACTGAGAAAATGGCGCGGGAGATCATCAGTTCCGGCCTGCTGCCGGAAGGGTCATTCCAGTTGCTTTGCGGTCGTACCGGCGACCTGTTCGACCACCTCATGGAGCAGGACGTGGTCACCTTTACCGGGTCGGCGAGCACCGGACGGGAACTGAAATCCCATCCGGGCGTGACGGCAAATTCCATCCCCTTCAACATGGAGGCGGATTCCCTGAACCTGTCGTTATTGGGTGAGACGGTAGAGCCGGACTCTGACGAGTTCAACCTGTTCATCCGGGAAGTGGCCCGCGAGATGACGGTGAAGGCCGGGCAGAAATGCACGGCAATCAGGCGGGCCATCGTGCCCGCGGACAGGATTGAAGCGGTTGTTGCCGCCCTGAAGCAAAGGCTGGACAGGCTCCCCCTGGGCGACCCCTCGGTGGATGGCGTTAAAATGGGGCCCCTGGTGGGCCGGGCGCAGATGGAGGACGTGTGGGAAAACGTGAACCGGCTGATCGGTTCCTGTGAAATCCTGTACGGCGGCTCCCGGGAGTTCGAAACCCGGGGCGGAGACAGGGACAAGGGGGCGTTTTTCCCATCTACCCTGTTATATTGCGACCAACCCCTGGCCGCTGCTGAACCCCATGACATTGAAGCGTTCGGACCGGTCTGCACGGTCATACCCTACCGCAATACAGACGAGGCCATCGAGCTGGCAAAAAAAGGCAAGGGCAGCCTGGTAGGCTCGGTGTTTACCGCTGATGATGCGGAGGCGCGGCAGGTCGTCCTCGGCACAGCAGCCTGGCACGGCCGTCTGCTGGTCATCAACCGGGACTGTGCGGCAGAATCCACCGGCCACGGGTCACCCCTGCCGGCGCTGGTCCACGGCGGACCCGGACGGGCCGGCGGCGGCGAGGAACTGGGGGGTGAGCGGGCCATCAAGCATTACATGCAGCGCACTGCGGTCCAGGGATCACCGACCACCCTGATGCGCCTCACGGGCGAGCATCACCAGGGTGCGGCGCCGCTGACGGACAAGGTGCACCCGTTCCGCAAATACTTTGAAGAACTGCAGATAGGCGAGACTCATGAGAGCTACCGGCGCACCGTAACCGAGGCGGATATTGTCAGCTTCGGTTGCCTGACCGGTGATTTTTTCTATGCACATTTCGATGAGACCGCCGCGGCAAATTCGTTATTCGGCAAACGGGTCGCGCACGGATACTTCCTGATTTCAGCGGCCGCCGGCATGTTCGTGGACCCGGCGCCGGGACCTGTCCTGGCCAACTACGGCCTGGAAAACCTGCGCTTTATCGAACCCGTAGGCATCGGCGATACGATCATGGCAAAAATAGTGGTCAAACAGAAGATCAAGAAAGACAAACGTCCCGACGACGCCAGGGCCACGGGGGTAGTGAGATGGGCGGTGGAGATCATGAACCAGGATGACAGGACCGTAGCGCTGTACGACGTCATGACCCTGGTAGAACGCCGGGATGACTGACCTGACCGGGGACGAGCTCGCCCGCGCCTGCGTCGACGCCATGTATTCCAGGGACGTCGCCTCGAAAAGCATTGGAATTACCATTGCCGAAGTGCGGGAAGGCTTTGCACGTCTGAATATGCCGATCACTGCCGAAATGCTGAACGGCCACGGCATCTGCCACGGCGGTTTCATCTTCACCCTGGCGGACACGGCCTTTGCCTGCGCCTGCAATACCCGCAATGACTCGAACCTGGCGCAAAAGTGCAGCATTGACTACAAACGGCCGGGCAAGGCGGGGGACCGGCTTACGGCGACCGCCGAGCATAAGTCCCAGAACGGCCGCTATGGGATATACCAGGTCACGGTTACCGACCAGGATGGCAAACTCATTGCCCTGTTTGAAGGACACTCGTGCCGGGTGGAGGGGAAATTGCTTTAAGCGGTTGTCCGCTATTCGGCCTGGAGGGTCGCCAGGTCCGCCAGGACCTGGGCGCTGTGGGTCTCGGGGTCCACTTCCCGGTAGATCCTGGCGATATTACCGCCCGGGTCGATGATGAAGGTATGGCGCGCCGCGATGGTCATGCCTCTCCACTCAGTGAGGCAACCGTATTGATCTGCTACTTCACCTGCGGCATCGGACAACAACGGGAACGGCAGGCCGTATTTTTCCGCAAAGCGGGCATGGCTTTCGGTGCTGTCGAGACTGACGCCAAGCACTTCCGCATCCAGGGCCCGCAGCTTGAAGATGTCATCGCGGAAATTGCATGCCTCCGTGGTGCAACCGGGGGTATCGTCTTTCGGGTAAAAGTACAAAACCACCCACTTGCCCACGTACTTCTCGAGGC
This sequence comes from Gammaproteobacteria bacterium, assembly GCA_022826885.1. Taxonomy (GTDB): domain Bacteria; phylum Pseudomonadota; class Gammaproteobacteria; order Eutrophobiales; family Eutrophobiaceae; genus JAAXHV01. Next base: position 42,814 of record JAJDUB010000030.1, read on the forward strand.
TGTGGGTTTTCATGTACTGGTCCTGCATGGCAAATCCCGGCGCCGGTTGTCCCGGCTCCAGATCAGCGCCCACTACAGGGTGGCAGAGTATGAAGAAGATTAACGGAACAAGCGCTTTTGACATATTCATAAGATGATTATAAAGACACGAGGCACATATATGCAATGCGTATGTTCATCCGTGTTCTATTTTTTTAAAAAAAGTGTTGACATTTTAAAATCAGCCTATATACTACTTAGTCAAGTAGCTAACAAAGTATAGGTTTATGCCGAGGATAAGCGATAAACGTGAACGTTTGATTAGTGCTGCCGACGCCCTGATACACAGGCAAGGATTTTATCGTACCACGCTGGCAGATATAGCTGAAGAGGCAAAAGTACCGTTAGGTAACGTGTACTATTATTTCAAGACCAAGGAAGATATCTGCAAGGCAGTTGTCACGGAACGCAAGCAGTCATTATCAAACATGTTGAAAAGTTGTTGCAGGAGAAGTGAACCAATGGATGCCTTGATGAATCTAATCAAGGTAATGATAGGACACAGCAGGGAACTGGCCGAATCGGGATGCCCCCTGGGCGGCCTGTGCCAGGAACTGGATGAGGAATGTGGAGAGCTCATGGACTGCGCAGACAGTTGTATGAAGTACCTGGTGGATTGGTCGACGGAGCAGTTTCGCCTGATGGGCCTGAAACAGGCCGAGGAACTGGGATTTGAATTCGTGTCACGCATACAGGGAGTAATACTGCTGGGTAATATTTTGAACGACCCCCGGCGACTGAAACAGCAGCTCAAGGCGGTGGCGGAATGGATAACGGAACTGGACCCGGACTACCGGGAAGAGGAACGGGCTGCCGCATAGCAGGACTGGACTATATTTTTTAACAGGACATTAGTTAGTTATTTAACTTAGATAGGTATAGAAAACATGACATTGCAAATCGGATATGGCCTATGTTGTCACAATGTCTGTTGGCTGTGGGCGGTGTATATCCGACACCCTTGAAAACTATTTTTTAGCCCATATTTAGTTAGACAACTTACATATAAAAGGAGAATGAACATGAACATTTTAACCGGAAAAAACTTTGCTGCTGCTTTGATTGCAGGCTTGCTCGTCCTGGCCAGCGTCGAGAACCGGGCTGACGATCTCGACAGCTACCTGGATGGCGCCTTGCGCATGCAGGTTTTTGAGGAACTGAAAGAAAACATGCAGCGCCAGTATGAAGACAAGGCAAGTATTCCCGCAAAAAGCGATGAGGATGAAACCCTGCGGGCAAGACGCTTCGGTTTTCCGGTTGCCAACCAGGGAATCGCGGACCCGGACCCGCACCGGTTTGGCGTATTGAATTGAAACAGGTTTACCCTCCTCTATCCCCCGGGAGTGTCCATACTCCCATACTTGACCGCCACCGGTTCTCCCCCTCCGGTGGCGGTATTTTTTTCTGATTTGAGCCTGTATCTCACGCAGGGAAATACCGGCCTGTTCAAGCCTTTTATCTCCGTTCCGGTTATAATCCCCGGCCATATTCACCAGCGACTGGACAAGCTGAGCTTATGCAGGAAAAAATAACAGACGTTGACTCGCAGGAAACCCAGGAATGGCTTGAAGCGCTGGACTCGGTCATGGCACAGGAAGGCATAGAACGGGCGCACTACCTGCTCGAACAACTGATTGCCAGGGCCAGGAAATCCGGCGCCTACCTGCCCTACTCGGCCAATACCGCTTACCTTAACACCATCCCGCCGTCCCGGGAGGAACGCGCGCCTGGCGACCCGGGCATGGAATGGCGCATCCGATCACTGATACGCTGGAACGCACTGGCCATGGTTGTCAGGGCTAACCGCTTCAGCGCAGAACTGGGAGGGCATATAGCCAGCTTCGCATCGTCCGCGACATTGTATGATGTCGGATTCAACCATTTTTTCCGAGCCGCCACGGAACAACAAGGCGGCGACCTGGTGTTTATCCAGGGGCATTCCGCGCCGGGCATTTATGCCCGTGCTTTCCTCTACGGCCGGCTCAGTGAAGACCAGATAGGCAAGTTTCGCCAGGAGGTTGATGGCGAAGGTCTCTCCTCCTACCCGCATCCCTGGCTGATGCCCGATTTCTGGCAGTTCCCTACCGTCTCCATGGGCCTGGGATCGCTGATGGCCATTTACCAGGCGCGCTTCATGCGGTACCTGGAACACCGGGAACTGATCCCGCCCAGCGACCGCAAGATCTGGGCCTTCATGGGAGACGGCGAAATGGATGAGCCGGAAGCGCTGGGCTCCATCGGGCTTGCCGCCCGGGAAAAACTGGATAACCTGATCTTCGTCGTCAACTGCAACCTGCAACGGCTGGACGGCCCGGTGCGCGGCAACGGCAAGATCATCCAGGAACTGGAAGCGGACTTTCGCGGCGCCGGCTGGAACGTCATCAAGGTCATCTGGGGTTCCTACTGGGACCCGTTAATCGCCCGCGACACCGAAGGCAAGCTGCTCAAGGTGATGGAAGAAACGGTGGACGGGGAATACCAGGCCTACAAGGCCAACGACGGATCCTATGTGAGGGAGAAATTCTTCGGCAAGCACCCGGAACTGAAAGCCCTGGTCGCCAACATGTCCGACGAGGACATCTGGCGCCTGAACCGGGGCGGACACGACCCTCACAAGGTCTATGCCGCCTATGCCGCGGCCATCAGGCACAAGGGACAGCCCACGGTCATCCTTGCCAAGACGGTCAAGGGCTACGGTATGGGTGAGGCAGGCGAGGGACAGAACATCACCCACCAGCAGAAGAAGATGGGTGAAGAGGCCCTGAACGCCTTCCGGCAACGTTTCAATATACCGGTATCGGATGAAGACGTGGCCAATGCCGCGTTCTACAAACCGGCGGAAGACAGCCCCGAAGTGAAATACATGCGCGAACGGCGGGAAAAGCTGGGCGGCTTCCAGTTGCAGAAATGGCCTGAAGCGCCGGCCCTGGCCGCGCCCGATATCGGCATGCACGAGAAACTGCTGTCGGGCACTGGCAAGAGAGCAATTTCAACAACCATGGCCTTTGTACGCATCCTCAACAGCCTGGCAAAAGACGCAAACATCGGCAAATACATCGTGCCCATCGTCCCGGATGAAGCCCGCACGTTCGGTATGGAAGGCATGTTCAGGCAACTCGGCATCTACTCGTCGGTCGGGCAACTGTATGAACCGGTGGACATCGACCACGTCATGTATTACCGCGAGGACAAAAAAGGCCAGATCCTCGAAGAGGGCATCACCGAAGCCGGGGCGTTTTCCTCGTGGATAGCGGCCGCTACGGCGTACAAACACCACAGGGTGCAGATGATACCGTTCTATATCTTCTACTCCATGTTCGGATTCCAGCGCATTGGCGACCTTGCCTGGGCGGCCGGCGATATGTGTTCCCGCGGCTTTCTCATCGGCGGCACCGCCGGCAGGACCACCCTGGCCGGGGAGGGACTGCAACACCAGGACGGCCACAGCCACCTGCTGGCATCCACCATCCCTAATTGCATCTCTTATGACCCGACCTATGCCTACGAACTGGCTGTCATCATCCACGACGGGTTGCGCCGCATGTATGCCAACCGCGAAGACGTGTATTACTACATCACCGTGATGAACGAGAACTACCCGCACCCTGCAATGCCGGAGAATTCGGCGCAGGGAATCCTGAAGGGCATGTACCTGTTGCAGGAAGGCGGCGGTGGAAAACTTCAGGTCCGGCTGCTGGGTTCGGGGACGATCCTGCGGGAGGCGCTGGCCGCGGCGGAACTGCTCAGCGCCGACTTCGGCGTGTCCGCGGACGTCTGGAGCGTAACCAGTTTCAACGAATTGCGCCGGGATTGCCTGGATGTGGACCGCTGGAACATGCTGCATCCCGAACAGGAAGCGAAAAAAAGTTATATCGGCGAATGCCTCGGGGACAAGGGCGGCCCGGTGATTGCGGCAACGGATTACATGAAGCTGTACGCGGACCAGATCCGCAGCCACGTACCGGCGCCCTACCTGGTGCTGGGCACCGACGGCTACGGCCGGAGCGATACCCGCGCCAAGTTGAGAAATTTCTTTGAAGTGGACCGCTATTACGTGGCGATCGCTGCCCTCAAGGCACTGGCTGATGACGGCAAAATCCCCGTAACCAGGGTCACCGAGGCAATGAGCAAATACCGTATCGACCCGGAAAAACCCAACCCTGTGAATGTATGAATATGAGTCAGGTTACCGATATCCTCATTCCCAACATCGGTGATTTCGATACGGTTGAAATCATCGAGGTCGCAGTCAGCCCGGGAGACACCGTCAAACCGGAAGACACCCTTATCACCCTGGAATCGGACAAGGCGACCATGGACATCCCGGCGCCTGCCGCAGGCACGGTGAAAGAGCTCCTGGTCAAGGTCGGTGACACCGTCTCCGAGGGTACACTGATCCTGAAACTGGAACAGGATGGCGCCGGTAGTGAGGCGCCTCCGGATACAGGCAAACCTGAAGTGTCTGCCGAAACGGCACAGGCCGGGACAACCATGACAGAGTCCGAAATGCCCGGACAAAAGGGACCGTCCATGGACGACGTCAAATCCGTCCCTGGAACAAGTCACGGACAGAAACCACCGCCGAAAACCCCGGGCGGCGCCCAGACCGCGGGAACCAGCGCGTCTGCCAGGGCTCACGCCAGTCCGGGAGTGCGTAAGTATGCCCGGGAACTGGGAGTGGAACTCGGACTGGTAAAGGGCAGCGGCAAAAAAGGCCGCATCCTGAAGGAGGACGTTACCGCCTTCACCAGGACCGTCATGACCGGGAAGCGCGTGTTCGATGGGCAGACGCTGCCGGAAATCCCCCCGGTGGACTTTTCCAAATTCGGCCCGGTGGAAACCCGGCCGCTGTCACGCCTGAAGCGGCTCGGCGGCCAGAACCTGCATCGCAACTGGGTCAGCGTACCCCATGTGACCCAGCACGACGAAACGGATATTACGGAGCTGGAAGCGTTCCGCCAGTCGAAGAAATCCGAGGCAAAGCGGCGCGGCGTCAAGCTCACTCTGCTCAGCTTCCTGGTCAAGGCAGTGGTGGTTGCCCTGAGAAAGTACCCGGAGTTCAACGCTTCCCTGGGCCCGGACGGCAAGGAACTGATCTATAAGCAATACTTCCACATAGGGGTGGCGGTCAACACCGACCAGGGACTGCTGGTGCCGGTAGTGAAGGACGCCAACCTGAAAGGCATGTTCGAACTGGCGGAGGAGCTCGAGCAACTGGCGCAAAAAGCCAGGGATAAAAAACTGCGCCCCGCCGACATGGAGGGCGGGTGTTTCACCATAAGCAGCCTGGGCCATATCGGCGGCACCGGGTTCACACCCATCATCAACTCCCCGGAAGTCGCCATACTCGGCGTATCCCGGGCAACCACGAAGCCCGTCTACAGGGATGGCAAGCTCGAAGCCAGGCTGATCCTGCCCTACTCCCTGTCCTACGACCACCGGGTAATCGACGGCGTCGCCGCGGCGCAATTCACCCGGGCGCTGGGAGAAATCCTGACGGATATCCGGGACATACTGCTTTGACCATCCGGCGCCAATTTTCGGTCAATGTCGTTGAAAATGAAAAAAGCGAAATTCTGTTACTGAAAAGGAGCATAAACAGCCGGTATGGTCCCGGCCTGTGGGGTTTTCCCGCCGGGCATCTCGAGGAAGGGGAGACGCCGGAACAATGTGCTTCGCGGGAATTGATTGAAGAGATCGGTCCCGGCATTTCCGTTGAACCCATCAAACGGCATGAACCCGTGCGTGACGAGATAGCAGGAAAAATATATGAATTCCACCTGTTCCACCTGCGCTGGCTGGATGGTGAGATCAGGCTCAACCACGAACACACCGACTACGCATGGGTCAGCCGGGAGGATTACCGCCATTACCCGGTCATGAGAGGCGTAGACCTGGATCTGCTCTATCTTGATGTCTGGCCGAAGGAATACGTGACTGCCGCGGGGTCAGAGTAAGTGTCGTCAGAATTTTTACTCTGACCCCAAATATGTTATAAAACCTGCGTGACAACATATGGGGACGGATTTAAATCCGTCCCCTTGCATTTCCATATCCATGAGCAATAAACCGGTCAACAAAGTCGTGCTTGCCTATTCCGGAGGACTGGACACCTCCGTCATCCTGAAATGGCTGCAGGATACCTACCACTGCGAAGTGGTCACCTTCACTGCGGATATCGGCCAGGGCGAGGAAGTTGACCAGGCGCGGGCCAAGGCGGAAAAACTGGGAGTCAGGGAGATATTCATTGAGGACCTGGTGGAAGAGTTCGTGCGGGATTACGTCTTTCCCATGTTCCGGGCAAACACAATCTATGAAGGCGAATACCTGCTGGGCACCTCCGTAGCCCGTCCGCTGGTCGCCAAGCGCCTGGTGGAGATTGCCGGGGAAACGGGCGCCGACGCCATATCCCACGGCGCCACGGGCAAGGGCAACGACCAGGTCCGGCTGGAAATGGGCGCCTATGCCCTGAAGCCCGATATCAGGGTTATTGCGCCGTGGCGCGAGTGGGACCTCGATTCCCGGCAAAAACTGCTGGCTTACGCGGAACGGCACGGCATCCCCATCGAGGCCAAACGCGCGGGTTCCTCTCCCTATTCCATGGACGCCAACCTGCTGCATATCTCATACGAAGGCGGCGACCTGGAAGACCCGTGGCAGGAGCCGGATGAATCGGTGTGGCGCTGGAGCGTGGCGCCGGAGAATGCCCCTGATGAGCCGGAAGTCGTCGAACTGGATTTCAGAAAAGGCGATGCCTGCGCCCTGAACGGGGTCGCGATGCCACCGGCACAGTTGTTGAAGGCGCTGAACGAAACCGGCGGCAGGCATGGCATCGGCCGGACCGACATAGTCGAGAACCGCTACGTGGGCATGAAATCACGCGGCTGTTATGAAACCCCGGGCGGAACAATACTGCTCAAGGCGCACCGGGCCATCGAATCCATCACACTGGACCGCGAGCTGGCGCACATGAAAGACGACCTGATGCCGCGCTACGCCAGGATGATCTATAACGGCTACTGGTGGAGTCCGGAACGCCTGGCCCTGCAGAAGCTGATCGATGACAGCCAGGCGACGGTTAACGGCCGTGTGCGTCTGAAACTGTACAAAGGCAACGTCATCGTCTGCGGCCGCAAATCGGAAACGGACAGCCTGTTCAGCGAGGACATCGCCACTTTCGAGAGCGACGCGGGCAGCTACGACCAGAAGGACGCTGAGGGTTTCATCAAGCTGAACGCGTTGCGGCTGCGCATGAGGAAATAATCATAAAGAGTCGCCTTGCAGGCGACATATTTGATTACATCCCTGTTCCTGGATACCGGCCATTCCCTGGCCGGTATGACGGGGAATTGGAAATTCGGGAAAAGGGAGGGGGGATTCGTCATTCCCGCCACGCCCATCGTCACTCCCGCGAAGGCGGGAGTCCAGTCAAATACTGGTCCTGAAGGGACTCTTTATTCAATCCCCAGCACCACCTGTTTTTCCCGCATGTCTTCAAGTACGGAGCCGCCGCCGCTGATCACGGCTTCAGGGTCGGGGTGCGCTATTTCCGCAGCTATCTCCGTGAGGATTTCCCGGCCGGTTTTGCCGCCTTTATTCTCCCTGAGGCAATCGACCAGGCGCGCGGCCAGGGGGTTCAGTTCGATAAACCTTACCTTGTCCTGCCGGTCCCGATAGACGAGCAGGCAGACAGGCTGTGCCGGTTTTGCTTCGGGCAGGAAATCCGGACCGATACGATGTGCCGGGTATTCATAGGCCAGGGACCAGGACAATTCGTTCAATACCGGAACGCCTGAGAGTAACTCACCGTCCGGGTTGATGCCGTCCTGCCTGATCTCCCGTGTGTCCAGGGACAAGGCCAGTTCCACCCATTCGTAGTGAGCCAGTTCGAGCAGGAACGGGTATATGCTTACGGCGGTTTGCCTTGCATCCTGCAGGTACTGGAGAAACTCCTGGGGCATCCTGGGGAACAGGGGCGTTCGGGCCCGGTGGTTTTTGAAATATTTGCGCACCAGCGAATGCCATTCATCATCCTTGAGCACCTTTCTCATCACCGGAAAACTGTTCGCCAGGAAGCTTTCCACGTTGCGATACAGCAGGTCGCGGTAGATCGCCATCCGGCGCTCTTCGATATCCTCCGGCGCCGGTACGTTGTCCGGGTCGCGAATGTGCCGGGTAAACCGGTACTGGATGTCCTTAAAGGAGTCCCTGGCCAAGGACGGGTTCATCAGGATGAACTTTCTGTCCGGAGACGCTGTCCGGGGACGGACTTAAGTCCGTCCCCATGTGCTGTCTGAGCGGACTGGAGCCGGCTAATCCTGCCGACTTCACCAAGCAACTCGGGCAATGGGGGAATATTGAAATCCCGTTCAAGCAGGGTTGGGAAAATACCGAAATGTGCGTAGGCCGTCTCGAGCAGCTTCCAAACGGGATCGATCACGTCTGCCCCGTGGGTATCCACCCTCAGGTCCTCGGCCTCGACGTAATGACCGGCAACATGGGCGTAAGCGATGCGTTCCGCCGGCAGCGACTTCAGCCAGGCCTCGGCATCATAGCGGTGGTTGATACTGTTGACATAAATGTTATTGACGTCCAGCAGCAGATCGCAGTCGGCTTCGACCAGCACGTTATTGATAAATTCCGTCTCCGTCATTTCCTGTCCGGGCGCCGCATAATAGGACACGTTTTCAATGGCCAGGCGCCGCCCGATAATATCCTGGACGCGCCTGATCCTGGCGGCAGTGTAGCGGACTGCCTCTTCCGTGAACGGAATCGGCATCAGGTCGTACAGGTGGCCGTCATCACCGCAATAACTGAGGTGCTCGCTGTAACAACGGACATTGAATGTGTCGAGGAACTGTCTTACTTTATGGAGGAACGCCTCATCCAGGGGCGCCGGGCCGCCGAGGTTGAGCGACAACCCGTGACACACAAGCGGCACCCGCTCGGCTATTTCGCGAAAGCGCCGCCCGAAGCGGCCTCCTACGTCGATCCAGTTCTCCGGCGCCACTTCCATGAAGCCGATTTCCGGCAACCAGCCCGACGAGTCTGCGAGCGAGCCCATGAAGGCCCGCCGCAGACCCAGACCGGCTCCCTGTACCGGGTATGATCCAGGCATATCCTGCGTTCCCGGATCAGTCCCGGAGCTGACTCGGATATGCCCGGATAATCAGGCTCCGATCCGGGTCCGGAGCTTGCCGCATATCATGCGTCGTTGCCGTCACCACACTTGCCTTCGCCGCATTTACCCTCGCCTTCTTCCTTGTCTTCTCCGCATTTGCCTTCGCCGCATTTGCCTTCGCCTTCCTTCTTGTCTTCTCCGCACTTGCCTTCGCCGCACTTGCCTTCGCCTTCCTTCTTGTCTTCTCCGCATTTACCTTCGCCGCACTTGCCTTCGCCGCACTTGCCTTCACCTCCGTGCGCGTCGGCAACCATGTAACCACCCCGGGACAACTCGGTCATGCTGAATGGGTTGTCGGCGGCATTGGCAATGGGGCTGAGGGACAGCGAAACTGCGAACGTGGTCCCCAATGCTGCTGCCAAGGGTTTTAAAGTAGTCTCTTTGGACATCTGTGATACCTCCTGACTTGGTTTGATAACATCTTTTATGGAACGTCTGCGCGCCGCGGATGCGCCTTGCATCGCGATCGCAGTATAACACTATGTCAGACCTTCCCGATATGGGAAAGTTTCACTTTATCCGGGATACTCGGGGTCAGAGGGTTTACTCTTTGGTCCGTAACTGGGGGAACAGGATTACATCGCGAATGGATGCCGAATCCGTCAGCAGCATGACCAGCCGGTCTATGCCGATACCTTCCCCGGCGGTGGGCGGCATACCGTATTCCAGGGCGGTGATGTAGTCGGCATCGTAGTGCATGGCCTCCTCGTCACCAGCGGCTTTCTCTTCGGCCTGCAGGCGAAATCGCCCGGCCTGATCTTCGGGGTCGTTCAACTCGGAGAATCCGTTGGCAATCTCGCGCCCGCCGACAAACAACTCAAACCGGTCCGCCAGGTCGGGTTGAGTATCATTACGCCGGGACAGGGGCGATACTTCGATCGGATAACCAGTGATGAACGTGGGTTGCCTGAGTTTTGCCTCCACGGTTTTCTCAAATAATTCAACCTGCAATTTACCGATCCCGTAACCCTGTTTTACCTCCACGCCCAGACCGGCGGCTATGCCGCGCAGCCTGTCAAGGCCTTCCAGGTCACCCGCCGATATGTCCGGGTTATGGGCAAGAATGGCCTCCCGTACACTCATGCGCTGAAAGTCCCTGCTGAAATCACAGGTTTCCCCCTGGTATTCGAAGATGCTGTCCCCTTTCACTTCCTTCGCCAGGTTACGCAGCATGTCCTCAGTCAGCGCCATCATGTCCTCGTAGCCTGCATAAGCCCAGTAAAACTCGAGCATGGTAAATTCGGGATTGTGCTGCAGCGACAGTCCTTCGTTACGAAAATTCCTGTTGATTTCGAATACTTTCTCAAAACCGCCGACGACCAGCCTTTTCAGGTATAACTCCGGCGCGATGCGCAGGTACAGTTGCATATCCAGGGAATTATGATGCGTAACGAACGGCCGCGCCGCGGCGCCACCAGGAATGGCCTGCATCATCGGCGTTTCCACTTCCAGAAACCCCTTGCCGCCCAGATAAGCACGGACCAGGTTGATCACGCGACTGCGGACCTGGAATGTCTGCCTGGTGGTTTCATTGGTGATCAAATCCAGGTAACGGCGGCGGTAGCGGGTTTCCTGGTCGGACAGGCCATGGAACTTCTCCGGCAGGGGCCGCAGGGACTTGGCCAGCAGCCTGACGGAATCGGCCTGGATCGAGAGTTCCCCGGTTTTTGTCCTGAAGATGCTGCCGGTCACGCCGATAATATCGCCGATATCCCATTTCCTGAATGCGCTATAGTCCCCGTCCGGCAGGGCATCACGCCTGATGAAAAGCTGGACCTGGCCGGACATGTCAAGGATATGGGCAAACGCGACCTTGCCCATGACCCGGCGACTCATCATCCTGCCCGCGAGATGGAACTTTTCGTCCTCTGCCTCCAACTCTTCCCGGTCCATATCACCGTAACGGGCATGCAGGTCGGCAGCCAGCATATTGCGCCTGAAGTCATTGGGGTAGGCGTTGCCTGATGCGCGCAAATCCTCCAGTTGTGCGCGCCGCTGCCTGATGATCTCGTTGTCGTCTTTAGTCATAAGGTATTATACCCCGGCCTTGAGGCTGGCCTCCATGAACCGGTCCAGGTCGCCGTCCAGGACGGCCTGGGTATTGCCGGTCTCCACGCCGGTACGCAAATCCTTGATCCTGGACTGATCCAGCACGTAAGAGCGGATCTGGTTGCCCCAGCCGATGTCGACCTTGGATTCCTCCAGCGCCTTTTGTTCCGCCATGCGCTTCTGCAGTTCCAGTTCGTATAATTTGGCGCGCATTTGTTTCATTGCCTGGTCCCGGTTCTTGTGCTGGGAACGATCGTTCTGACACTGTACGACGGTGCCCGTGGGGATATGGGTCAGCCTTACCGCGGAATCCGTCTTGTTTACGTGCTGCCCGCCCGCCCCGCTCGCCCGATAGGTGTCCACGCGCAGGTCGGAAGTATCGATGTCCACCTCGATATTGTCATCTATTTCCGGCGCAACGAACACGGAGGCGAATGAAGTATGGCGCCGGTTGCCGGAATCAAACGGGGACTTCCTCACCAGCCTGTGCACCCCGGTTTCGGTGCGCAGCCAGCCGTACGCGTAGTCGCCTTCATACCTGACCGTAGCGCTTTTTATACCGGCCACTTCCCCGGGCGATACTTCGATCAACTCGGTAGCGAACCCCCGTTGTTCGCCCCAGCGCAGGTACATGCGCAGCAGCATTTCCGCCCAATCCTGTGCTTCGGTGCCGCCGGAACCTGACTGGATATCGAGAAAAGCATGGTTCGGGTCCATCTCGCCGGAAAACATGCGGCGAAATTCCATCTCTTCAACCCGCGCGGTGAATTTGTCAAGGTCGGCAACAACTTCTTCCATGGCTTCGACGTCGTTTTCCTGCTTCGCCATATCGAACAACAACTCGACATCGTCCATTCCCGTACTGACGGCTTCTATCGCCCCGACCGTTTTTTCAAGCAGCGCCCGTTCCTTGCCCAGCGCCTGGGCGCGTTCCGGTTCACTCCAGATATCAGGCTTTTCAAGTTCCCGCCTGACTGCATTCAGGCGTTCGACCTTGACATCGAAGTCAAAGATACCTCCTCAGGGATTCGATTCTTCCCTGGCAGTCTTTGATGCGGGCGGTGATTGACGTGAGTTCAAGCATAAGGTCAGATTTTACGATATTTGGGGTCAGAGTAAAAATTCTTGCAGAATTTCTTACTCTGACCCCTGCAATCAGGTTCGCCATGCCGGGCTTGACCCAGCATCGCGGGAATGGCGAGAGGGAGCAGATCTATTTTTGTATATGTTCGACGATGAGTTGCGGCGTTTGCATTCCGTTGTATTCGTTGACGGCCAGGCGGTAGACAAAGCGATGGGTTTGCGCGGACGCGTCGATGGCATCCGGATCCGTATTGAACGAAATCGCTTCAACAGGCCGTTGCGCGCCATCCGCAAGCAGCTTCAGTTTCAGGTGCCGTTCTCCCACGGTCCGGGCATCGGCAACGGTGAAGACATCGTCGAACAGGGGTTCGGGGAAACCCTGTCCCCAGGGACCGGCGTTTTCTATTTCTCCGGCCAGTTCCAGGTTGATTTCTTCAGACGCCAGGTTCCCGTCGGTGACGATCTCGGCCCCCGGTATGCGCCCGGCGGCCAGGTTCCTGATTTCCCCGTCAAATTCCGTCCTGAATTGCGCCAGGTCGGCTTCCCTGATGGTCAGGCCGGCAGCCATTGCATGACCTCCGAACTTTTGCACCAGGTCGGGATGTCTCGCCGCCAACGCTTCCAGTGCGTCTTTCAGGTGAATCCCGGATATCGAACGTCCGGACCCCTTGAGCAGACCTTCACCGGCCGGGGCAAATACGATTACCGGCCGGTTGACCCTCTCTTTTATCCTGCCGGCCAGCACGCCGACTATGCCCTGGCGCCAGCCCGCATCAAACAGGCATACGCCGAAGGGCAACTCACCCTGCTCCAGTTCGGCTATATCGAGCAGGTACGCCTCGGCCTGTTCCTGCATTTCGGCCTGCAGCTGTTTTCTCTCCTTGTTGAATTTATCCAGTTGCAGCGCCAGGGCAACGGCGCCGGAAAAATTGTCCGTGAGCAGGCATTCGATGCCCAGTCTCATGTCGGCCATGCGACCGGCCGCATTCAGCCTCGGACCCAGTTGAAACCCGAGGTCGGCGGCAGTAATCTTCTCAGGCGTCCTGCCGGCAGCCCGAACCAGGGCCATGATGCCCTGGCAACAGCGCCGCGCCCTGATACGCCTCAGGCCCTGGTAAACCAGGATACGGTTGTTGTAGTCCAGTTGCACCACGTCGGCAACAGTGCCCAGCGCCACCAGGTCCAGCAAGGCCGCGAAGTTCGGCGCCTCAACGCCTTGCGCGGTAAACCAGCCTGCATGCTTCAACCCGGCCCTGACTGCCAGCAGCACGTAAAACATGACGCCTACACCGGCAATACACTTGCTCGGGAACCGGTCGCCAGGCTGGTTCGGGTTGACGATGACGGTGGCGGCCGGAAGCTCCCTGCCCGGCAAATGATGATCCGTAACCAGGACATCCACTCCCGCGCGCCGGGCGAAATCGACGCCGGCCACACTGGAAATACCGTTGTCCACGGTCACCAGGAGGTCGGGGTCGAACTCCAGGGCCTGGCGCGCCACGTCGATACTCAGGCCATACCCGTGCTTTACCCGGTCCGGAACCATGTAGACGACCTGCCGGGCGCCCAGTATGGACAACCCGCGCAAGGCCACGGCGCAGGCCGTTGCGCCGTCTGCGTCATAATCCGCGACGACCAGGATTTTTTTATTGTTGCGGATGGCATCGATAAGCAATCCGGCCGCCGCGTCAAAATTTTTCAGTTTGTCGAACGGCAGCAGGTTGGTCAGCGAATAATCCAGTTCCCGATGCGACGAAATATTCCGGCCGGCAAAGACCCGGCGCATGACCGGATGCATGGAATCCGGCAGTTCGCACTCGGCATGTACGTCGCGGCGGGTGATTTTCATTCAGCGTTCAGCAAGAATGACCCGTTTCACGGCATTGAGCTCGGCGGGAACCTTTTGCACCGGTGCAGTACTTTGCCGCATGGCGATATCCGGGTCTTTCAGGCCGTGTCCGGTAAGGGTGCATACCACGGTGCTGCCTTCGGGTATTTTGCCGGATTCGACATCGCGCAAGGCCCCGGCTACGGAGACGGCTGAAGCCGGTTCACAGAATATCCCTTCATTATCCGCCAGCATTGCCTGTATCTTCAGGATCTCCTCATCATTGAACTCATCGAACCAGCCCTCCGATTCCCTGCTCGCCGCCCAGGCCAGTTCCCAGGACTGGGGGCGGCCAATACGAATGGCGCTCGCAACTGTCTCGGGTTGCTCGATCATCTTGCCGCGCAGGAACGGCGCTGCCCCGGAAGCCTGGTATCCAAGCATTCTCGGCAATTTGTCGACAACCGGTTCGGCCAGCCAGGGACATTGCCCGTCACAATGGTTGCACGCACGGGTGGGAAAACCGGCATATTCGCTGTAGCCGGTCCAGTACGCGGAGATATTGCCGGCGTTGCCTACGGGCAGGCAATGGAAATCCGGTGGAACGCCCAGTTCGTCCACAATCTCGAACGCCGCGGTTTTCTGGCCCTGGAGACGGTACGGGTTGACGGAGTTTACCAGGGTAATGGGCGCTTCGGCGGCGACCTGTTTCACCAGCCGCATCCCGTCATCGAAATTACCCTGTACCTGGATGACCACGGCGCCGTGGATCATGGCCTGGGCCAGTTTTCCCATGGCGATCTTGCCGTCCGGGATCAGTACGTAACAAGCGATGCCGGCCCTGGCGGCGTAGGCGGCCGCGGAAGCTGAAGTATTGCCGGTGGACGCGCACAGGACCGCCTGCGAACCCTCGTTGACTGCCTGGGTGATGGCCATGGTCATGCCCCGGTCCTTGAAAGAACCGGTCGGGTTCAGGCCCTCGTATTTCACGTACAGTTCGATATCCCGGTCATTGACTTCAGGAATATTCTCCAGCCGGATCAAGGGAGTGCTTCCCTCACCCAGGGTGATGACGCGGGCATCGTCCGTAACCGGCAGACGCGCCCGGTAACGTTCGATCAGGCCTTCAGTCAAGGGTTTCCACCCGGATGCGGTGTACGTTTCCGGCAATCGTATCCAGGGCCTCGATCTGCCTGATTGCCTTGTTCATATTCCGCTCCTGCACGCGCTGGGTGAGCATGATCACCGGCACGTGGCCGGCGCCCGCTTCAGGCTCCTTCTGGATTATCGCCTCGATGCTGATGCCGAGATCGCCCAGAATCGTGGTCACCGACGACATTACGCCGGGCTGATCGACAGCCTGCATGCGCAGGTAATATGCCGTGTGGATATCCTCCATGTCCAGGACCGGCAGGTCGGACAGCGCGCCCGGTTGAAACGCCAGGTGCGGCACGCGGTTCCCCGGATCGGTGGTCAGGGCGCGCACCACGTCAATCACGTCTGCCACAACAGAGGAAGCGGTCGGCAACGATCCCGCGCCGGCCCCGTAATACAGGGTGGGTCCTACTGCGTCGCCCTGTACCAGTACCGCGTTCATTACCCCGTCCACGTTGGCAATCAGTCTCCTGGCGGGTATCAGCGTAGGGTGGACTCGCAACTCGATACCTGCATCGGTACGCCTGGTAATGCCGAGATGTTTAATCCGGTAGCCCAGTTCATCGGCGTAGACAACGTCCTGCTGCTCGATTTTGCTTATACCCTCCGTGTAGGTTCGGTCAAACTGCAACGGGATGCCGAAGGCTATGGAGCCCATGATGGTCAACTTGTGCGCGGCATCGATGCCCTCAACGTCGAACGTCGGGTCAGCTTCCGCATAACCCAGTTCCTGGGCTCCCTTCAATACCCCGGTGAAGTCCCTGCCCTTGTCGCGCATCTCGGTAAGGATGAAGTTTCCCGTGCCGTTGATTATGCCCGCAGCCCATTGAATACGGTTCGCGACCAGGCCCTCACGGATTGCCTTGATAATGGGAATCCCGCCGGCGACTGCGGCCTCGAATGCTACGATCACGCCTTTTTCCTGTGCGGCGCGGAAGATCTCATTGCCGTGTACGGCAATCATGGCCTTGTTTGCGGTAATTACGTGTTTGCCGTTGTCGATGGCGCGCAGGACCATTTCCTTTGCCGGGGAGTAGCCGCCTATCAGTTCGATGATGATTTCCACTTCCGGGTCATCGACCGCGGCAAATCCGTCATCGGTAATCCGCCCTACCTGGTCCAGTCCCTGGATTGCGCCGGCGTCGTATTCCTTTGCCGCAGCGTGACTGATGACCACCTCCCTGCCGGCGCGGCGGGCAATTTCATGGGCGTTCCGGGTCAATACCGTGACGACGCCTCCGCCGACTGTGCCCAGGCCGAGCAACCCTATTTTTATCGGTTTCATTATCCTCTGTCTCTCTGTTTCATTTCAGTCGTTATTGCTTTCACTGACGCGCACCGTTACCACGTCCATGCCGTGATACTGCTGGTGGCGCACGGAGGATGCGAAGTGTTGCAATATACGGAGCGAGATTTCATGCCCGTCCCGCGCCTCGGCATGGTCTCCCAGCAACCTCATCTGGTCTTCCAGGTTCTCCTCACCGATAGCCGAGACAAACTCCACTTCCATCACCGGACCGTCATTGGTGACCGTTACCAGCAGACTCCTCAACTCGCCTGTGGCTGCTTCATCATGCCCCTCCGAGAGACACAACAAGGTCTCTTCACCAATCAGGAACAGGCGCTCGATTGCAGCTTCGCCCCAGCCAAGGCGCAGCGCCTGCTGGCGCAGGAAATCTTCCAGCCTGGGCAGTACCCTGGGGTCAAGCGCAGTCAATTTACTATAACGGCGCGGCCCGGTCCGTTCCATGATTATCGTCAACAGGATAACGACCAGGCCGCCGACGGTCATGCCGTTACCCAGCAAGCTGCCCCATGTCTTACCCAGCATATCTGCAAAAACAGCCTGGTTGTGAAAACCCACCCCAAGCCAGAATGCCAGGCCGATCACCGCCGCCTTGCGGTAGTCGATGCCGTCCTGGACTACCATTTTCATACCCTGGACGAAAACCAGCGCCATTGACACGGCCAGGTAAGCCGCGATGACGGGTCCGGGGATGGCCAGCAGGACTGCCGTAAGCTTGGGCAGGAATGCCAGTATTAACAGGATTAACCCGATGCATACCCCCAGCCTGCGGGCAGCTACTCCGGTATGCCGGATAAAGGAATTGCCTGCCGGATCGCTTTTTATCGGTATTGTACCGGTGAGGCCGGCAAGGAGGTCGCCCAGGCCGTTCGCCGTCAGTCCTTCCTGCACCGCGCGGAAATCGACGGAATGGGGGCTGCGCCGGGATGCCCGTTGAACCGCGACCCCGGCATTGATGTCCCCCATGGTGTTGGCCAGGGAGACGAACAGGAATGCCGGCAACAGTATCCAGAAATCAGCGCCGAGATTCAGGCTGAAGCGCGGCCTCCCGGCCGCGGGAACGTCCACCCAGGGGGCATCCAGCACCAGGCCGCCCTGGTACATGCCGAAATACGCGGCGGCCGCACAGCCTGCAACCAGCGCGATAACCGGCGCCCAGAGACCCAGCACGCCTCTTGCGCCGAATACCAGCGCCACCAGCACAAGCAGGGTGACTGCCGCGATACCCGGCGCAGCCATGGGAGGTGCGTCTGCGGGCGCGTGGGTCAGCATGTCGAAAGCGACGGGCATGACGGCAAACGCGATCAGCATCAGCACCATGCCGGATACCGTCGGCGTAATCACGCGGCGCAACCATGACAGCTTCGATGACAGCAGCAACTGGAACAGCGCCGACACGATGACCAGGTTCATCATGAGCGCAACCCCTCCTGCGGACAGCGCCATGATGCAGACCGCGATGGAGGTGGCTGCGCTGGTGGAAATGAGCACGTGGCCGGCCCCGATGAATCCCGTTCGAAAGGATTGTATTACCGTTATGAGCCCACAAACCAGTAACGCGGCGAAGATCGACCAGGACAGGTACTGCGCGTCCAGGCCGGCTGCCCGGATTATAATGACCGGCACCAGCACCACCGTCGGAAAGACCAGCAGGGCCGCCTGGATTCCCAGGCCGAGGTTGAGAGGAAATGGAGATCGCTCGTCGGGTTCGTAGCGTATTTCTGCCGGGCTGGATGTATCGTGTATGTGCATTGTTCTCACTCCGCAATGATTGCCTGTTGCCACAGCGCCTGTAGTGATGCCGGAAACAGGTCATAAAACCGTTCCGGGCCGTAACCGGATATTTTACATGTATACAGGACGGACGGGGCGGATTTACAACCTGTCCCCTGAAACATCCCCGGGTTTCACGTATACTTGGGCCATGTCGAGAGTCGCAACAATCCAGATGGTTTCCACGGATAACCTGGACGCCAACCTGGCGCAGGCTGCCGACCTGGTCCGGGAAGCGGCTGACCGGGGCGCCAGGTTTGCCCTGTTGCCGGAATATTTTCCCATTATCAGTGACGATGAAACGGCAAAAATCGGCATCGGGGAAGCGCCGGGGAAAGGCCCCATCCAGGAATTCCTTGCCGCCCAGGCCAGGGATAACCGGCTCTGGCTGATGGCGGGCACTTTTTCTTTGCAAAGCGGTGAAGCAGACCGTGTGTACAATACCTGCCTGCTGTATAACCCGGACGGTGTCCGCACCCATCGCTACGACAAGATGCACCTGTTCGACGTACAGGTGGGGGACGAGGAAAAAGAGGTTTACAATGAATCCGACACCATCGTCCCGGGCCGCGACACGGTGGTGGCGGAAACGCCGCTGGGCAGGATCGGCATGACCGTATGTTACGACCTGCGGTTTCCCGAACTGTATCGCGCACTGTCCAGGCAGCAGGCGGAGATCATTACAGTGCCGTCCGCATTTACCTATGCCACCGGGAAACGCCACTGGGAGCTGTTTTTACGGGCCAGGGCGGTGGAAAACCTCTGTTATGTCATTGCATCCAACCAGGGCGGCCAGAATACGGAGACCCGGCGCACCTGGGGTCACAGCATGATCATCGATCCATGGGGTGACATCCTGTGCAGCCTGGAGGAAGGGCCGGGCGTTGCCTGCGCCGACATCGACCTCTCCAGGGTGCAGGAACTCAGACAGTCGTTTCCGGCGCTGGAGCACAGGGTATTATGAGCCAACAACTTGAAAAAGCCTCCCGGCAACTGCTCAACCCGACCGGAATTGAGCGCCGGGATATCGAAAAAACCCTGGATCAGATGATCGTCAATGACATCGATTACGCCGACCTCTATTTTGAATATTCCCAGGCCGAGTCGTGGGTGCTGGAAGAGGGCATCATCCGGGAAGGCGCCCACAGCATAGACCAGGGGGTGGGAGTCAGGGCCGTCAGCGGCGACAAGAGCGGCTTTGCCTATTCGGATGAGATTATCCTGCCGGCACTGACCGATGCGGCCAAGGCAGCGCGGGCAATCGCCCGCAGCGGCGGTACACACACATTGCAGGCCTGGCAAAACCGCAATATCGCTCCGCTATATACCGGCAACAACCCGCTCGACTCGATATCCTCAGGCGACAAGATCGCCTTGCTGCAACGGATCGATGCGGAAACCCGCAGCAGGGACTCCAGGGTAAAACAGGTTATCGCCGGCCTGAGCGCCGCTTGGTCCGCGGTGCTGGTCGCCGGCAGCGACGGCGTATATTGCGGAGATATCAGGCCGCTGGTCAGGCTCAACGTCAACGTCATCGTCGAGCATAACGGCAGGCTGGAAAAAGGCGGCGCCGGTGGCGGCGGACGCTTCGGTTATGAATACTTCCTTAAGGACGAAATCGTCTCCGGCTACATCGACGATGCCGTGACACAGGCGCTCAACAACCTGGAGGCAGTGCCGGCGCCGGCGGGCGCCATGACAGTGGTGCTGGGACCGGGCTGGCCGGGAATCCTGTTGCACGAGGCCATAGGCCACGGGCTTGAAGGCGACTTCAACCGCAAGGGCACATCCGCTTTCAGTAACCGGATAGGCCAGCGGGTCGCCGCTGAAAGCGTTACCGTGGTGGATGACGGAACCATCGAGAACCGGCGCGGTTCGCTGACCGTCGACGATGAGGGCACGCCCACGGAATCCACCACCCTGATTGAGCGGGGCATCCTCAAAGCCTACATGCAGGACAAGCTGAACGCCGGGTTGATGGGCATGAAGCCCACCGGCAACGGGCGGCGGGAATCCTTTGCCCACCTGCCCATGCCGAGAATGACCAACACTTATATGCTGGGGGGAGAGCATGACCCTGAAGAAATAATCGGGTCAGTACAGAAAGGGGTGTATGCCTCCCAGTTCGGCGGCGGGCAGGTGGATATCACCAACGGCAAGTTCGTATTCAGCGCCAGCCAGGCCCGGCTTATCGAAAACGGCAAGCTCACCGCTCCCGTCAAGGGCGCGACACTGATCGGCAACGGGCCGGACGTATTGACCCGCGTATCCATGACCGGAAACGACATGCGACTCGATAGCGGCATCGGCGTGTGCGGGAAAGACGGCCAGTCGGTCCCCGTCGGGGTGGGACAGCCGACAATCAGGATCGACGAACTGACCGTCGGTGGAACGTCTACATGATGGCATGAGTGACCTGTTCAAAATCCGGGGCTTTCTTCCCTATGTCTGTATGCTGTTCCTGAACGCCTTCGTGGACCTGGGGCACAAGATCACCATACAGAATACCGTTTTCAAGACCTACGAAGGCGACGCCCTGATTATTCTGACGGCAATCGTCAACGCCCTGATCCTGCTGCCGTTCATCCTGCTGTTCACCCCCGCCGGTTTCCTGGCCGACAAGTTCCCGAAAAACAGGGTGATGCGCACCACCGCCTGGGGCGCCGTCGTCCTCACCAGCCTGATTACCCTGTTCTACCACCTGGGATGGTTCTGGGCCGCATTTGCCATGACGTTCCTGCTGGCGGTGCAAAGCGCGTTTTACTCACCCGCGAAGTACGGCTACATCAGGGAAATTGCCGGCAAGGAACGGCTGGCGCGCGCCAACGGCGTGGTGCAGGCAACCACAACCACCGCCATTCTCACCGGCACCTTTGCATTTTCAATCTCGTTCGAGATGTTCCTGGCCGACGTGGTTTTTTCCACCAAGGAGGAGGTGATGCTGGCCATTAAGGCTACCGGCTGGTTTTTGATAGCCGGCGCGCTGGTGGAGTTGATGCTGTCCTACCGCCTGCCCACCGTCCATGAACCGGACAAACACCTGCGCTTCGACTGGGTCAAATACCGCACCGGCCGTTACCTTGCCGAAAACCTGAACGCGGTCAGGTCGCGCGAGGTGATATTGCTGTCGATCATCGGGCTGGCGATTATGTGGTCTATCGGTCAGGTCCTGCTGGCAGCATATCCTTCTTTTGCCAAAGACAACCTGGGTGTGACTGACGTAAGGATAATCCAGGGCACGCTGGCCTGCGCCGGTATCGGCATCATGCTGGGATCGCTGATCGCCGGCAGGATCTCGAAAAACTATATCGAGACCGGCCTGATCCCGGTCGGCGCGGTGGGGGTGGCTTTGTGCCTGTTCATCCTGCCGGGGCTCAACAGCGTGCCGGCCCACGCCATCAATATCCTGCTGCTGGGTATGCTCAGCGGCCTGTTCATCATCCCGCTCAACGCCTTGATCCAATTCCATGCGGGCGAACGCATCCTGGGCAGGGTACTCGCGGGTAACAGCCTCATCCAGAACGTGGTAATGCTGAGCTTTCTGGTGCTGACCGTGCTGTTTTCCATGAGGGGGATCAGCAATATGCTGTTTCCGCTGTTGACGGTTGTTGCCCTGGGCGGAGCGGTATACACGGTGTATAAACTGCCGCAGTCCCTGGTGCGGCTGCTCATGACCATGATGCTTGGCGAGACGTATCACCTGACAGTGGAAGGCTTCAAGAATTTTCCCGACACGGGTGGGGTGTTGATGACGGGGAGACGTCTGCGCAGGACTCTCTGGCCTTTTGTGCAGATGGCGTCCCCGCGCCAGATCCGCTTCGTAGTGGATGAAAAAGCGTATACAGGATGGCACAAAAAATTACTTTTCAACCTCTTCCGGGCAGTGCCCGGGGCGCCGGACCTGGCGACTCGCCAAACTATTATCGAGTTGCTGGAAGCCGGTGAGGTAGTCTGCCCCTGGTTCGTGGAAACCCTGGAGAACGCCGGCGGACTGGCGGCCTTGCGTAATATCGACAACAAATCCGGCCGCTGGGCGGAATTGCCCTTTAGCTTCGGTATGAAAGACGGCAGGAAACCATCCGTAGATTACATCGTTATTACTTTTGAAAAACCTGTAAGTTAAGGGACCTCTGGGGCTTAATCAGAGATTCCTTAATCCGGGTTTTGCGCGCGCTGTCTCAATGCATGGTCCATCAGCACCAGCGCCAGCATCGCTTCAGCGATGGGCGTGGCGCGGATGCCGACACAGGGATCGTGGCGTCCGGTGGTGGCGATCTCCGTTTCATCGCCGTGGATGTCCACGGTCTTTCCGGGGATGCGGATACTTGACGTCGGTTTGAGCGCGATACTCGCCAGGATATCCTGGCCGCTGGAGATGCCGCCCAGGGTGCCGCCTGCGTGGTTGGACAGGAAGCCCTTCGCGCTGATCTCGTCCCTGTGTTGTGTGCCGCGCTGCTCGACCACACGAAAGCCGTCGCCGATTTCCACGCCCTTCACGGCATTGATACTCATCAGCGCCCTGGCGATGTCGGCATCGAGACGGTCGAAGATCGGCTCTCCCAGGCCCACCGGGACATCGGTGGCGACCAGGTTCACCCGCGCGCCGATGGAATCGCCCGAATTCCGCAAATCATCCATCAGCTTTTCCAGGGTTTCGACCTTGCCGGCATCCGGGCAGAAAAACGGGTTGTTATCCACCTCGTTCCAATCCTTCAACTCCAGGCTGACCGGCCCCAGTTGCGCCAGGTAGCCGCGTATGAGGCAGCCAAACTGCTCATGCAGGTATTTCTTGGCAATCGCGCCGGCTGCCACCCGCATACAGGTCTCCCGGGCGGAGGCGCGGCCGCCGCCCCGGTAATCCCGCACACCGTATTTTTTCCAGTAGGTGTAATCGGCGTGACCGGGACGGAATTTATCCTTGATCGCTGAATAATCTTTGGAGCGCTGGTCTTCGTTCTCAATCAGCAGTCCGATCGGCGTTCCCGTCGTCCTGCCTTCGAATACGCCGGACAGGATCTTCACCTTGTCGGACTCCCGGCGCTGGGTGACATGGCGGGACTTGCCGGGCTTGCGCCGGTCGAGATCATGCTGCAGGTCCGCTTCACACAGTTCCATTCCCGGCGGGCAGCCGTCGATAATGCACAGGTAACCGTAGCCGTGGCTCTCGCCACAACTGGTTACCGTAAATAATTTTCCAATAGTATTACCTGACATAGGCAACCATTGTAACAAGTTACTTGAAAATTTGCAGGGAAAGAGGGAGCGCTGCTCGACTTAATCCAGAACCTGGATAAAGCCGTCGCGGTTTGGCATTTTGATCTCGGCGAGGGTAGAGGCATTCATCTCCTGGTCTTCCGGGATGATCTCATTCAGGTAAAGCAGGTAGGCAGTGAGCGCATACACTTCGGAATCGGTCAGGTTGCCCGGTTGCATCATGGGCTTGGAGCGGCGGATGAAGTCAAACAGGGTGGGGGCGTAGGGCCAAAAAGTGCCGATGGTTTTTTCCGGCCATTCGTCGGTAAGCTGCATTTGCGCGCCGGCAAGCTGGTCGCCGCTGTCACCGAGGCCGCCGGGGCCGTGGCAGGACAGGCACAACCTGTCATAGATGACCCTGCCCTGCTCTGCGGTGCCGCTGCCTTCGGGAAGGCCGGCGCCGTCCGGCATGATGCCCCAGTCATGGCTGCTGACGGCGCGGCTGTCCGCCGGCTCGCCCAGGTCCGGGCCGGGAGTTGGTTCGTCGGCGCCGGGACTAATCCCAGTCAGCATCAATACTGACGTCAGTACCAGACTGCTTCTGTTCGGCATCATAAACATGTGTCACGTCACCGTATTCATCCACGCTCCAGGTGACGATGGCGTTGTAATGGTAAAAACCCTGTCTGCCTTGCGCGGCGACAAGTTGTTCCCTTTCCGGTTGCACATAACCCGTCTCGTCAACGGCCCTGCTTTTCAGGGTAGCCGGCGACCCATCCCACTGCCAGGGAATGCGGAAGCGGGTAAACGCCTTGGGCAGCACCGGGTCCTGCAATTCCGCCGGCGCCCAACTCTCGCCGCCATCAGCGGAGACGTCCACCTGTTTTATCCGTCCCCGGCCGCTCCAGGCCAGGCCGGTGACCTGGTACAGTCCCGGCCCCTGTTTCAATACCATACCGCCTGACGGAGAAGTGATCAGTGATTTTGCCTCCATGGTGAATGTGAACATACGCGCCTTGCCGGATGGCAGCAGTTCGGTGTACCGCGCCGTTTCGTTCCTTGCCATGATGGGTTTCTCCGCGGCCTTTAACGCCCGCAACCATTTCACGTTCAACACGCCTTCCCAGCCGGGCAGGATCAGGCGCAACGGATAGCCGTTCTCCGGTCTCAGGCGTTCTCCGTTCTGGTACAGGGCCAGGATTGCATCGTCCATGACCTTTTCGATAGGTACGCTGATGTTCATGGCAAATGCGTCCGCGCCGTCCGCAATCAGCCATTTGGCTGTTTCTTCGATACCGACCTCTGCCAGCACGGTCGACAGGGGCACGCCGGTCCACTCACTGCATGAAACCAGGCCGTGAAAATAGCCGGCCTCCGCCCGGGAAGGGGTTTTATTCCAGCCCGCGTTGCTGTTGCCGCCGCACTCGACGAAACAAATCTGTGAACGCATCGGGTAGCGCAACAGGTTGTCGATGCTGAAAAATGCCGGCTGCCGCACCAGGCCGTGCACCAGCAGACGGTGTTCGGCGGGATCGATTTGCGGCACCCCATTATGGTGCCGTTCGTAATGCAGGCCGTTCGGGGTGATCATGCCTTCCAGCCGGTGCAGCGGCGTCCAGGAGGCGCCGTTGTTGCGCAATACCCGGTTCGGGGCCGGATACCGGACTACATCCTCCTCAAATTGCGCCGGTTGTCCATAGGGCGTAAACGGCTCACCCGGCAGGCTCATCGACTCGGGTCTGGCCGCGGCAGCCTGAACGTTACCCGCCACCAGTTGGGCGGTCCCCAGCGCCACGCCGCCCTGCAGGAACAGGCGCCGGTCCAGCAGACCGTTGCCGGCAACGGGAGTCAAGGGCAGAAATTTTTTCATATCTTTAATGATTTATCCGCAGATTGCGCAGATTAACGCAGATATTTTTTCAATCTTATTGACGACATATTATGATAAATAACAACTATTATTTTATCTGCGTTAATCTGCGTCATCTGCGGATAAATCAACCTCCCTCGTTGTAACAAAAACGCCTTCCCCGCCGTGCTCAAAGTCAAGCCAGGTGAAAGGAGTACGGGGATATTTCGCCTCAAGCGCAGCGCGGCCGTTACCGACTTCCACTACCAGGATACCGTGGGGCGTGAGATGCTCGTGGGCATTGAGCAATATAGTATCTACCACGTCCAGGCCGGTGGTGCCCGCCGCCAGGGCAAGGGACGGTTCATGCCGGTATTCAGCCGGCAATGCCGCCATTTCCCCATCGGTTACATACGGCGGATTGCAGACAATTATATCATACCTGCTGTCATTCAATGCGCTGAACAGGTCTGATTCGACCAGGTTTACCCGCTGTCCCAGGTCGTGTCTTTCACAATTGATGCGCGCCACTTCCAGCGCATCCGGACTGATATCCGTTGCATCGACAATCGCGGCGGGGAAGGCCAGGGCACAGGCAACGGCAATACAACCACTGCCGGTGCCCAGGTCCAGGATACGCGTTACATCAGGGGCCTTAATCCAGGGTGAGAACCTGTCACGGATCAGTTCGGCAATGGGTGAGCGGGGGACCAGGACGCGCTCGTCCACGTAAAACGGCAGACCGGCAAACCAGGCTTCGTTGAGCAGGTAGGCTGTCGGCTTCCTGGAGCTGATCCTTTCATCGACAAGTCTTTTGATACGTTGCTGTTCAGTTTCGGTTATTTTTACTTTCAACTTGTCCGGACTCACGTCAAACGGCAGGTCCAGCGCGCCCAGCACCAGGTATGCGGCTTCATCCAGCGCGTTATCGGCGCCGTGGCCGAAAAACAGGTCCGACCGGAGAAACTGCTGCTCGGTCCAGTCGATGAGTTGCCGGGGAGTTGTCATGATGGCGCAGGTTGACCTCTGTACACAGAAGCCGTTCATCTTACATTGACGGCGCCATACTGTGTAGATTGAATAATCCCCGTATCTCTGGTTTAATCAGGATGTTCCGTGTACCACAGTGGCGGGAAGCACTCATGACAAAACTCAACGCCTTCAATTTCCAATCCTGGCTTGATGAACATTCACACCTGCTTAAACCGCCGGTGGGCAACAAGCAAATCTGGGAAGATACCGACCTGATGGTTACCGTTGTCGGGGGTCCTAACCGGCGTACCGACTTCCATGATGACCCGGCCGAGGAATTTTTCTACCAGTTGCGTGGAGACATGGTGTTAAAAGTATACGACAAGGGTGAGTTTTACGACGTGCCGATCCGCGAAGGTGATATCTTTTTCCTGCCCGCGCACGTGAGGCACTCACCCCAGCGCCCGGTTGAAGGCAGCATCGGCCTGGTGGTGGAACCCAAACGACCCGATGGTGAAAAAGACGGTTTCGAATGGTATTGCTTCGAATGCGGCAGCCTGGTCCACCGGGCCGAGGTGTTGCTGGCGTCCATCGTCCGGGATCTGCCGCCGCTGTTCGAGCAGTTCTTCAACGATGAGACGTTACGAACCTGCCCGGCCTGCAAGGCATTGCACCCCGGCAGGTGTCCACCGGAGGACTGGGTCGCGGTATGAGCCCGGTCGTCGACATCCACAGTCATTTTTACCCTGACAATATCCCTGATTTATCCGCCCGCTTCGGCGGGGAGTGGCCGGGATTCCGCCATACCGCCCCCGGCAAGGGGATGATCACCCTGGGGAACAGGGACTACCGGCCGGTGTATGAGGCCTGCTGGAACCCGGCGCTCAGGCTGGAGGAAATGGACCGTGACGGCATTGACATCCAGGTCATGTGCGCCACCCCGCTGTTGTTCGCCTATGGGAAGCCGGCCGGCCAGGCGCTGGAATGCGCCAGGCTGTTCAACGACCTGGCCCTGGACTTATGCCGCCATGCCCCCGATCGGCTGAAGGCCCTATGCCAGGTCCCGTTGCAGGATATCGACGCATCCTGCAAAGAGGTAAGCCGGGCGGTGCAGGCAGGGCACATCGGGGTGCAAATCGGCAACCACGTCGGCCCACGCAACCTGGACGATGAGGGTTTGACCACCTTCCTGCAACACTGCGCCGCGGAACAGGCGCCGGTACTGGTTCACCCCTGGGACATGATGGCGCCGGAGCGCATGCCGAAATACATGCTGCAATGGCTGGTGGCGATGCCGGCGGAGACGCAGTTATCCATCCTCTCCCTGATCCTGTCGGGCGCGTTTGAACGCCTGCCGGACAGCTTGCGCATCTGCTTCGCCCACGGCGGCGGCAGCTTTGCCTTCCTGCTCGGCCGCGTGGAGAACGCCTGGCACAACCGCGACATCATCCGGGAGGACTGCCCGCATCCGCCGTCCCATTACACCGACCGGTTCTACACGGATTCGGCCGTGTTTGATGAGAATGCCCTGGCCCTGCTGGTAAGCGTCATGGGGGAAGAGCGCGTTATGCTGGGTTCAGATTATCCGTTTCCACTGGGTGAGCAGGAAATCGGCTCCTTGATCAAAAACTCGAAAGCGTTCAGCGCCGGGACCAAATCCAGGCTGTCCGGCGGGAATGCCGTAGAGTTCTTTGATCTTTAAGGGAGCCCTTGCTCATTATTCGTCATGCCGGGCTTGACCCGGCATCCAGTGTAATACTGTGTCGCCCAAAGGGCGACTCTTAATTGTACTGGATTCCGGCTTTCGCCGGAATGACGATGTCGCCGGAATGACAGATCGCTTATTTCATCTCCAGGAATATACTGTTGAGCCGGTGCACAAAACCGGCAGGATCCTCCAGTTGCCCGCCTTCGCTTAACAGGGCCTGCTCGAACAGGATGTTGGCCCAGTCCCCGAAACGGTTTTCATCCTCCTCGATTTGCAGTTTTCCGACAATGGGATGGTCCGGATTGATTTCCAGGATGGGTTTCTCCATCGGTATCTGCTGGCCCGATGCCTTCAGGATCTGTTCCATGTGGCGGCCCATCCCGTATTCATCGGCCACCAGGCAGGCCGGGGACTCGGTCAGGCGCCGGGTGATGCGCACTTCCTTCACCCGTTCATCCAGCACATCCCCGATGCGCCTGGTAAGCTCCGCGAGTTTCTCATCACTGGTTTCCTCTTCCTCATCCCCGCTTTTCTCATCGGCCAGGTCGCCCAGGTCCAGTTCGCCCTTGTTCACCGAGGTCAACGGTTTCTCCTGGTATTCGGTCAGGTGGGAAACCAGCCACTCGTCGATCGGGTCGGTCAGCAGCAGCACTTCGATGTCTTTTTTACGGAAAATCTCGAGGTGGGGGCTGTTTTTCGCGGTGGCATAATTTTCCGCAGTCACGTAATAAACGGCCTTCTGGCCTTCCTTCATCCTGGCGATATAATCATCCAGGCAAACGGTTTCCTCCTCCGTGTCCTCATGGGTGGACTTGAAGCGAAACAGTTTGGCGAGATCCTCGCGTTTGTCCGGGGCGTCGATAACGCCCTCCTTCATGACCCGGCCGAACGTCTGCCAGAACTGTTTGTACTTGTCCGGTTCCTTGTCCGCCAGTTTCTTCAGCAGGTCCAGTATCCTCTTCGTACAGGCCGAGCGGATGGTTTCAATGACCTTGTTCTGTTGCAGGATCTCCCTGGAGATATTCAGCGGCAGGTCGTCGGAATCCACCACACCTTTTACGAAACGCAGGTACGGGGGCAGCAACTGTTTCGCGTCATCCATGATAAATACCCGCTTGACGTACAGTTTAACGCCGTGGCGCTGTTCCCGGTCCCACAGATCAAACGGCGCGCGCGCGGGAATGAACAACAGGCTGGTGTATTCCAGTTTGCCTTCCACCCTGGTATGGACGCGACAGAGCGGGTCCTCAAAATCGTGGGAAACGGTCTTGTAGAACTCGTTGTACTCCTCGTCCTTGATGTCCTTTTTGTTGCGCGTCCATAACGCTTTTGCCGTGTTGACCGTATCCTCGCCTGTTTCATCCTTGCCTTCCCTGGGCATGACAATGGGCAGAGAAATATGATCCGAATACTTGCTGATGATGCTGCGCAGCCGGTAACCGTCCAGGAAGTCTTTTGCTTCCTTGCGCAGGTACAGGACCACCTTGGTGCCGCGCTTCGGGCGGTCCACGGTCTCCACGGTGTACTCACTCTTGCCGTCGGAAACCCAGTGTACGCCCTCCTCCCGCGGCAGGCCGGCGCGGCGGGTATAGACCTCCACCTTTTCGGCTACGATGAACGAGGAATAAAACCCCACGCCGAACTGGCCTATCAGCTGTGAATCCCTGGTCTGGTCGCCTGTCAGGGACTCGAAAAACTGCCTGGAACCGGACTTGGCGATGGTGCCCAGGTTATCGACCACCTCCTGCCTGGACATGCCGATGCCGTTATCCAGCACGGTGATGGTTTTTTGCGTCTTGTTGTATTCCACCCTGATATTCAGTTCCGGGTCGTCCTCGAACAGGCTGTCGTCCTGCAAGCCCTCGAAGCGCAGCCTGTCGGCGGCGTCCGAAGCATTCGAGATGAGTTCGCGCAGGAATATCTCCTGGTTGCTGTATAAGGAGTGGATCATCAGGTCCAGCAACTGCTGCACCTCTGTTTGAAAACCAAGCGATTCTTTTTGCGTATCTACTGTCATGGCATCCCCGTTATAAATCAAAATGTCCAGTTGCCTTATCTGGGGTTGAGGGTGCGAAATTTCAAGACTTTCCGGGGACGGACTTGAAGTCCGTCCCCTTTGTCAGCAGAATTACCCAATGCCAGCAGACAACTCCGCACATACCCCGGTCATGCAGCAATACCTTGGCTTCAAGGCGGAATATCCCGACATTCTGCTGTTCTTTCGCATGGGTGATTTCTACGAGTTGTTTTTCGAGGATGCGCGCAAGGCGGCGCGTCTGCTTGACATCACCCTCACCTCCAGGGGCAAATCCGGCAACCAGGTCATCCCCATGGCGGGGGTGCCGTACCATGCCGTCGATTCCTACCTGGGAAAGCTGATCCGTCAGGGTGAATCGGTCGCCATCTGCGAACAGATCGGCGACCCGGCCCTGGCCAGGGGGCCGGTCGAGAGAAAGGTAACCAGGGTAGTCACACCGGGCACCGTTACCGATGAGTCGCTGCTGGAAGAGAGGACCGATAACCTGCTGGTCTGTATCCACATCCTGGGGGACGAGCATGGAATCGCCGTCCTGAACCTGGCGGACGGACGCTTCACGCTCAGCCGGACGCAGGACCGCAGTTCGCTCCTGGACGAACTGGCGCGCCTGCAACCCGCCGAACTGTTAATCTGCGAAGGCAGCGGACTGGAGCAGGACCCGGGCATTTCCTGCAGCAATGTGGCGCCGCGCAATCCGTGGCATTTCGATCCATCCAGGGCCGGGGACGCCATCAAGCGGCAGTACCAGGTAAAAGAACTGGAAGGTCTGGGCCTTACCGGGATAGAGGCTGCCACCGCGGCAGCGGGCGCGCTCCTGCAATACGTCAATGAGACCCAGAGCACGGCACTGCTGCACCTGCAGCCGATCAAGGTCGAACTCCGTTCGGACAGCCTCATTCTCGATGCCGTCACCCGCCGCAACCTGGAACTCGAAGAGGACCTCAGGGGCAGGAAAGCCAACAGCCTGCTGGCCGTGCTGGATACCACCGCGACGGCCATGGGCGGCCGGCTGCTGAAACGCTGGCTGAACCGCCCCCTGCGCGATCACCTGATTCTTCGGCTGCGCCATGACGCGGTGGACAACCTGGCAACCGGCAGGACTTGGCTTGCCGTCCATGAATCATTGAAACACGTCAACGACCTGGAGCGTATCTTGGCGCGGGTCGCCCTGAAGTCCGCGCGTCCCAGGGACCTGACACAACTGCACAAATCGCTGCTGCGGCTGCCTGAACTGAAATCCACGCTGGCAGGCTTGAACAGCCCGCGCCTGGTGGAGTTGAACGGCCTGATCCAGGAATTCCCGGAGTTACGGAAGTATCTTGGAGAGGCCGTGCTGGAAACCCCGGCGGCGAGTATCCGGGACGGGGGGGTGATCGCGGACGGCTTCGACGCCGAACTGGACCGGTTGCGGCAAATGGACCGTGATGCAGGGTCATTCCTGGCCGAACTGGAAGAACGCGAGCGGGAACAGACCGGCATCCCCACGCTGAAGGTGGGATTCAACCGGGTGCACGGTTATTATATTGAAGTATCCCGGCTGCACAGCGAAGCCGTACCGGAGCGTTACCACAGGCGGCAGACCCTGAAATCCACGGAGCGCTTCATCAACTCGGAGTTAAAGGATTTCGAAGACAAGGTGCTGAGCGCCAGGGAACGTGCCCTGGCCCGGGAAAAGGCGCTTTACGAGGACATACTGGAACGCATCTGCGCCGACCTGGCGCCGCTGCAGATGACCGCCGCAGCGTTGTGCGAGGCAGACGTGCTGGCCTGTTTTGCCGAGCGGGCCGACGCGCTGGATTACTGCCGGCCCGAGTTCTCCGATACCCCCGGGCTGAATATCCGCGCCGGGCGTCACGCGGTAATCGAACGTTTGCAGGACAGTCCCTTTATCGCCAATGACATCCGCCTGGACGAATCCGTCCGGATGCTGCTGATTACCGGGCCGAACATGGGAGGCAAATCCACCTACATGCGCCAGGCTGCGCTCATCACGCTGCTGGCGCATATCGGCAGTTTCGTCCCGGCAGAGAGCGCCGTACTCGGCCCTGTCGACCGAATCTTCACCCGTATCGGCGCGGTCGATGATATCTCCTCGGGGAAATCCACCTTCATGGCGGAAATGGTGGAAACCGCCGCTATCCTGAACAATGCCACGGACATAAGCCTGGTATTGATCGACGAGATCGGCCGCGGCACCAGCACTTACGACGGGCTGGCCCTGGCCTGGGCCTGCGCCGCTTACCTGGCAAACAACGTCCGGGCCTTTACCCTGTTCGCCACCCATTACTTCGAATTGACGGCCCTGCCGGAAATCATGGATACCGTGCAGAACGCACATCTGGACGCGATAAAACACAACAACGAGATCATCTTCCTTTATACCGTCAAACCCGGCGCCACGAACAGGAGTTACGGGATCCAGGTCGCGCAACTGGCGGGCATTCCCCGCGCGGTGATAAAACAGGCGAACCTGCAACTCGATATCATGGAAAAAAACACCGTTGAACTGCTTCCGGACCAGCCGCAACGGGACCTGTTTCAGCAACCCGATGAATTACGGGAATTATTGAAGGAGGCCGACCCGGACAGCATCACACCCAAACAGGCACTGGAACTGTTGTACCGGTTGATCGAACTGGCGCGGAATTGACATGGATGAACAGGATTTGACTGCTTTTGAATCAGAGTATGGTTATACGCTATAATCCGAAACACTGAATTGTGTAACTCAACCTAAAATAGGACGTTCATATGCCTTTTATCGTCACAGAAAGCTGCATCAAGTGTAAATATACGGATTGCGTGGAAGTCTGCCCGGTCGATTGCTTCCATGAAGGGCCGAATATGCTGGTTATCGACCCTGACGAGTGTATTGACTGTACCCTGTGTGAACCGGAATGCCCGGTTGAGGCCATCATGTCCGACGAGGACGTCGATGAGAGCATGCAGAACTTCATCGAGCTGAACGCCGAGTTGTCCAGGGAGTGGCCGGTCATCAATTCGATGAAGGATGCGCCCGCGGATGCGGACGACTGGAAAGAGGTAAAAGACAAGCTGAAATACCTGGAAAGGTAAGATGCCTGAACCCGGCGCCGGCTGACCGGCGCGTTTCCCAGCCGCAGGATTAGTGATTATTGCGGCCCCTTCCGGCATGGAAAAACAGGATAAGACTTTACCCATAGCAGAAGCCCTGCGCGAGTTTCTGGAACTGGAGACGGCAGGCGGCATCCTGCTGATAGCCTGCGTCTTCATCGCCATGCTGACGGCCAATTCTCCGTTGTCAGGTATCTATGCTTCGCTTCTCGATTTGACGGTAGCGATCCAGGTCGGCACCCTGG
Organism: Gammaproteobacteria bacterium; assembly: GCA_022826885.1. Taxonomy (GTDB): domain Bacteria; phylum Pseudomonadota; class Gammaproteobacteria; order Eutrophobiales; family Eutrophobiaceae; genus JAAXHV01. The sequence goes on from JAJDUB010000030.1 coordinate 76,326, forward strand.
TTATTAACAAGCCGCTCCTGCTCTGGGTCAATGACGGGCTGATGGCCGTGTTCTTTTTCCTGATAGGGCTGGAAATAAAACGCGAGATCATGGATGGAGAGCTGTCATCTTATGACCAGATCATCCTGCCTGGAATGGGCGCGTTGGGAGGCATGATCGTGCCTGCCTCGATCTATATCTGGCTCAACATGGGAGATGCCGTGGCTTTGGACGGCTGGGCAATACCGGTCGCAACAGACATTGCTTTTGCGCTTGCCCTGCTGGGTTCATTCGGCGCCAGGGCGCCTACATCTCTCAAGGTTTTTTTACTTACGCTGGCAATACTGGATGACCTGGCGGCCATCACCATCATCGCACTGTTCTATTCGGCGGACCTCTCACCCGCAATGCTGCTTATCGGCGGTATGTTTCTCATCACCGCAGTCGCCATGAACCGCCTGGGAGTCACACGTACTTCAACTTATGTATTGCTGGGCGTGGCGCTCTGGGTGGCCGTGTTGAAATCGGGCGTCCATGCAACCCTGGCAGGTGTACTTATCGCATTTTGCGTGCCGATGCGAGATAAAGAAGGGCACTGCCCCCTGCGCGAACTGGAACACAACCTGCATGCCCCCGTCGCCTTTGTGATCCTCCCGGTGTTTGCTTTCGTCAACTCCGGGCTGTCCCTGGGCGGTGTGTCGCTGGATGCACTGATGCATCCCGTCACGCTGGGCGTGACAACCGGTCTGGTACTGGGCAAACCGCTCGGAATCCTGGTCTTCACGGGCCTCGTCGCGGCCCTGGGGCTGGCCCGGCTGCCGAAAGACGTCAACTGGACCCAGCTTCTCGGCGTGGCCTGCGCCTGCGGCATCGGCTTCACCATGAGCCTGTTCATCGCCGGCCTGGCCTTTGAGCACGGCAGCGGCGCCTATTACAGTGGAGACCGCCTGGGCATTCTGCTGGGATCGTTCCTATCGGCGCTGGCAGCCTGGGTACTGCTGCACTTCAGCCTGCCGAAGGCCGCGGGTGATTCACAACAGGCATGAGGCCAATTCAACCAACTGACATTAAAGTGCTTTTGCGTTCAACTGACCACTGTTGATTGGCTGATGAGAGATATTAAAACCTGATAAGATAACCGATAACAGTTAAATTTATAGCGGTAGAGGCTAATACAAGCCCAAACATCCATTTGATGAGCCGGTTTTCCAGTTGGATGAGATCAGATTTAGTCGCTAACTGATTTGACAGTTCATCATTCAGCGCTTTGGCAAACGCATTGGCTTTTTCTGCGTCAAACACCTTTTCTCTCTTCAAACGTTCAGCAAACTCGATTGAAATTGTAGACATAATGTCACCTCCATTGAACCCTGTAAAAAGTATATCGCTGATTGTTTCCGGGAAAGTTTAGCTTGAATCAAATTTTCAAGCAAGCGACTGCGACATATTGTTAATTCAAGAATTATATGCGGTCAGAATTTGGCGCGGCTGACAAGATTCGAACTTGTGACCTCGACCTTCGCAGGGTCGCGCTCTGCTCCGCTGAGCTACAGCCGCAAATGGTCCGCCCTGAGAGAATCGAACTCCCCTCTTCCGGTTAAAAGCCGGATGCACGGCCACTATGCCAAGGACGGAGACTGGCCTGGTTTAAACATGCCATAAACCTGGTGGACCGGGATGGAATCGAACCACCGCCGCGCGAGTCTTCAACCCGCCGCTCTACCGGCTGAGCTACCGGTCCATTTGCAAAAAAAAACCCCGGTTGATTGGAACCAACCGGGGCTGTCGTCAGGGATGTCCTCCGGAAGGTTCGTTGTCACGCGCCTTCCAGCAGGATTGTGTCAGGAAGGCTTAACGCATCTGTTCGTTTTTATCCTCATTAAAACGGGAAGAAACCGTGCGTCTGACGGAATTATGCATAGCGCGGGCGCGCGTCGACGGGACGCCGGCCAGGGCCGGTTCCGAATAACTGTGACGTATCGTTATCAGGGCTGCGTTCATAGTGCGGCGGAGTATATAGACCGCGACGGGATTGTCAAGGGATTATTTTTCGTGTCTTGCAAGATCAGGCACAGATCGGCTTGAAGCGTGCCCCCGCATGTTGTAAGCAGGGGGGTCCGTTACTTGCCCGTCGTATCTGAATACTATGGACCAGTCTCATCATCCCTGAAAGTTGTCTTCTCCTTCCACTCACACAGATCATAGATCACACACCCCCCGCATTTCGGTTTGCGGGCGGTGCAGGTGTAGCGGCCGTGCAGGATGAGCCAGTGGTGGGCGTCTTTTTTGTATTCTTCGGGGACGAATTTCAGCAGGCGCTGTTCGACTTCCAGGACGTTTTTGCCGGGCGCCAGGCCGGTGCGGTTGGATACCCGGAAGATGTGGGTGTCCACGGCGATGGTGGGTTGGCCGAATGCGGTGTTGAGGATGACGTTGGCGGTTTTCCTGCCTACTCCCGGCAGTTGTTCCAGCGCTTCCCGATCGGCGGGGACTTCCCCGGCATGGTCGCGCAGCAGGATGTGACAGGTTTTGATGATATTCTCAGCCTTTGTGTTGTACAACCCGATTGACCGTATGTATTGCTTCAGACCGCCTATGCCCAGTTCGATAAACTGCAACGGCGTGTTGGCCGCTTTGAACAGTGTTTCCGTGGCCTTGTTGACGCTGACGTCCGTGGCCTGTGCCGAGAGCACCACGGATACCAGCAATTCGAAGGGGCTGGAGTAGTGAAGTTCCGTTGTCGGCGCAGGGTTATGCTGCCGCAACAGGGAGAAGATCTGTGCGCGTTTGTTCCTGTTCAACGAGTTGCAGACCCGCGGCCCGCCATGCGCGGGAAGCAATATGACAGGGCAGCCAACACCAGTCCGTAAATGATGAACGCGCCGGCGCTGGTGTCAAACAGGTGCAGTCCTCCCCTGAACAGATATGCGGCCTCCAGGAAATCAAGCCATTCAACACGCGCCAACAGGTGGACATCCGTCAGAATACCGCCCCCGGCCGCCAGTTCGCGCAACAGGCCGGTTACGGTAAGCAATACGGCCCCGGTCAGGGCTGTTCCCGGGCCGGCCGGCACGCTTTCCCCGAACGTATGCCGCAATGGCGAAGCTTCAAGATGAAGCAGGAGGGTGGTATTCATTGCCAGCAGGTAGAGGTACATCCCCAGTTGCTCCCTGAGCGCATAACAGCAGGCCTGCATCAGCACATCGACGATCGAAACCCAGGCCGCTGAGACAAGCAATAAACAGATGACGCTGGTGCGCCCCGGAATAAAGCGCCGGGTAAAAGACACTGTAACGCCGGTCAGGCTCAGCACGGCAAGATAAGCAAGGCCCATGGCCAGGCCGCTGACCAGGGTCGTGCACACCGCCAGCAAGGGCGTCAGCCCGACCAGGCCGAGCACGGCAGGGTCCAGGGATCGGGTCAAATCGGGATAAGCCAAGGGTTCTCCCGCTATTGCGCGCCTGAACCGGCGCTATCGAACTCGATCTCCAGACTCATCAGCCTTGTCCTGATCAGTTCCAACCGGTTCTCCACAGCGTCTGTTTCCAGGATTTCCTGCCTGGCGCTGTTGTCGATGGGTAAAAATTCCGCCAGGCGGTAACTCAGCAGCGCCGGACTGACGGCTTCATGGTCTTCATGGGAGTACAGTGTTTCATAATTGTTGACGATATGCAGGTAAAGCTCCCTGAGGGGCCGGTAATCCTCCGGATTGTCCCCTGCCTCATCGGAGTCGGTCCAGTCGATGTCCCCCGTAAGCAAATTGTCGTTTCGGACTTCCGTTTGCAACACCTTGAAGCGTCTTTTCCCCTGTATGGTGATGGTCAGGAGACCGTTTTCCTGGCGTGAGAAATCAATGATTTCCGCATAGGTGCCGGTGTTGAAGCAGGTGGCTGCGGGACCGGTTTCGGCCCCATGTTTGATCAGGCAAACCCCGAATCCCGTGCCGGTCTTCATGCATTCGCTGACCATGTCCACGTAACGCGGTTCGAATATCCGCAGCGGCAGGCGCCCGTGGGGATACAATACCGTATGCAAGGGGAACAAAGGGACGTTCTGCATCAGTCCGATAACCTCTCCACCAGGCGCCGGTAGATATTTTCAAACCCGCCATTGCTCATGATCAGGATATGATCGCCTGGCTTCCCGATACGATGCAGCCGCCCAACGATGTCCGCAACGGCGGGTAACAGGCATACCCTGTCGCCCAGACCGTTCAGACTCGCTCGCAGGTCCCAGTCAAGCCCCGTGGGTTCGAGCACGCAGACCAGGTCCGCGCCCTCAAGGGCGCCGGCCAGGGTATGTTGATGTATTCCGGCTTTCATCGTATTCGAACGCAATTCCAGCACGGCGATGAGACGCTGCTCGCCGATACGGTCCCTCAGCGCCTGCAGCGCGCAGCTGATGGCAGTCGGGTGATGCGCGAAATCATCATATACCGAAACGCCATTGACTGTCGCCAGCAATTGCAGCCGCCGTTTCACGCTGCTGAAACCGGACAGGCTTGCACAGGCTTGCTGTATCCCGACCCCGGCTCGGCGCGCGGCCAGCAGCGCCGCCAGCGCATTGTCTGCATTATGCTTGCCGAACAGGGACCAACCTACCCTGCCCGCTTCCCGGCCTTCGTTAATGACCTGGAATTCGGAATAGTCGCGGGTCAGCGGCACGGTATGCCAGGCAGAGGATGAATCCCCGAAACGGATCAGCGGCGACCAGCTTCCCATCTCGAACACCGCATCGATATGCGGACTGCCGGTCCCGGCTATGACCAGGCCGTTCCCCGGTACGGTCCGGACCAGGTGGTGAAACTGCCTCTGAATTTCCCCGATTCCGGCGAATATGTCCGCGTGATCATATTCCAGGTTGTTGATGATCAATACATCGGGACGGTAGTGGACAAACTTGGAACGTTTATCGAAAAAAGCCGTGTCATATTCATCGGCTTCAACCACGAACAGGTCCGGACCGCCCAGGGAAGCCGAACGACCGAAATTCTCCGGCACGCCGCCGATAAGAAATCCGGGGTCAAGCCCCGCGTCATGCAGGAGCCAGGCAAGCATGCTTGCAGTAGTGGTTTTGCCGTGGGTGCCGGAAACCGCGAAGACCATGCGTCCCGGCAATACATTCTCCGCCAGCCATTGCGGACCGGATATGTAGGGTATCTTCTCCGAAAGTACGTGCTCCACACTCGGGTTGCCGCGGGACAGGGCATTGCCGATGATGACCAGATCAGGTCTGGGGTCGAGTCGGTCGGGTTCATAGCCTTGCCCGACCTCTATGCCCGCCTTCTCCAGTTCGTCGCTCATGGGGGGGTAGACGTTTTGATCACTTCCGGTAACCCGGTGTCCGAGTTGTTGCGCCAGCCGGGCGATACCGCCCATGAACGTGCCGCAGATCCCGAGTATGTGCAGATTCATAATGTCCCGGCGAGTGTGATAGCATCCCTATGCATGACGACATTTTATCCGAAAACCGGCGGCGTTGTTTTCTATAGATTATTTCTATCAGGATTATAAAATAATAAAATTATATTTATCCGGCCCATTGCGCTATGCTGTTTTTTACATACCAACACCGGTAAATAAGGAGGACGACATGCAGATAGATATTGGTATTTCCGAAGATCAGCGGCAACAGATAGCTGAGGGCCTGTCCAGGTTGCTTGCCGACAGCTATACGCTGTATCTCAAGACGCATAATTTCCATTGGAACGTAACAGGGCCGATGTTCTCCACCTTGCATACCCTGTTCGAGCAGCACTATACGGAACTGGCAACGGCAGTGGATGAAATCGCTGAACGTATCCGGGCGCTGGGCGTGGCGGCGCCGGGGTCTTACCGGCAGTTCGGCGAGTTGTCCTCAATCCCGGAGGAAACCGGGGTGCCCGGCGCCGAGGAGATGATAAGGCAACTGGTCCAGGGCCAGGAAGCCGTCGTCAGAACGGCCAGGAGCATTTTCCCCATAGTGGAGAGCGCCAATGACGAACCCTCCGCTGACCTGTTGACGCAACGCATGCAGATTCATGAGAAAAACGCCTGGATGCTGCGCAGTCTGCTGGAAAATCATGGATAACCGCCTACCGCTGCCTGAGGAACGGAATTCAAGTCCGTCCCCACTTCTCTGCCTGGTTAACGGTTTATTGATTTTCCTGTGTCTTGCCGGCATCACGGCATCTGCGGAAACCCCGCTGAGAAATTCTTTCGACAGTGCGGAAATGAAATTGATGGGCGAGACCAACCTGGACTACACGGCCTGCCTGCAACAGGACGCAAGGGAAAACCTGGCATCCAGTCCGGATGTGCGGGTAATTGCAGGCAATGCCGTACAGGCCTGCGAGCCGGTCCTGACCGGCCTGCAGGCCAGGTTGAACGAGAACGGCGTCAATCCCGGTTTCTACATGGCGGCGATTACGAGGATGAAGAACCGGGCCGTCCGGCGCCTGCTGCCGCTGCTGATGATGGAGAAATCAAACCCGGCTCCCTGATTGTCCTCAACCAGCCTTCATCAACGGCTTCAGTTCCGCCAGCGCGCGCCTGTATACGTCTCTCTTGAAGAACACGACATTTTTGGCGGGCTCGGAATAGTCCACCCAGCGCCAGTGGTCGAACTCCGGACGCCGGCTCGAGTCCAGGTTGACATTGCTCTCATCGCCGGTCAATTTAAGCAGGTACCAGCGCTGTTTCTGGCCGATACATAGCGGCGTCGAGTGCCGCCTTATGTATCTTTTGGGCAGTTTGTAACGCAGCCAGTTCCGGCTGACGCCGACCACTTCCACGTGTTCCGGCAACAACCCGACCTCCTCGTACAGTTCCCTGTACATGGCGTCCTCCACCGATTCATCGGGCCGGATACCGCCCTGGGGAAACTGCCAGGCGTCCATTCCGACCCGCTTCGCCCAGAACAGGCGGTTATCTTCGTTGAAAAGGACAATTGCCACGTTGGCGCGGAAGCCGTATGAATCAATTTGTGAACGCGATCGGGCCATTTTGCCGGTTATAGCAGTAAAATAATCGTAATATTTCTAACACAGATAAAGCCTTGCGGCAAGCGACACGGTCCGGGACAGTTTGAGATAGACGGGGTCAGAACAGGTGCTTGATCGCCTCTCTCTCCCGCTCCAGTTCCGCCCGGGTTTCCTCCATCCTCATCCTGCTGAATTCGTTGATATCCAGCCCGCGGACTATCTCGTAATCACCGCCGGAGCAGGTAACGGGAAAGGAATAGACGATGCCTTCCGGAATGCCGTAGGAACCGCCAGCGGCGACGGCCATGCTGGTCCAGTCATTCTCCGGGGTGCCGAACACCCAGTCACGGGCATGGTCCAGGATCGCATTTGCCGCCGACGCAGCGCTGGATGCGCCCCTGGCCTTGATAATTTCGGCGCCGCGCTTTGCCACTCCGGGGATGAATTCATTTTCATACCAGTCCTGTTCAACCAGTTCCAGCGCCGCTTTGCCGTCTACCAGCGCGTGGTGCAGGTCCGGGTATTGCGTGGTCGAATGATTCCCCCACACGGTCAGGTTGCGGATACCGTCAACCGGGCACCGGACCCGGGCGGCAAGCATCGCCAGCGCCCTGTTATGGTCCAGGCGCATCATCGCCATAAACCGGCGCGGGTCCAGGTCGGGCGCATTTTTCATTGCGATCAAGGCATTGGTATTGGCCGGGTTGCCGACGACGAGGACCTTGACGCCCCGCTTCGCATGCTCATTCAATGCCCTGCCCTGTACGCTGAAGATTTCGGCATTGCTCAGCAACAGGTCTGCGCGCTCCATTCCCGGACCGCGCGGCCTGGCGCCGACCAGGAAGGCAAAGTCCGCATCCCGGAAAGCGACGTTGGCATCGGCGCTGGTCACCACCCCGGCCAACGTCGCAAAAGCGCAGTCGTCCAGTTCCATCACCACGCCGTCCAGCGCCGGCAGCGCCGGAGGAATTTCAAGTAACTGCAGGATCACCGGTTGATCCTTGCCCAGCAACTCTCCGGCGGCAACCCGGAACAGCAAGGCATAACCGATTTGACCGGCGGCCCCGGTCACGGCAACCCGTACAGGGGGTTTCATATCAGTTCCGCTCTTCAATCGGTACGTAATCACGGGGCTGCCGGCCGATATACAACTGCCTCGGACGGCCGATGCGAAAATCCTTGTCCTTCATCAGTTCCATCCACTGCGCGACCCAGCCGGCGCTGCGCGCCAGGGCAAACATCACAGTGAACATGGAGGTGGGAATACGCAGGGCCTGATAGATCAGGCCGGAATAGAAATCGACGTTGGGATACAGCTTGCGCTTGATGAAATATTCATCCTCCAGCGCTATCCGTTCCAGTTCCATGGCGATCTCGAACAGGGGCTGGTTCAGCTTTTGCTCCTCCAGCAAATCATGGCAGGCCTTGCGAATGATTTTTGCCCTGGGATCATACTTCTTGTAGACCCGGTGCCCGAAACCCATCAGGCGGAACGGGTCGTCCTTGTCCTTCGCCCGGGCAACGTATTTCGGAATGTTGGACGGGCTGCCGATCTCCTCCAGCATACGCACCACGGCTTCGTTGGCGCCGCCGTGGGACTTGCCCCACAAGGTGGTAATGCCCGCGGCGATGCAGGCAAAAGGATTGGCTTCCGAACTGCCCGCAAGGCGCACTGTCGAAGTGCTGGCATTCTGCTCATGATCCGCATGCAGGATAAACAACAGGTCCAGCGCGCGTAGCGCGGCCGCTGAGGGCGTGTATTCCTCCGTAGGCCACGAAAACGTCATGTACATGAAATTCTCGACGTAGTTGCGTGAGTTGTCGGGATAGACAAACGGCAGTCCGGACGCGTAGCGATAACATTTCGAGGCCACGTTGGGCATCTTGGCGATAATGCGCCTGGCGGTGATCAGGCGGTTTTCGGGATCCCAGATATCGGTCCGGTCATGGTAATAGGACGCGATGGCGTTGGCCACACCCGCCATGATCGACATGGGGTGGGCGTCATAGCGGTAGGCAGAGTAAAACCTGGAAATGTGCTCATGGGTCATCATGTGCATCTTGATGGCGTGTTCCCATTCATCCATCTGTTTGCGGGTCGGCAATTCACCGTGGATAAGCAGGTAGACGACTTCCAGGAAGGTGCTGTTTTCCGCCAGTTGCTCGATCGGGTAGCCGCGATGCAACAGGACGCCTTTCTCACCGTCCAGGTACGTCACCGCGCTGCGGCAACTGGCCGTGGTGACATAACCCGGATCGAAGGTAAACATGCCCAGTTCCCTGTACAGGGACTTGGTGTTGATAACCGGAGGGCCGCAAGTGCCCTCCAGAACCGGACATTCGACCTGCTTGCCGGTCTCGTTATCTGTGATCGTAACCGTGCGCGTCATGAAACCGCCTCCTCTTCTCAGGGGATATTATTCTTATTATTGTTTGAACCTCTTATGCAGGCAGAGGGTCATCATTAATATGTTATCAGCCTAGCATACATATATGAAACCAATGCGCAAGCAAATCCTGCCGGCCTGTCCGGGATGGACTTGTCCGGAGCTTTCCTTATAATATTCGCTTTGGCGGTTTTCGGTCGGCTGCATTGTATCAACCGGAACTTTCATACAACGATGAGCAACACTGATCCATCTCATTTTTTCAGCGGCAATACCGCCTTCATCGAGGATGTCTATGAGCGGTATCTTGAAGACCCTGCCAGCGTGTCCGTTGAATGGCGCCAGTATTTTGATGCCCTGCAACGGGAACCCGCGCAGTTTGACGGCGCCGGCAGCGCAAAGGTTGCAGAGCCTGCGCCCGCGCCTGAGACCACGCAGGCCCCGACTCCGGAACCCGCGATCGCGGTCAATACGGACAACAAAAAACAGGCTTCGGTATTACAGTTGATCAATGCCCACCGTTTCCGCGGGCACCAGCAGGCCGATCTTGATCCCCTGAAACAGTACGAGCGGCCTGAAGTCCCGGAACTGGATCTCGCATATTACAATTTCACGGAGGAAGACCTGGTGCGGACCTTCAATACGGGTTCCCTGTTTGCCCCCGATGAACTGACGCTGGCTGAAATCTTCTATATCGTCAAGAGCACGTATTGCCGGACGCTCGGCGCCGAGTACATGCACATCAACGAGACGGAACAGAAACGCTGGATACAGCGCCGGCTGGAAGAATCCGAAGGCCATCACCGGTTCTCGCAGGAGAAGAGAAAGCGCATACTGGAACGCGTCATTGCCGCCAATGCGCTGGAAGAATACCTGCACAGGAAATACGTGGGACAGAAACGCTTCTCACTGGAGGGCGGCGAATCCCTGATCCCGCTGCTGGATGAACTGGTGCAGGCGGGCGGTGAAGCCGGTGTGCGGGAAGCGGTAATCGGCATGGCTCACCGCGGCAGGCTCAACGTCCTGATCAATATCATCGGCAAACTGCCCGGAGAACTGTTCGATGAATTCGAAGGGCTCAACAGCCAGACACTCGATGTCGAAGCCTCCAATTCGGGCGATGTCAAATACCACCTGGGCTATTCTTCGGACATCCAGACTCCAGGCGGTGTCATACACCTGACCTTATCGTTCAACCCCTCCCACCTTGAGATCATCGACCCCGTGGTGGAAGGGTCCGTGCGGGCGCGCCAGGACCGGCGCCAAGATAAGTCCCGCTCCCAGGTATTGCCCATTATCATTCATGGCGATGCCGCTTTTGCCGGACAGGGCGTGGTGATGGAGACCTTCAACCTGTCCCAGACCCGCGGGTACAGCACCGGCGGCACCATCCATATCATAGTCAATAACCAGATCGGCTTTACTACCAGCGACCCGCTGGATTCGCGCTCGACCCTGTATTGCACGGACGTTGCCAAGATGGTGCAGGCCCCGATCTTTCACGTGAACGGCGATGACCCCGACGCGGTCGTGTATGTCGCGAATCTGGCCCTGGATTACCGCATGGAATTCAAGAAAGACGTGGTCATCGACATGGTGTGCTACCGCAGGCACGGCCACAGCGAGGCGGACGAGCCGGCCGCCACCCAGCCCATCATGTACCGGAAGATCAGGCAGCACAGGAATATCAGGGAGGTTCACTCCGAACGCATGGTAAAGGAAAAAGTCGCCACCGAGGATGAAATCAGGAAGATTCATGACGACTACATCGAATCCCTGGAATCCAACAGGAGCGTGGCAGGCGCAAAGGCAAGCAATGCCGATTTCAGGTTTTTAATCAATTACGAACCCTTCAAAAGAACGGCATGGGACATGCGGGTCGAAACGGCAGTCAGCCCCCGGCTGGTATCCCGCCTGACGGAACGCTTTACTACGGCGCCGGATCATTTCACCCTGCACCCGACAGTGGCGAGGATCATCGAGAACCGCAAGAAGATGGGCGCCGGCGAACTGGAAATGGACTGGGGTTATGCCGAAACCCTTGCATACGCAACCCTGCTCGACGCCGGTTTCCCGGTGCGTATTTCCGGCCAGGACAGCGGCCGCGGGACCTTCTTCCATCGTCATGCCGTGATCCACAACCAGGATGACGGCGATACCTACCTGCCGCTGCAACACATCAGTGAGGGACAGCCTTCGTTCCTGGCCATCAACTCGACGCTCTCCGAAGAGGCTGTGCTGGCTTTTGACTACGGCTATGCCAGTTCCGAACCCAATGCGCTGGTGATCTGGGAAGCCCAGTTCGGTGATTTCGCCAACGGCGCGCAGGTCGTATTCGACCAGTTCATCAGTTCCTGTGAAGCAAAATGGGCGCGGTTCTGCGGTCTTACCGTATTTTTGCCCCATGGCTATGACGGCCAGGGGCCGGAACATTCGTCCGCCCGGCTGGAGCGCTTTTTACAGCTTTGCGCCAGGGAGAACATGCAGGTCTGCCAGCCCAGCACCCCGGCGCAGATGTTCCACCTGTTACGGCGCCAGGTCATCAGGCCTTATCGCAAACCGCTGATCGTCATGAGTCCGAAAAGCCTGCTCAGGCATAAACTGTCTACGTCGACGCTGGATAAGGTCACCAGCGGCGGATTCAGGTTGGTGATCGACGAAATAGACGAAAATATTGAGAAACACGCGGTAACACGCCTGTTAATCTGCAGTGGCAAGGTGTACTACGACCTGCTGGAGGCGCGGCGCGGCAAGGAGGTAGGGAACATCGCCGTTATTCGCCTGGAACAATTGTTCCCGTTTCCGCAAAAGGAAATGAAACGCGTGATTGAATCATACCCGAACGCAAATGAAGTCGTCTGGGTGCAGGAAGAACCGAAGAACCAGGGTGGCTGGTACTACATGCAGTCAAGGGGAACCATGATAGGCTGCCTGAGCGCGCGGCATGTGTTCGGCTATGCAGGCCGTATTTATTCGGCCTCCCCTGCGGTCGGTTCACTCAGCCTGCACCTGGCGCAGCAGAAAAAGCTGGTCGATGACGCTTTGCAACCGGAAAAACTGGAAGTGACCACGCACAAGCAGAAGTCGAGCGGGATCAGGTAGGGAATGATGTCTGTTCCATTCAATCTGCTTCCAATGACAGGAGAGAACCGTGCTGGTTGAAGTCAGGGTGCCGGTACTGGCCGAATCGGTCGCGGAAGCCACGTTGATGGACTGGCAAAAACAGCCGGGAGACCCGGTAAAATTCGGGGACGCCCTGATTGACGTGGAAACGGATAAAGTCACCCTGGAGGTGGTGGCGCCGGAAGACGGCATGCTGGTGAAGATCCTGAAAAACAGCGGCGAAGACGTGGTAAGCGACGAGTTAATCGCGGAAATCGATACCGACGGGCAGGCCATCGCTGCAGCGCCGGAACCTGATACGGAGGCCGCGCCAATTGAACCGGAGCCCGCGCAGGAACCTGAAGATGAGCCTCAAAGCACTGCAGAAACGGCGAGGACCGATTCGGAAACCGCGGACGACCGGCAACAGTCAGCGCCTGCGGAACAGAAGCCCAAACTGAGTCCCGCCGTCAGGAACCTGCTGAGCGAACATGGCCTGGACGCCGGCGACATCCCGGTAAGCGGAGACAGGCTGACCAAAAAAGACGTCCTGGCTTTCCTGGCGGGCACAGAAGACAAGGACCGGAAGACCGGGGGCAAAAGACAGGGTACAGAGGACAAGGGACAGGGGGCAGGAAGTGAAAAACAGGAAACAGACAGCAAGCAGCAGGATGCGGCGGCTGTCATGAAACCCGCAGCAAGGCCTGCCAAGCAGGAAGTCGGTGCTGAGAGTAAGGGAGCGGGAAACCGCGTTCCCATGACCCGTCTGCGCAGGCGCGCGGCGGAACGCCTGCTGGCGGCACAACGGGAAAACGCCATCCTGACCACCTTTAACGAAGTGAACATGAAGCCGGTCATGGACTTGCGCAATCGTTACAAGGAGAGTTTTGAGAAAACCCACAAGGTCAAACTGGGCTTTATGTCGTTTTTCACCAAGGCCGCGGTCGAGGCGCTGAAAAAATTCCCGATCATCAACGCATCGGTGGACGGCGCCGACATCATCTACCATGAAAATTTTGATATAGGCATTGCCGTCAGTTCACCGCGCGGACTGGTCGTGCCGGTGGTACGCGCGGCGGATATACTCAGTTTCGCCGAAATTGAAAAGAGCATCAGCGAATACGGGCAAAAAGCCCATGATGCAAAACTCACCATAGAAGATTTGACCGGCGGCACATTCACCATCACCAACGGCGGCGTGTTCGGTTCCCTGCTGTCCACTCCCATCATCAACCCGCCGCAAAGCGCCATACTGGGCATGCATAAAATTGAGGAACGTCCGGTTGCGGAAGACGGCGCGGTCGTGATCCGGCCCATGATGTACCTGGCGCTCTCCTACGATCATCGCATTATCGACGGGCGGGAAGCCGTATCGTTCCTGGTGGCGATCAAGGAGGCGCTTGAGGATCCATCGCGGTTGCTGTTGCAAATCTGACCATGAAAAACTATGACGTAGTAATCATCGGCGCCGGCCCGGGCGGCTACATCTGCGCTATCCGCTGCGCGCAACTGGGGTTTTCCACGGCCTGTGTCGATGGCGAACTCAGCAGCAGCGGCAAACCCACCCTGGGCGGCACCTGCCTGAATACGGGTTGTATTCCGTCCAAGGCCCTGCTGGATTCATCCCACCATTATTCCTTCATCAGTCATGGTGCGGCGGAGCACGGTATCAATGTCACCGGCATCAAGGTGGATATCCATAAAATGATCGGCCGGAAAGACCGGATAGTACAGAAATTGACCCGGGGAATCGCCGGACTGTTCAAAAAGAACGGTGTGGACTGGCTGCAGGGACAGGCAAAACTCCTGGGCGACAATCAGGTCGAAGTGACGCCGACAGGCACGGAAGCTTCAGAGGATTACCGGGTCTCCGCCAAACACATCATTATCGCCACCGGCTCCGTCCCCGCAAAGTTAGCTGTTGCCGGGGTAGACCGAAACAGGGTCGTCGATTCCACGGGCGCCCTGGCTTTCACTCAGGCGCCCAAGAGACTGGGCATCATAGGGGCAGGGGTGATCGGCCTGGAACTCGGCAGCGTCTGGAGCAGGATGGGCTCCCGGGTCACCATACTGGAGGCGCTGGATGATTTTCTCGCGCCCGCGGACCGGGAGATTGCCGCGGCAGCCCATAAACTCCTGGCTAAACAGGGGCTTGATATACGACTTGGCGCCAGGGTAACGGGTACGGGTGTTAACAGCCGGGAAGTCAGCGTCACTTACGAGCAGGGCAACGACAAACAACAGTTGACTTTCGACAAACTGGTAGTCGCGGTCGGGCGCTTCCCCAACGTGGAGGGACTGGGGGCCGAAGACGCGGGACTGGCCCTGAACAGCGGAGGCGGCATAGAGGTTGACAGTCATTGCGCTACCAACCTGCCGAATGTGTATGCAATCGGCGACGTAGTGCGCGGCCCGATGCTGGCCCACAAGGCTGCTGAAGAGGGAGTCATGGTGGCCGAGCGTCTTGCCGGGCAGAAGACTGAGTTCAACCTGGACCTGGTGCCCTGGGTAATCTATACCTGGCCCGAGATCGCCTGGGTCGGCAATACCGAGCACGAGTTGAAGGAAGCCGGCAAAAAATATAATTCGGGCGTCTTCCCGATTGCAGCCAGCGGACGCGCGCTGGCGTCGGGCGATTCCGACGGCATGATAAAAATGCTCAGCGATGCCGATACCGACCGGATACTCGGCATCCATATACTTGCTCCGAGTGCCTCGGAACTCATAGCAGAAGCTGTCCTGGCCATGGAATTCGATGGCAGCGCCGAAGATATTGCCCGCACCATCCACGCCCACCCCACCCTGGCCGAAGCCATGCACGAGGCGGCCCTCGCATCAGACCAACGGGCGTTGCATATCTGACCGGACAGCTGTTTTGTGCAGCGCAACCAAAATTGTTTATAATGTTGCGCAGATAACAACAAGACCCCAACATCGAGGTAACAACCATGACCAATGACGCAGTCATTGTCGCCGCAGCGCGCACTCCCATCGGTTCATTCGGCGGCGCCCTGGCAAACACGCCGGCTCATACCCTGGGAGCCGCGGCAATCAAATCATTGCTGGAAAAAACCGGGCTGGAACCGGCGCAGATCGACGAGGTTATCCTGGGACAGGTACTGACCGCCGGCGCCGGCCAGAACCCGGCGCGCCAGGCCGCCATCGAAGCCGGCCTGCCCCATTCAGTGCCTTCCATGACCATTAACAAGGTCTGCGGCAGCGGCCTGAAAGCCGTGCATCTTGCCGCCCAGGCCATCAAGTGCGGCGATGCCGACATCATCATTGCCGGCGGCCAGGAAAACATGAGCCAGGCGCCTCACCTGTTGCCCAAATCCCGGGTTGGCGCCAAGATGGGCGACTGGAAACTGCTGGATTCAATGATAATCGACGGCCTGTGGGACGCATTCAATGATTACCACATGGGTATGACCGCGGAGAACATCGTGAACAAATTCGGGATTTCGCGGGAGGAACAGGACCGTTTCGCCGCTCAGTCCCAGCAAAAAACCGAAAAGGCCCAGGCTGATGGGGTGTTCGATGAGGAGATCGTTCCCGTAAGCATACCGCAACGCAAGGCCGACCCCATCATCTTCGATAAAGACGAATATCCCAAGCAGGGCGTGACTGAAGAGAAAATTGCGAAACTGCGTCCGGCATTTACCCGTGAAGGAACAGTCACGGCAGCTAACGCGTCAGGGCTCAATGACGGCGCCGCAGCAGTCGTTGTCATGTCACGGGCGAAAGCCGACGAACTGGGCCTGCCGATTATGGCCGGCATCAGCGCTTACGCCAGCGCCGGCGTCGATCCGGCAATCATGGGGACCGGGCCGATACCGGCAACGGAGCGCTGCCTGGGCAAGGCCGGCTGGACGGTCGATGACCTGGACCTGGTGGAAGCCAACGAAGCGTTTGCCGCACAGGCCATCTCCGTCAACAACGGTCTTGGCTGGGACGCTCAAAAAGTGAATATCAGCGGCGGCGCCATCGCGCTGGGGCACCCCATCGGCGCATCCGGTTGCCGGGTCCTGGTCACGCTGCTCCATGCCATGCAACGCCGGGATGCGCACAAGGGCCTGGCCACCTTGTGCATCGGCGGCGGCCAGGGTGTGGCCCTGGCTGTGGAAAGATAACCCGATTGAGTACACTGCCATGCGAATCATAAAAAAATACCCCAACCGCCGCCTCTACGACACAGAGATAAGCCGGTACATCACCCTGGAAGACGTCAGGAAACTGGTGCTGAACGGAATCGAATTTCAGGTCACGGATGTCAAGACCGAGGAAGACCTGACGCGCAGCGTGTTGTTGCAGATCATCTCGGAGCAGGAGCATGAAGGCAAGCCTATCTTCAATACGCCGATGCTGACCCAACTCATCCGCTTTTACGGTAACGCCTACCAGTCCGCGTTCAGCGATTACCTGCAGAAAAGCCTGGAGATGTTTGCCGCGCAACAAC
The DNA here is from genome assembly GCA_022826885.1 of Gammaproteobacteria bacterium. GTDB lineage: Bacteria > Pseudomonadota > Gammaproteobacteria > Eutrophobiales > Eutrophobiaceae > JAAXHV01. The sequence goes on from JAJDUB010000030.1 coordinate 93,211, forward strand.
AGAGCTTACAGAAGAACTTCGAGCAGGCGGTGACGGGCAATCCCTTTGCCGCAAAAATGAGCGAGATGACGGAGCAGAACCTGGAAGCCTGGCGGCAGATGCAGAACAGTTTCTTCCAGGCCGCCGGGTTTACCGGCGAGGATAGCAAGCGTAAGGAGGGAGAATAAAGATAGATTACGCCATGTTGGACACGTCGTTGAGGACGTCGTCCATCATGGCGCGGGACTGTTTGGCTGAATCGCTACGTTCTATGGAGAGGTTGGCAAGGTAGTCTTCGCTCACGTCTCCGGTCACGTATTCACCGGTAAACACGGACATTTCAAACCGGTCTATGTCCGGATTCCCTTCGCTTGCCGCGTCAACCAGGTCTTCGACCTCCTGGTAGATCAGCCAGTCGGCGCCTATGGTCGCGCATACTTCGTCTTCACTCCTGCCGTGGGCAACGAGTTCGTCGGAAGTCGGTATGTCGATGCCGTAAACATTCGGATACATGACCGGCGGGGCTGCAGAGGCGAAATATACTTTTGCCGCGCCCGCATCCCGGGCCATCTGCACGATTTCCCTGGACGTGGTGCCGCGCACGATGGAATCATCCACCAGCAACACGTTCTTGCCCCGGAACTCAAGTTCGATTGCATTCAGTTTCTGTCTTACCGATTTTTTCCTGACGCTCTGCCCGGGCATGATGAACGTGCGCGGGATGTACCTGTTCTTGATAAAACCTTCCCGGTATTTCACGTTCAGTTCATAGGCCAGGGGCAACGCGGCGGTACGCCCCGTGTCCGGGATCGGGATGACCACATCGATATCATGTTCCGGGCGCAGCCGCAAAATCTTCGCGGCCAGCGCCTCCCCCATGCGCAGACGGGTTTTGTACACGGAGATGTTGTCAATAACGGAATCGGGTCTTGCCAGGTACACGTATTCAAAGATGCATGGCGTAGGTTGCGGGTTTTCCGCACACTGCTCCGCAAACAGTTCGCCCTGTTCGCTGATGAAAATCGCCTCTCCCGGCGCGACGTCACGCGTGACATTGAAGTCCAGGGCGTCCATGGCCACGCTTTCGGAAGCAACGACATATTCCATTCCCCTGTCGGTAACGCGCTCTCCAAAGACAATCGGCCGTATGCCGAAACGGTCGCGGAAGGCGAGCACGCCGACACCCGAGATTAACGCAATGGCTGAATACCCCCCGCGGCAGCGTTGATGCAGCCTGCGCACCGCAGAAAAAACATCTTCGGGCGTCAGGTCTTTTTTCAGCTTGCCGATGCGCTGCAACTCGAAAGCCAGGATATTCAGCAGAACCTCGGAATCCGATTCCGTATTGATATGTCTCAATTCATCCATGATGAGGTCCCGTTTGAGTTCTTCGCTGTTGGTGAGATTCCCGTTATGCGCCAGGGCAATTCCGTAGGGAGAGTTAACATAAAACGGCTGTGCTTCGGAGGAGGATGAACAACCTGCCGTGGGATACCTGATATGTCCGATACCCATGTGTCCCTTGAGGTTGAGCATCTGGCGGGAATTGAAGACATCCCTCACCAGGCCGTTGTTCTTGCACAGGTAAAGCCTGGCATCGTCACAGGTGACCATGCCGGCAGCATCCTGCCCCCTGTGCTGCAGGATCGTCAGACCGTCAAAGAGCGCCTGGTTGACATTCGATTTGGCAACGATTCCGATTATCCCGCACATGTTCTTTACTGTTAGAGTTTCCGGGGACAGTTCAAATCTGTTCGCTGCCCTCTCCATTTTGCGGCCGGGCCGGTTCGTAACGATGATAAACGGCGATATCTTCGGAAAGAAAACCTCTGCCCCACACACAGACGCGCTGGAACGGTTCGATCAAAACCGCTTCATGCCACCATTCATGCTTCGATATCGCCGTAAACCCAGCCAGAAAAACCAGGATGGTAATTATCGCGCTTCCCAGCCCGATTCCAAAGAAAAAACCCAGAAACCTGTCGGCAGCGGTCATACCGGTCCTGCCAAGCAATCTAACGACAAAATATCCCAACATCGTAAAAATTACCAGGCTGATGATAAACACGCCGGCAAAAGCAATGATACTCGCGAGCACCGGTTCCAGGTAGGCCTCCAGCATGGGGGAAAACCAGCTACTGAATTTAACGGCAAGCAGCACGGCCATTATCCAGGCTGCAATGGAAAACAGGACATGCAACAGGCCGTACAGCAGTCCCATGATTGCAGACAGAAACAAAACTGCGAGAATTCCGATATCGACGCCTTCCACGATCAGACCCTGCAATGCATTATCTGATCCTGATGGTTGATAACAAAATTGCCGGCATGGACAGTCAGCGATCCATACGTTACGGATAGTTCAGAACAAAACCATCCAGGTCCATTTCCTTTTTTATTTTGCCCTTAAGCTCCAGAGCCTTCGATTGCAGAACTTCCGGGCCTATCCTCACCCGGTACAACAAGGAGCCGTCTTTGGCTGTTACAGGTTCATCAACAACGTATGACGGATATCCCTCCGCGCGCAGTTTCTCATTGAGACTATCGGCATTCTTTCTGGAAAAACTGCCTACCTGCACGACCCATCCGGTTAACCCGGCAGTCTCGACTTCGGCTTCGGTAACATCTGCAACAGGTTCCGGTTCAGCCGCGATTTCCGTCTGCTCAGGGTTTGCGCCAACCGCCGCTACCCGGGCAGGACTGTCATCGGCTTCCTCCTCTACAGGAACAACGTCATCATGTTCCGGGATGGGCACCAGGCGCGTCGTGAATTCTTCATCCGGTTTTTCCGGAATATTGGTTCTCGTGATCCCGGTCTCAACAACACGGCTGTCGTCCAGTACCAGCGGGATCAGTACCACGGCCAGCAGCACCAACACGGTCGTTCCGGTGATTCTTTCTTTCAATCTCTGGTCCATTTGCAGTTTCACAGTGGATGGAATTAATTCCGCCCCCAATTACACTCCAGGCAGTCTATTGCAGCGCCGACGGTTACGAAAGAACCGGTAACTATTATCCTGTCACCAATCCGGGCGTCGGCTTCGGCCTGTGACAAGGCATCCCGGACAGTTTTAAACTGTTTGATTTTACCAGCATCTTCGTACCTGCCCAACGCGCCGGTTAATTCCCTCAGATCCGCTGCACGGTCTTCCTGTAATTCAGCCAGGTACCAGTAATCGGCAATTTGCGCCAGTTGCTCAAAAACGGCGCCATGATTCTTGTCCTTGAGCATGCCGATCACGATGTGGGTTTCACCGACTTTGGGAATTTTCTTTAGATTCTCGACCAATGCCGAAACAGCCTGCCGGTTATGCGCAACATCAAGAATACATGGGGTTTTTCCGGGCACGACCTGGAACCGGCCGGCAAGCCTGAAATCCCGCAGGCAAGCCTTTACGGTTTCCGGGCTGACTGGAAATTCATCAGCCAGGGTTTCCAGCACCATCAGCACGCCGGCGGCATTCTGCACCTGCCTGTCATTATTGATGCCGGGCTTGGGCAAACCCTCATAGACCGTATCGGAACCCCTCCAGGTCCAGGTATCCGTATTTATTGCAGCGGTGAAATCCCTGCCGGCCTGGTACAGCAGGGCGTTTGTTTCCCGCGCACAGTCTGCAATGGACTCCGGAGCGGCCGGGTCTGAACAGATTGCCGGTCGCCGGCGCCTGAATATTCCCGCTTTTTCCCTGCCTATGGCCTCCCTGGTATATCCCAGCCATTTCTCGTGGTCCAGGTCGATCGTCACCACCAGGGCGATATCGGCATCCAGTATATTCACGGCATCCAGCCGGCCGCCCAGTCCGACTTCCAGTATCGCAATATCCAGCCCCGCGTGCTGGAATATGTCCAGCGCCGCCAGTGTCCCGAATTCAAAATAGGTCAGGGAAATATCCCCGCGCGCCCGGTCAATACGGTCAAATGACTGACAGAGCTGTTCATCCGTCACCTGCTTGCCGTCAATGCAAATCCTTTCGTTGTACCTGGTCAAATGCGGTGAAGTGTAGGCGCCAACCCGGTAACCGGATTGCCTCAGCATGGCATCCAGCATTGCCGCGCTGGAGCCTTTGCCGTTTGTGCCGGATATGCTGATAACCTTGCTGTCAGGTGTCAGCAGGCCCATTCTCTGCGCCACCCTGTTGCAGCGGTCCAGACCCAGTTCAATGGCTGTGAAGTGCAGGCTTTCCTGCCACGCCAGCCAGTCAGCCAGACAGGTGAACCTGGGCGCATGTGCCTGGTGCGGTCCGGAGAAAATTTTCGGGACGGAACTCATCATCACGATTTATGGCAAAGAATGGACAATATTGACGCTATCGTATCCCGCATGTCCCGCCTGCGGGTAATCATATCGATGTTGCCGTGTTCCAGCAGGAACTCACTTTTCTGAAATTCCTCCGGCAGGGTCTCACGTACAGTCTGTTCAATGACACGGGGACCGGCAAAACCTATCAGGGCGCCCGGTTCGGCAATATTGATATCTCCAAGGGTGCCGAGGCTTGCCGATACGCCGCCCATTGTAGGGTTTGTCAGCACCGAGATATAGGGCAAACCGGCACTGCGCAGTTTACCAAGAGCGGAACTTGTTTTTGCCATCTGGAACAGCGATATCAGGGCCTCCTGCATGCGCGCGCCGCCGCTGGCAGAGAAGCAGACGAGTGGAACATGGCGATTAATACAGACATCGACGGCGCGTACAAACCGCTCTCCCACGACCGAACCCATGGAACCGCCCATGAACTCAAACTCAAAGGCTGCGGCAACCAGGGAGATGTTCCTGACATTGCCCCGGATCGCCACCAGGGCGTCATTTTCACCGGTTTCCCTGTTGGCGCTTGTCAGCCTGTCCTTGTATCGCCTGCTGTCGCGAAATCTCAGCTTGTCAACCGGTTTGATACCAGGACCGATTTCTTCCCGGTCATCCGAGTCAAGGAAGCTGTCCAGCCTTGCCCGGGCGCTGATACGCATGTGCCGGCCGCATTTAGGGCAAACTTCCAGGTTGCGGGTGAGTTCCGCGCGATAAAGCGTCGCGTTACAACTGTCGCACTTGGTCCATACCCCCTCAGGTACAGACCTCCGGTTAGCGCTGTTGGTCTTTATCCTCGAAGGAAGCAGTTTATCAAGCCAGCTCATTTTATTCGCCGCTACGCCGCCTTATCCAGGGAAAACCGGACCGGAGAGATAAATGAACCGATCTCTGCAGCAATATCCGCTCCTGCCGTTGCTGCAATATGAATCGTCTCGACCAGCGCGCTGCCGATGACGACGGCATCACAATAACCTGCAACCTGCGCAGCCGTCCCGGCGTCTTTTATCCCGAAACCGACGGCTAAAGGCAAATCGGTCTTGCTTCTTACCAGGCGTAATTTTTCCGACACGTCCAGCGCGTCAGCCTGCTTGCCTCCGGTAGTCCCCTTGACGGAAACATAATACAGAAATCCCGAGGCAATCCCGGCGATGGTTTCAATCCGCCGCTCCGTAGTATTGGGCGTAACGAGAAAAATCTGGTCGAGACCCCGGGCGCGTAAATGACGGTTCAGCAATGCCGCTTCTTCGGGCGGCATATCCACAATGATGACTCCGTCAACCCCGGCCGCGGCGGCAGTCCCGGCAAATTCCTCGTAACCGAAAATTTCAACAGGATTTAAATAACCCATCAGTATCACCGGGGTTTGACTGTCAAACCGGCGGAATTGCTCTACCATCTCCAGAACGTTTGCCAGCGCAACCCCTTGTTCCAGCGCGCGCTCATTGGCGCGCTGGATCACGGGGCCGTCCGCCATCGGGTCTGAAAACGGGACTCCCAGTTCAATCAGGTCCGCCCCGTGACGCACCAGGGCCTGCATTATATCCGGCGTAACCTGCGGGTTCGGGTCCCCGGCTGTGACAAAGGTAACCAGCGCTTTCCTGTTCTGCTGCCTGAGTGCCTGGTATGTGGATGAAATACGACTCATCTGCTGACGGGTACCTGAAGTATACAAACACTATAGACTACAACAATCCGGGTAAAGGGGACAGCACTTTCGTGTCCGGCTAAAGCGTGATCCCTTCCATGTCCGCGATGGTTTCGATGTCCTTGTCGCCGCGGCCGGATAAATTGATGACAACCGTCTCTTCACTGTCCAGTTGTCCTGCAATTTTCATCACATGCGCGAGCGCATGGCTGGATTCCAGCGCCGGCATGATCCCTTCCGTACGAGTCAGGTCATGGAAGGCGGCAACGGCCTCCGCGTCATTGACCGCCACGTATTCCACCCTGCCGCTGTCCTTCAGCCAGGCATGCTCCGGCCCCACGCCGGGGTAATCAAGCCCGGCAGAAATGGAATGAGTCGGCTGGATCTGGCCATGCTCGTCCTCCATCAGGTAGGTCCTGTTGCCGTGCAGGACACCGGGTTTGCCGGCGCTCAAGGGCGCTGCATGGCGACCGGTAGGCAGGCCCAGGCCGCCGGCTTCAACTCCGATTAACCGGACCGAAGCATCCTCCAGGAAAGGGTGAAACAACCCGATGGCATTGGAGCCGCCGCCGACACAGGCGACGAGCGCGTCCGGCAGTCTGCCGGTCGCTTCCAGACATTGCTGCCTGGTTTCCCTGCCGATTATCGACTGCAGGTCCCTGACCAGTACCGGATAGGGATGCGGCCCGGCCACGGTGCCGATAATGTAGAACGTATCGTCCACGTTGCTTACCCAGTCCCGCATGGCTTCATTCATGGCATCCTTGAGAGTCTGCGAACCGGAAGTGACTTCTTCAACTACGGCTCCCAGCAACTTCATCCGGAAAACGTTCACGGCCTGGCGCCGTATATCTTCGGCGCCCATGTACACGACACACTCGAGGCCGAGCCGGGCGGCAACCGTGGCAGTGGCCACGCCGTGCTGGCCTGCGCCGGTTTCAGCAATGATGCGGGATTTCCCCATCCGCTTCGCCAGCAGGGCCTGGCCCACCGTATTATTGACCTTATGGGCGCCGGTATGATTCAGGTCCTCGCGCTTCAGGTAGATTTGAGCGCCGGCCAACTTGCCGCTCCACCTGTGCGCGTGATACAGGGGCGACGGCCGGCCCACGAAAGTTTTAAGGTCGCGGTCGAACTCTGCCAGGAAGTCTTCATCCTGAATGTACTTCTCATAGGCGCGGGTCAACTCTTCCAGGGGTTCAATCAGGGTCTCAGCGACGAACCGGCCCCCGTACATGCCGAAATGGCCCTGTGAATCAGGCACTGTCATTAACGTGTAAAACCTCGCGTATGAAATTCTTAATTGCTTCCTTGTCCTTGATTCCCTTGTCAAGTTCGACGCCGCTGCTTACATCGACCGCATACGGCCTGCAAACCTCGATCGCCCGGCGCACGTTGGCAGCCGTCAACCCTCCGGCAAGAACGACGGGTCTGGACAAATCAGGCGGGATTATACTCCAGTCAAAACTCATGCCGGTCCCGCCGGGGACGGTTTCGGAATGGCTGTCCAGCAGCAGGGCCGAAGCGCCGGCATAGCGCCGGCAGATATTATGCAAATCGATGTCCGGCTTGATTCTCACAGCCTTGATATAAGGCCTGCCGAAACTGCCGCAAAACTCCGGCTCTTCATTACCGTGAAACTGGATTATGTCCAGGGGAACGGTTTCCAGCACGGCAGAGACGAATGACCTTTCCGGATCAACGAACAGTCCGACGCTGGCGGCGAACGGCGGCAACCGGCTGATTATTTCCCGAGCCGCGAGCGGCTCAATATAACGGGGGCTGGGCCGGTAGAACACGAAGCCCAGGGCATGCGCGCCCGCATCGACTGCCGCGAGTGCGTCCTCGCTTCGGGTAATACCGCAGATTTTGACCCTTGTCATAGATAAAAGTCTCCATGGCGGTCTGCATGTTGACAGGGAATTCCATATTTTTCAGGATAATTGACGGCCGCCAGGTAGAGTCCGTCCGGCGCCGCGGTCACGCCGCCGCAGTCCCTGCTTCTCGCCTCAAGCACGTCATTCTCCCAGCCCACTGCATGCTTGCCCATTCCGATTGCCATCAGCACGCCTGCGATATTGCGCACCATGTGGTGCAGGAAGGCGTTGGCTTCAACCACTATGATCACGTAGTCGTTTTCCCTTTTGACAGTCAGGCTCAAAACGTTTCTCACAGGCGTTTTCGCCTGGCAGGCGGCCGCCCGGTAGGAAGTGAAGTCATGTTCGCCGACCAGCGAGGCCGCGGCCTCCGACATTTTGCCGGCATCCAGGCGGCGGCACTCCCAGGTGACGTAACCGTGGCTCAGGCCGGGACGCGCCGGCCTGTTCAGGATAATATACCTGTAAATGCGACTCGTGGCCGAGTAACGGGCATGGAAATCCGCCTGAACGGGTTTTGCCCAGGTCAGGCTGATGTCTCCGGGCAGGTGGGTGTTTGCGCCCAGAACCCAGGAATGACTATCACGCTCAGCATCTGATTCAAAGTGGACCACCTGGCTCAGCGCATGCACACCTGCGTCCGTTCTGCCGGCACAGGTCACAGCTACCGTATGGTCGGCGACCGCCGACAGGGCAGCTTCCACGCGCGCCTGGACCGATGACGAGTGTTTCTGTATTTGCCAGCCTGAATACCGGGATCCGTCATATTCAACGCCGGCGGCAATTTTCATCACGGAAAGTTAACCTGACTTTGCCTGTTCCAGTAACTCCCGGGCCTCTTCCCGTTGTGCCGCATTGCCTTCCGACAGGACTTCATCGAGGATGGCCCGGACGTTTTCCGTATCTCCCAGTTCCAGGTAAGCCCTTGCCAGGTCAAGCTTGTTCTGTACCGTATCTTCTTCATCTTCTGTTGCACCGGAGAGGTCTTCTTCTCCCGCTTCGGTTTCATCTGTGGTGGCCGGTTCTGTTTCTTCCACATCATCTTCATCGGAGACAGCCGTCTTTTTATCACGGGTCACCTTGACAAAATCGGGCCGGACTGAAGCGGCGGGGACTGAAAATCCCTTTGGGGCACGAGCGAGTTTTCTGCGCAGCAGCAACCCTCCGGCCAGAAGCAGCGCCATGCAGGCCAGCGCAAGCAGCCAGTACTCCCTGACCCGGTCATATACCGACTCGTACATTGGACCACTCAAAGCCTCAACCGCAGAGTCATAGGCGGTTCCTATGCGCTCCGACAGGTCAGGTCCAGGCTCAGCCTGTTCGGTGATTCCCCGCGCCTGCAGTGCGGCAAGTTCATCATCCTTGAGTTCGACCAGGCGCCTGAGATCTTCAATAATGGTCTCTGCCTCGGTCAGCTTGTCTCCAAGTTCAATGTTTTCCTGTGATAACTCTTCAACCTGCTCGTTTGCCAGCGCCAGGGCCTGCTGCCGGGAAGCCCCGTCCGGTTCGACCGCGGCAACGCTGTCACCTTCCAGATCCCCCTCGCCGACCGGCACCAGGCGCAATCCTCCGTCAACCGCAATCGTACCGGTACCGGCCAGCCAGCCGGCATCCACCGCGGGCAGGCCGCGGGCTTGCCGCCAGACGTTGTTCTGGACCAGCACTTCGGCAAATGCCTCAGCCGCCGACAGCGCCTGCATTTCAAAGTCGCTCGGCATCCACAGGTCCGCGCCCGCTTTCAGCCAGTTTATATTGTCGTAACTGAAGGCATCGGGATTCGTGCGCAACAAGGCCAGCATCATCTGCTGAATGGAAACGGAACTGTCCGGGCGCAGTTCCCGGGCAATTTCCCACAAGGTATCATTGCGGACGACCTCGTACTTGCGGGAGTCGCGGACCGCTGCCCTGACATCCTGCCAGTCATCTGCGACCGCACTGGCGGTGTCTGCCGGCGTGTCGCCGGAGTCGTACGGCGGCGTATCAAGTTCCAGGGTGTATTCCCTGAACAAACGCCCCCTGGACCAGGCCGCCTTCAACAAAAAATGCAGCAGGGGCGCCCGCACTGCCTCATCGCTGTGGATACGGATATAATCCGCGCCGTCCGCGCCGCGCTTCAGTTCGAATTGCAACTGGTTAAGCGCCGGGGACCATTCAATGCCGGCCCAGCGAAACCCGGCAACATCGGCCAGGCCGACGCTGAGGCTGTCCTGTTCATCGGCGGATACGCCCGAGAGCGGGATTTCCGCTTCCAGGGGCTCGCCCGGCCCCGATTTCAGGCTGATATCTCCCAGGTTCAGGGCAAATGCCCACGCCGGAATCAACAACGCCAGCAATAATGTGGTTAATGCCTGAAACCTCGTTTTTCTCTGATTCATGACGGTCTCCCCCGTGAATAAACCGTATGGATAGTCACAAATGACGTTTTAGCAGATATTCCGCAATTTGAATACTGTTCAGGGCTGCACCTTTCCTGATATTGTCTGAAACCACCCAGAAATTGATGCCCCTGGGATGGGACAGGTCCTCCCTGATGCGGCCGACGAATACCGGGTCATGTCCGGAAGCCTCGGTCACGGCCGTCGGGTAGCCGCCGTCTTCACGCTCGTCTATGACCACGACGCCGGGGAAATCGTCCAACAGGGTCCTTACCTCGCCAACCGGGATCTTCTCTTTCGTTTCGATGTGCACGGCCTCGGAGTGGCCGTAGAACACCGGCACGCGTACACAGGTCGGATTCACCTGAATTGTTTCATCATCGAGGATCTTTTGTGTCTCCCAGACCATTTTCATCTCTTCCCGGGTATAACCGTTGTCCTGGAACGCATCGATCTGGGGCAGAACGTTGAACGCCATCTGCCTGGGATGTTCCGTCGGGATAACGGGTTTGCCGTTGAACAGGGCGACGGTCTGCTGCTCCAGTTCCTCTATCCCTTTTTTGCCTTTGCCGGACACCGCCTGGTAAGTGGCGACGTTGACCCGCTCAATGCCGGCGGCGTCGTATACGGGCTTCAACGCCATCACCATCTGGATAGTGGAACAGTTGGGGTTGGCAATAATGCCGCGTCCGGCATACTGTCCAATGGCTTCCGGATTGACCTCAGGCACTACCAGGGGAACGTCCGCGTCATAACGAAACCGGGACGTATTGTCGATGACGACCGTCCCGGCGGCGGCGGCCCGGGGCGCGTGGATGTTGGATACGGTAGCCCCCGGGGAAAACAGGCCGATGTCGATGCCGGAAAAATCGAACGAATCCAGGTCTTCGACCACCAGTTCTTCATCCCTGAATTCAATGCGTTTCCCCGCCGAGCGGCTGCTGGCTACGACATGCAGCCCGGCAACCGGAAAATCCCGTTGTTCCAGGATCGACAACATGGCCTGCCCGACCTCACCGGTCGCGCCGACTACCGCAACATTGACTTTTTTATCCATTAACTTGCCCACTATAATTATGGGGACAGATTTAAATCTGTCCCCGGCTCATGCCCGGCCCAAAAGAGCCTTGACGACTGCATCTCCCATCTGTGCCGTGGACACTTTATCAGTGCCCGGGGTATGGATGTCCGCCGTTCTCAGGCCCTGTTCCAGTACGGATTGCACCGCGTTCTCAACCCTGTCCGCCTGCTCCGGCAGGCCCAGGGACCAGCGCAGCATCATGGCCGCCGACAATATCATCGCCAGCGGATTGGCAAGGCCCTTGCCGGCAATGTCCGGCGCGGAACCATGTATCGGTTCATACAAGCCCTTGCCGTTCTCGTCCAGCGAGGCGGAAGGCAGCATGCCGATGGAACCGCTGAGCATGGAGGCAAGATCGGACAGGATGTCACCGAACATGTTGGTGGTGACGATCACGTCAAACTGCTTCGGCCTGCGCACCAGTTGCATGGCGGCGTTATCCACCAGCAAATGCTGCAGTTCGACTTCAGGATATCCGGCGGCTGTTTCCATCACCACCTCCCGCCAGAGCACGGTCGCTTCCAGCACATTCTCCTTGTCCACCGAACACAGCCGCTTGTCCCGTTGCATGGCGACCCTGAAAGCCGTGTGGGCGATACGGCGGATCTCCGTCTCCGTATAACGCAGCGTGTTGATCCCCACGCGTTCGCCTGACTCTGCAGTACTGATACCCCTGGGCTCAGCGAAATAGATGCCCCCGGTCAGCTCGCGCACGATCATGATATCCAGCCCGCTGACCAGTTCCGGTTTGAGCGACGAGGCGGCCACCAGTTGCGGGTAGGTGAGCGCCGGCCTGAGGTTGGCGAACAGGGCAAGTTCCGAACGCAGGGGCAACAGCGCGCCGCGTTCGGGCCGCAGATCACGCGCCAGCCCATCCCATTTCGGACCGCCGACGGCGCCGAACAGGACGGCATCGCTCGCCCGCGCCATTTCCAGGGTCTGCCTGGGTAACGGCGTACCGCAATCATCATAGGCCGCGCCGCCCACCAGGGCATTCTCAAGGGAAATATCCAGACCATAATCGCGAACCAGGGTAGCGAGGACTTTCTGTGCCTCCGCCATGATCTCCGGGCCGATTCCGTCTCCGGCAAGTATCAGGACGTTATGACTCATAACCGGGTTATTTTCCCATCACTGTTGCAGTAAATTTGCAAATTGTATCATAATGTTGAGTTACTGATTTTAAGTACAAATTAAACATAAGGAACGGGAGTTGCCAGCCAATGAGCAGTATTGCAGACATCATCAACGAGGCTTTTGAACAACGTAGCAACATCAGCGCGCGCGGCGCCGATCAAACACTCAAGGATGCCGTTAACGAGGCAATCGCCGGCCTGGACAATGGCGAGTTGCGGGTGGCGGAGAAACGGGACGGCGAGTGGGTGGTCAACCAGTGGCTGAAGAAAGCCGTGCTCCTGTCTTTTGCATTGAACGACAACCGCGTGATGGAAGACGGATGCACCCGGTATTACGACAAGGTAGAGCCCAAGTTCGCGGGTTACGGCCAGGACGATTTCAGCGCGGGCGGCATGCGCGTGGTCCCGCCGGCCATGGCCCGTTACGGCAGCTACGTGGCCCCCAACGTTGTGCTCATGCCCAGCTACGTCAATATCGGCGCCTACGTGGACTCGGGCACCATGGTGGATACCTGGGCCACGGTGGGTTCCTGCGCCCAGGTCGGCAAAAACGTACACCTGTCCGGCGGCGTGGGCCTGGGAGGAGTCCTGGAGCCGTTGCAGGCCAACCCGACCATCATAGAGGATCACTGTTTTATCGGCGCACGCTCGGAAATCGTTGAAGGTGTCGTGGTCGGCGAAGGTTCCGTCATCTCCATGGGCGTCTATATCGGCCAGAGCACCCGGATCTACAACCGGGACACCGGTGAGATCAGCTATGGCAAGGTGCCGCCGGGATCGGTAGTGGTGTCCGGCAACCTGCCCTCAAAGGACGGCAAATACAGCCTGTATTGCGCGGTCATCGTCAAACAGGTCGATGAGAAAACCCGCGGCAAGGTCAGCCTGAACGATTTGTTGCGGGAGCTTTAATTTCTTACTCAAATCGCTATATATTGTGTAATTTCCTGGTTTTCTAGGCATATAAGACTAAGTGTGGTATCATGTTAGTTAGTGGTTATCGTGTATTGGTAACCAAGAAAATACATGCGCCAGATGTTATCGCATCTCGGGGCAACATAAAGACGGACGACACCGCTCAGGAATATCAGATTTAATTGTTATTTTTGTTCTGAACAGTTCAATCAGAGCACTTCCCAAATAAGATTGCATAAGGTCGCATCTTCCTTTTAATAATTAACACCATTAATTGGAGAAATAACGATGTCAACAACAGCTGAAATACTAACTATTAATTGGCCTGGTAATTCGGGCAAGCAGTATAAATACTGGATATATAAATTGTCTCGTAACTTTGCTAAAGAACCTGGCAACTATATATTCGCAATAGAAACAGAACCTGGTTTGTGGGTTCCCGTTTACATCGGACAAACTGAGGATCTATCGGAAAGGTTCGAAGACCATCACAAAGCTGCTTGCATAAGTAGGAACGGTGCAACACACATCCACGCTAATACAAATAACTCCAAACAAGCTCGTCTTGCAGAAGAGTCTGATTTGGTGGCTCGATGGAACCCCCCTTGCAATGGGTAGAGTTGGGAGGGGACAATGCTTGTCCCCTTTGTTCTAAGGTGAGTCTATGGCCCGAATCGCATTCGCTGACGAGAGCGGCACATCCGTTGCTTCAAAGTGCTATTCGATAGGTGTTATTACTGTACCAGGGGAACGTTTGTCTGAATTCGATGACTGGATTAGAACTCTAAAGCAGCGACACGGCGTCAGTGATGAACTCAAATGGCACAAGATTCGCAAAGGTCACGGAGCGATAAACTGCACCCTCGATCTCCTGCATGGTATTGCAATATCCGACGATTTGACTTATGACGCGCTCGTTGTGCACAAGGAGTTGTATCGCAATTGGCAAGGCAATTCCCAGCAACAAGAATTGGCCTTTTATAAGACTTACACCCAATTATTACGATATGTCGCGAATCGTACCCAAGAGACAATCCGTGTGTTAATTGATAATCGCGTGGACACATACGGCAAACAGCATGAAGTTGTGGAGACTATTGGCAACCACATGCTGAACAAGCTTGAGTCATCTGGTCGGCTAGATGCAGTAGAGAAAGTTGACTCGAAGAAAGTAGTTGGAATTCAAGCTGTAGATGTACTCACAGGTGCTATCACTGCTGCGCATCAGTGCCACTTAAATCCCAATTTTAAAATCCACCTGGGTAAACAGGTCGCCATACGAAGACTAGCTTCATTATTGGGTTGGGATGATCTATGTTACGACACCATGCCTGATCCGAAACTGAATGTCTGGCATTTCCCTATCGAGTACAGGGCGATACCTCGCACTCGCAAATACAAACTCCGTAACAGTATACCGTACGTATCCGCGATGGACCTCAAATAGATAGCTAGTTCGGTGTACTACGGGGTCAGACCTTTCCAACTATCTGTTTTCATTACGCTTATAGTTATAATTTGCCGATTATTTTCGCTTAAACACCCCTTTTTACCACCAATATCAGGGATCTAAGAACATTTTGCCTATTTGGCTGCATTACTTTCCTGATACGCTGGGCCTGTTTGCATAAGACGCAATATTCCTTAAAACCATGTTTTGGTGTACAAAAAGCAGGGGTTGAGGCTGATTAAAGCGGTCTTCTTTGATAGATACTCCGTTATTTTTTGCAAGTTGCATCAGTCTAAACCGGTCTACCCCCTCAGGCGCCGGTCATGGTCAACTGGTTGATAGGAAAGCCCGCGGCAAGGTGGGCCTGAACGAGTTGTTGCGCGATTTGTAACCCTTTGATTATATGAATTATATCAGGCTCAACCGGATAGAATTTTATTTGATTCGCGAACTACTATAGACGATCGGAGGTCATCTATCACTAAAATAAAAAATAATTACGTTTTAGTGTTGATTATTAATTTATTTTAGGCTAATATTGTCAAAAATGCTATTTTATTTTCAATATTGTCATGCTTATCGAATTCAATGTTAAAAATTACCGCTCTCTCAAGGACGAGCAAATCCTGAGTTTAACCAAAGCAAAAGGGAGAGAAATGGTGGGTATCAATACATTTAGGCCTAATGTGTTTAACACCATCCAACTTCTTAAAACAACAGCACTATATGGTGCTAATGCAAGCGGCAAATCCAATTTGTTAAGCGCCGTGCGAACTATGAAAAATATTGTCCTGGAATCTGCTAGCAAGTGGCAACGTGGTGATATCTTACCAGTTACACCATTCTTGCTAGATGTTACGTCGAAGACTCTGCCATCAGAATTTGAAATTATTTTTATCGCTGACAGCATTCGTTACCAGTATGGTTTCGCCGTTAGTTCGGAAAAAATACATGAGGAATGGTTGCTGGCGTTCCCTAAAGGAAGACCTCAACGCTGGTTTACACGACTCTGGAACAAGGAAACAAAAACTTATGAGTGGGAGATGGGTAGCTCGTTAAGTGGTAATAAACAAATTTGGCAGAATGCCACTCGAGATAACGCATTGTTTCTTTCTACCGCTGTACAATTAAACAGCGAGCAACTCCAACCAGTGTATGACTGGTTTAAAAATACCTTACGTACCCTGACAATTGAGGGTTGTAATCCTGGATTTACCGCATCATTGTGCAAAAGCGATAGTGGACGTGAAAAAGTTCTGGATTTTCTTAAAGCAGCCGATCTAGGTATTCATGAGCTGTCGGTCGAAACTGAAAAGATGTCGGAAAAACACCTTCCGGACAACCTGCCTGAAGAATTCAAGACTGAATTGCTGGAAGACATGGAGGGTAGTTTAATTTATAACATTTCGACAGTTCATCAAACAAGACATGGTAAACCTGTTTCATTCGACTTCGATGAAGAATCAGATGGAACACAGAAATTCTTCGCCCTGACGGGCCCAATTATTGATACGCTAGAAAACGGTTATGTGCTTTTCATTGACGAACTTCATGGTAATTTCCACCCAAAAATGGTCCGGTTTCTCGTGGATTTATTCCATAGCAATAAAACGAATCCTAATAATGCTCAGTTGATCTTTACCTCTCATGAAACATCCATACTTAGCCAAGAAACTTTCAGGCGGGATCAAATCTGGTTCTGTGAGAAAGACAAAAAACAAGCTACCAGACTTTATCCCTTGACTGATTTCAGCCCGCGCAAAGGCAGGGAAAATATTGAAGCAGGCTATCTATCAGGTAGATATGGGGCATTGCCTTATACGAATATAGCCGAACTTCGCTAGGAGTATCACATGGGAACGGATAACCTTTTTCATAAGCGAAAAGCAAAAGGGAAAAGAGAACTAGAGCGCAAGAGAGCCAGTCGTGAACCCTACGATAAAGTACTGATTGTCACTGAAGGCGGCAAAACTGAACCGCGTTATTTTGTGGAACTGAAGAATTTCTATGAAATAAACAGTGCTAATATCAAGATAGATGGTAACAGTGGCTCAACCCCGGAAAGCGTTGTGAAATATGGCCGGGAGTTATATCGACAGGAACGTGATACAGGCGACCCTTTCGACCGTGTATATTTCGTCTTTGACAAAGATACTCACAACACATACCAACAGGCTTTGAAAACAATCGAGAACCTCGCCCCTAAAAACACTTTTTTCGCGATAAACTCAGTTCCATGTTTCGAATATTGGTTATTGCTACACTTTATTTACACTACCGAACCTTTCTCGGCTACAGGAAAGTTAAGCGCAGCTGATCATGTAATAAAAAGATTAAAGAACTACTGCCCAAACTACGATAAATCCGCTTCCGCTCTATTTACCAAACTGTATGACAAACTCGAAACGGCTAAGGTCAATGCTGTAAATGCTCTTCAAGCGGCAGATCAAACTGGAACTGATAACCCATCAACCCGTGTCCATGAGCTCGTAGAGTATTTACAAAATATTAAAATAGTGAATTAGCCTGCCAGATCAAATGCTCAGTACCGGATTTGTTTTATCTGCCGGCAAGGCAATGCAGACCAAGTTGAAATCGTTGATTATCATTAGGTGAAATAGATGGCTAAACTAAAAAATTTCCATCCCCGCGATATTTTTCTCCATAAATTTCTGGAGCCGTGCGTATCGGCGAGTCTTTCACGAATTTCAATGGTTGGTAAGTCATTACCTGCTGTCGGCATGCCTTGATAAGACCATTCGAGTAGGGTATAGTCGCCGCCGTGATTGTGGTGTCACTCGTCAGTTCGAAATGAAGTCTTCCACACCCGAGTGCGAACCACCCGAACTTCACATGACCTCGGGGAGGGTCGCATGAACAAACAGACATCAAAGAGGTGCTCGCCGTCAAGACGTGAGCGGGAACACATGGAACTGCTCGAGCGCGCATTTGCCCGTCCCGGCGTTCGCGAGGTGATGAACGTCTACGACAACTGGCGGGAGAAAGATCGAGGTTTGAACAGCTATAGAGCGGCGACGAAAAATCCCGAGCGAATTACCACAACAAATTCATCGAACTCCCCATAACCGGTGCGGGCCTGGAGATACCGCGTTGCCGATTTGGAGTGAGATTCTAGCAGAATTATCCAAACCGCGGGATGAGGGCCCTGACCCCGACTTTGATCGGGTTCGACGAAAATACCTGGCGGAACTCTACCGGTATACAGGAACCGCTGTCATGATCCAGGCTAGCGTTTCCCTCTTCAAAATTTCCGAGTGGAACGCCCTCAGTTTCAAACTGCGCACGATGCCAAGTCTCGGCACTGGACTAGGGCTGGCGCCATGAAAGCCACCGAAGCCAAGTTTCTGGACTTCCTCAAGAAGTCACCACAATTCGTTATCCCGATCTACCAGCGCACGTACTCATGGACCGAGCGCGAATGCCGTCAGCTTTGGGATGATATCGTCCGCACCGGCAGCGACGACGCCATCTCAGCCCATTTTGTCGGTTCCATCGTCTACATCGAGAAGGGACTGTACCAGGTATCCAGTCAGTCACCTCTACTCGTGATCGATGGCCAGCAGAGACTGACCACGGTCGCATTGATTCTCGAAGCCTTAGCGCGCCAACTGGGAGACAGCGAGCCCGTTGACGGCTTCTCGGCCAAGAAATTGCGCAGTTATTACTTACTGAATCCATTGGAGGAGGGAGAGCGCGGATTCAAGCTGCTACTCACACAAACCGACAAGGCGAGCTTGCTGGCCTTGGTTCAACAGAAGGCACAACCCACCGAACAATCCCTGCGCGTCACTGAGAACTTCGCCTTCTTCGAGGAGCAAGTGAAGAACCTCGGAGCCGACCTTCCCGCGCTTTGCCAGGGCCTTGCGAAGCTGGTTGTCGTCGACATTGCGCTCAGTCGAGACCAGGACAATCCTCAACTCATCTTTGAGAGCATGAACTCGACCGGACGCGCGCTGAGCCAGGCCGACCTGATCCGCAATTTCATCCTGATGGGGTTGGACCCTGCTCACCAGACTCGGCTGTACGAGGACCACTGGCGGCCGATGGAAGTAGGTTTTGGCCAGGAAGGATACGGGTCACATTTCGACAGCTTCATGCGGCACTACCTCACGCTCAAGACGGGAGAGATACCGAACGTTCGAGCGGTATACGAAGCATTCAAGTCCCATGCGCGAACGCCGGACATAGACGCTGCCGGCGTGGATGCGCTGGTCGAGGATATTCACACCTTCGCGGGCTATTACTGCGCGATGGCATTAGACAAAGAAACAGACAAGAAGCTCGCTGAGGCCTTTCGTGACCTGAGAGAACTGAAGGTGGATGTCGCCTATCCGTTCCTGTTAGAGCTCTACGACGATTTTGCCAACGAAAAACTCGAGAGCACTGACTTCGAGGCTGCTGTCCGGTTGGTTGAGGCGTACGTATTCCGCCGCGCGGTATGCGCAATTCCTACAAACTCGTTGAACAAGACTTTCGCCACTTTCGGGCGTGCGCTGCGGAAAGACCGGTACCTTGAAAGTGTCCAGGCTCACCTGCTGACACTCCCGTCCTATCGCCGGTTCCCGGGCGATGAGGAGTTCAAGCGCGAGTTTGTCGTGCGTGATCTCTACAACTTTCCTCGTCGAAGCTACTGGCTGCGTCGACTCGAAAACCATGGCCGCAAGGAGCGTGTTCCAGTTGACGAATACACCATCGAGCATATTCTCCCGCAAAATGAGAACTTGTCTGCGAAGTGGCGAGACGAACTCGGGCCTGAGTGGCATCGCGTTCAGGAGAGCTGGTTACACACGCTCGGCAATCTTACGCTCACTGGCTATAACGCCGAATACAGTGACCGGCCCTTTCCAGACAAGCGTGACATGAAAGGGGGATTCCGGGAGAGTCCACTAAAGCTCAACGAGGGTTTGAGCAGTCTCAATAAGTGGGATGAAGCGGCTATAAAGAACCGCGCTGAACGCCTTGCAGCAGTGGCCGCGGGCGTGTGGGCGGCGCCTTCATTGCAAGCCGAAGTGCTCGAGTTGTACCGTCCACGCGGCGAGAAAGCAGCGGGCTACACGATCGATGACCATTCGCAACTGGCGGTCGGTTCGCCCATGCGCGGTCTGTTCGACACCTTTCGAAAGGACATTCTGGCGCTCGACCTGTGCGTCTCGGAGGAGTTTCTTAAACTCTATGTAGCCTACAAGGCGGAGACCAACTTCGTAGACATAGTGCCACTGAAAAGCCGCCTCCGCCTGTCGCTCAATATGCAGTTTCACGAACTTCATGATCCGAAAGGTCTGGCCAAGGATGTCACCAACCTTGGTCGTTGGGGAAACGGTGATGTAGAGGTAGACTTTAGCAAGCCGGAGGAGTTGCCATATGTGATGGGTCTGGTCCGGCAAGCGTTCGAAAAGCAAATGGGAAACGGAGAGGCGGAAGTGTGAGAGGGGGCCGAAGATGAAACAGGAGAAGATACCTCTGGAAAACAGTTTGAGAAAAAACCATGGCAAGCAGCTTGAATTTATCTCTGACAAATGAACTGCGGAAATTCGTCGATAGTCGAACCGGTGACTCCGGTGTTTACGCAACGCCGAGCGAATATATTCGCGATCTGATCCGCCATGATATGGAAGCCGACTCGATACTCAACCATGTAATGACAGGTCTTGATGACATCAAACATGGACGTATGTCAGAGAAATCCATTCTTGACATAACTAATGAACCCTGAGTTTCGTGAGGCAACGGAAGCAATATATTCTGACGAGTAATTATGGGGTCAGAGTAAAAATTCTAACGAATTTCTTACTCTGAACCCGGATATCCTGACCCCGGGTATCTGCTGACCCCTCAAGCCTCAGCCTGCCAGACCAGTGGGAAGGCCTTCTCGTCCCTGGCGGGTGCGCCGGGGCTGATGGAAACATGTTCCTGGGTGACGATCGGGTCGGTGCCCGGGCGCGGGTCCCAGCAGGCATCGTCGCCGAGCCAGCGGGTGGACAGGGCCAGGCGGCGCCGGGTGGGTGAGAAATTGCCGTGGGACGTGTGGATGATGGACGTGTTGAAGATGATGGCGTCCCCCGCCCTGGTCTCGAAAGACATGAACTCGTAATCATCCCTCAGGGCGTTGAAATCAGGTATTTCCTCTTCGGAACTGGATCCGATCCACTCGGCCTGGCTGGTGTCTTCCCCGCCGTCGGGCAACACCGGCCTGAACCATTTATTCCAGGCATGTGAGCCGCGCACGAACTCCAGGCCGCTTGACCTGAGATCGGCGTCGGTCAGGGACAGCCAGACCGAGCAGATCTGCTCCCCCTTGAACGGCCAGTATGGCAGGTCCTGGTGCCAGAAGAACTCTTCCGGCGTATTCGGTTCCTTGACGAACACGTGGTCGAAATAGATACGCGCAGTATTTGACCCCATGGCCTGGGCGGCCAGTTCACCCACCCCCGAGTTGAACGCAAACTCTCTGAAGTCCGGGTCGGTCGGCCACAGGTAGCGGTCATGCAGAAAACGCTGCTCGTTCCCGCCCGGATTGGTGTCATGCACCCATACGCTGGGGCTGGCAAGCTGCCGGTCTATGGCCCCGGTCATGCGTTCGACCCAGACCGGGTCCACGCATTGCGCTACCGCTACAGCGCCTTCCTGCTGGTAGGTTCTGATTTCTTCGTCGGTGAGGTCTCTGTAGGCTGTGTCAGGCATGGTTTCTCCCCTTTCAGGTTTAACTATAGCGGTTTTTCCACTGTTATCAACTCCCGAAACGCCGGCTGATGCGTATCCCGTACTCCCTTCGATCGTTGCTGTTGATGATCAGGGTCGTGGGGTCGATGTCCAGTTTGGCCAGGGGATAGACTTCGTTGGTGAGATTGTCGCCGTACAGGGAGATGCTCCAGGCGCGGTTCGGGCTGGTCCAGGTCAGGGAGGCGTTGAGCCGATCGACCGCCTCGATTTTGTTGAGCGGCGTATTGACCGGCTGGCCGAACATCCCGCCCCGGTGGTAGTAGTCCAGGCGGGACTCCAGGGCAGCACCGCCGGGCAGGTCGTGGGCGTAACGGGGCGACAATGAAACGGTTAATTCGGGCGTCAGCGCCGGCCTGTCGCCCTTGCCGATGCCTTGCACGCCCTCGTCCACCTCGGATATCTCGACATCGATATAGCCCAGGGCGAAGTGGATGTCAAAAGAGCTTGCAAGCTGCAACCGGCCTTCCAGTTCCAGGCCCGTGGCTTCAGATTCGGCGGCGTTCTGGGTCAGGGTGAGGAAGCCGTCGTCGATCAATTCGTTGCTCTGCACCGCCAGGTCCCGGTAGCGGACGTGGAACAGGGCGGCGTGCAGCCACAGGCGACTGCCCCAGGCGCCTTTTGCGCCGAGTTCAAACGAGTCGGCAAAGGTGGGGTCAAAGGCGACAAACGTGGCCGCGCCGGCGAAGGGCCGGGGCGGGTAGCCGCCGGCCTGGTAACCGCGCGCGTAGCTGAAATAGGCGTTGAGGTTTTCGGCAATGCGGTACGAAAGCGCTGCATCGCCGCTGAATTCATCCCAGTCGTCCCCGCGCTGCGCCGGCGCCGGAAAATAATGCAGGGATGCCAGGGCGTCTTTTTTATCATGGGTGTAACGGGCGCCAAGGCCCAGGACCCAGCGTTCGCCGAGATCGATATTGGCGTGGGCGAAGCCGGCCCTGCTGCTGGTCTCCTGCTCCAGGTAGAGCCTCCCGTCAAAATCGCGGGTCGGGATCACTTCCGGGCGCCCGTCCGCCAGCCCGCCGGCGCGGAATACGAACGGACTGTCATTGTACCCGTCTTCGTCAAAGGCGTAGAAACCCGCTATCCAGTCGCCCCAACCGGCAGTGCCGCGCAACTGTATCTCCACCGTTGTCTGGTCGGCTTCGCCGCGTTCGGGAAACTCTATCAAGGTCGCCCTGACCTTCTCATTGTCCAGCCCCCCCTCGTACCACATATCGCGATAGCTGAGGATCGCCCTGAGATTCAGCCAGTCCGAAATGGTCCAGTCGGCGGTCAGCGAGACCCCCAGGGTCCTGTCTTCCGTAGCGGTCAAATCGTCGTTTACGGAAAAGGTATCATCGGGGTCCGCCGGCTGATCCTCGGGGCGGAGTCCGAAACTGTTGGGGACGTTGAACACTTCGACTGCGTGCGGCGCTATCCCCTGGTCCGAGCGGGCAAGATCAGCCGTTGCCAGGAAACTCAGTGTACCTGACGCCTCCCAGAGCAGAGCGACCCGACCGAAGCCGCGCCGGATTTCACCGATGTCCGCGTCGGGGTCTTCAATCAATACAGCTTTGCCGATTCCGTTGCGGGACCTGGCGCCGGCCGAGATCGCCATGGAGAGCGTCTCGGCCAACGCCACATCAGCGAACAGGTGCCCGTCAACGCGCCCGAGACTGCCGGCTTTGATATCGAGGCGTGCGCTGTTGTCTCCCGCAGGCTCCCTGGTGACGATGTGCAGGGCGCCGCCCAGGGTATTACGGCCTGACAGGCTGCCCTGGGGGCCGCGCGCGACCTCGACCCGTTCAATATTCATGAGGTCCATGTTGGCGCCCATGTTGCGCCCCAGGTACACCCCGTCCAGGTAGATGCCCACGGACGGGTCCGTAGTGATGATGTGATCCTGCACCCCGGCGCCGCGCATGAATACGGCCGCGTGCCCCGTGTTGCCCTGGCCGAAGTTTGTCTGAACGACGTTGGGCGCAAATTTCTCGACCTGGTTAAGCTCGGTGATCCCGCGCCGGCGCAGGTCTTCTTCCTGCAGTACGGTGATCGCAGTCGGAACCTCGTGCAGTGACTCCTCACGTTTGCGCGCATTCACGACGATCTCTTCCATGCCTGATGCTTGCGTTTGCGCGGACACGGGGGAGACGGGCAGGCTGAATGCCGCCACAAGTCCGGGAATGATAAACGCCGCCCTGACGCCGCGCCATGTGCTGGTACACTTACCAGGCAAGTTCCGGCGTTTGTCGATCATGAGT
>JAJDUB010000059.1 GCA_022826885.1 Gammaproteobacteria bacterium
TACGACCACCAGAAATACCAGCTCAAGTTCGGCGGACAGACGGGCAAACTGAATTACCTGGTGAACGGTTCCTACATGGAGAGCGACGGTTACCGGGAAAACTCCAGGGTGGAGCACGGCCTGGTGAACAGCAAGTTCCGCTACGAGTTTGACGAGGACTCCGACCTCACCGTGATCTTCAACCTGGTGGAATCACCCCAGGCCGATGATTCGGGCGGCATCAATCAGGCCAACGTGGATGCGGACCGGCGCCAGGCCCAGCCGAGGAACCTCAGCTCCAACGCCGGCGAAGAACTGGAGCAACAGAAGGTCGGCTGGATTTATCGCCGGCAGTTCGGCGAGAATCACGAGATCAGGGTACGCAACTACTACCTGTGGCGCGATTTCATGGCCTTTCTGCCTATCGGTTCCCATATCCGGTTTGTGCCCGATGACGGGGTAGTTGAGTTCGACCGGTTCTTTTTTGGCGGCGGTGGGCAATACACCTATACGGGAGAACTGATGGGCCGTCCCAATCAATTCACTGCCGGCTTCGATATCGACATCCAGGAAGACGACCGGCAACGTTATTCCAATGATGCCGGGATTCAAGGCGCATTGTCCTTTGATCAGTTGGAAGAAGCGGAGGCTTACGGATTTTACATCCGCAACAGTCTTGCAATTACCGATTCCCTGCAACTTACGCTGGGTGGCCGTTATGATATTGTGGACCTGGCCGTGGAAGACCGGTTCCTGGCCAACGCGGACCAGTCCGGTGATCTGGATTTCGAAGAATTCAGCCCAAGCGCCGGTTTGACCTGGGGCGCGACGGATTCAATCAGTTTCTATTTCAATTATGCGACCGGGTTTGAAACACCCACTTTTACCGAGCTGGCCAATCCGGCAAGAAACCTCGATGTAAGTCTTGGCGGCTTCGCCTCTGTAGATGCCCAGAACGCGGACAGCTTTGAGATTGGCGCCCGCGGCCTGATCGGGGAGCGTGTTTATTTCGACATCGCCGGGTTCATCATGGAAGTGGAAGACGAGGTGGTCAGCGTCGCCAATATCGGCAATCGTACTTTTTTCCGGAATGCCGATACCGACCGCAACGGCATTGAGGCCGCCATCGTCGTGGACATCCTGGAAGGCTTGCAACTCACCGCCTCTTATACTTATTCCGACTTCGAGTTCGACAGCTTCCCGACCAACATGGCGGCGGAAGGCAAGATGCTTCCCGGAATTCCGGAGAACCAGTTTTTTGCGGAACTGGCCTACCGCCACGATTCCGGATTCTACCTGAGCTGGGACATCCTCGTGGTGGACGACCTGGCGATCAATAACGCCAATACCGCCATTTCTGATTCCTACGAAGTAGCAAACCTGAGAGCGGGACATCGTCTGCAGCTGGCAGGTTTTGAATTGTCCCCATTCATCGGCATCAACAACCTGTTCGACACGAAATACATGTCCAACCTGCGCCTCAACGGTTTCGGCGGCAGGGTGTTTGAACCGGCGCCGACTCTGAATGTGTACGGCGGGGTGTCTCTACGGGTTAATTACTGACCTAGTACCCTTTCCAGTTACTATTGACATGTTCAGCGGGTCGGGAAGCGGTTGAGCGCAAGGCGCGCCGCGCAGGGAATGGCGAGTCCTTGCCAAGCGGTGCAACGCCGCGGGCGACCGCTTCCCGGCCCGCCCGCAGGGAGCTACACAGCAACGCCAATACGGCGTTGCAGCCCTTGACAAGGGCGCGCCATTCTCTGCGGACTGCGCCTTGTCTTGGCGTTGCTGTGTAGCTCTGAACATGTCAATAGTAACTGGAAAGGGTACTATAAAGGGGACGGAATTGAATTCCGTCCCCGGTGGTTTCCTATACGACTTCAGGGCCAGAGCCCGTCTGTTTGCAACGCTTCAAGAAACCGGTTCACCGGCCATACGTCAATATCATCTTCAGTTCGGAAGGAGCGATCGCCGTCATAGACAAGAACGCGGCGAACCAGGCGCGGCAGGTCTCTGACGGCGCGTAATCCTTTGAGCAGGCCGGTGTTATATCGGTTTGCAGCCTTCGCCTCAATGGCTAGGTATTCATTATCACGGGTAAGCAGAAAATCAACTTCTGTCCTGGATTCGACCGGCGCCCAGTAATGGATGTCATCAAACACCGGCTGTTCCTCCGTGTGAGCGCGCAGCAGGCTCATTATCCAGCCCTCGAACAGTGCGCCGCGTTCCTCCATTGACACGGGTCCGAACTGGCGTTTCACGGCTCGCACCAGGCCGGGGTCCACCCAGTAGAGTTTCGGACGCCGGCGTTCCCGCACCCGCAGTTTTGCCTCATAAGCAGGTAACCTCCAGGTGAGCAGCGTGTCTTCCAGCACATCCAGGTATCCGCTGACTGTAGTGCGCGCTACGCCGGCGTCCCGGGCAATGCCTGTTACGTTCAGCGTCTGTCCATGCAACAACGCGGCAACAGGCAGAAAACGAACGAAACCGGGCAGGTTGCGGACGACCGCTTCGGCGCGAATCTCTTCTCTCAGGTACAGCTGAGTGTAGCTTTCGAGCACTTCACGGCGATCTCCTGCCGTCCAGACCAGGGGAATGCTGCCGTACCTGAGCACGTCATCCAGCCTGAAATCGGCGCCAAGTTCCCGGGGAACAAGTGGATACATGGCCTTGCGGCTTGCGCGCCCGCCCAGCAGGTTCGTACCCGCGGTTTTGAGTTTGCGGGCGCTGGAACCGAGCAAGGCAAAGCGAAGGCCGCGCTCTTCGATCAGCCGATGTACCTCATTCAGCAGGGAGGGTATACGTTGTACTTCATCAATAACGACCCACTCGTCCGGCGCCACGGTGGAAAGCAATTCCCGGAATAACGACGGTTCAGCGAGTAGATCATGAAACAGCGCTTCATCCAGCAGGTCGAGACGTAGCGCCTGCGGCAAAGCAGACCGCGCCCATGAGCTTTTGCCTACACCGCGCACGCCGAACAGGAAAAAGCTACGGGCGGGTAACTGAGTGATCCTTTGGTATAGCATAAAGTCAAAAATAGCCGAAAAGTGACGACATTGCAAGCAATATACCACTCCGAACCTTCAGTCCATCCCCCGGGGCATTAGCGAGGACGAACTTGCATTTTAAAAATCACTACGAAATAGGCTGAAAAAATCATGTTGCAATTTACGGATGAACAGGAATAATTTCGGCAAGTTGTTCAAGCAGCCGCGGGATTAATTTATAATAGGCGCTTGCGTATTGGATAATACATAACAACCGACTATGGAGTTCAGCAAATGCCGAAAATCACCTATATCGCATTCGATGGGACGGAAACCACAGTAGATGCCAAAGAAGGTATGAGCGTCATGCAAACCGCTGTCAATAACGGAGTGGACGGTATTGTTGCCGAATGCGGCGGCGCGTGCAGTTGCGCCACCTGTCACGTATATGTTGATCAGGGATGGTTCGATAAGCTGCCGGAAGCGCAGTCGATGGAGAAGGAAATGCTGGACTTTGTCATGAGTCCGGAGCCGACCAGCCGGCTTAGTTGCCAGATCAAGGTGACCGGGGAACTGGACGGTCTGGTTGTGCGTACGCCGGAATCGCAGTATTGATATTCGGGGTCAGAGGGTTGCTGACTCCAGCCAGGTTATGACCCGGTTGAGGTCTTCCACGTCGGCGCCGGTATCGAACATGGACTGTTGCAGCGTAAGTCGCCGGCGCTCCTCCGCCGACAGAATTTCTTCCTCGTCGGTATAGCCTTCATCAGCCAGCCAGCGTTCCAGTTCTTCAATCTTGCCTGATTGGAAGCGGGGCGCCCGGCCATTGCGTAATGCTTGCACCAGCACTGCCCCATCTCCCTTGACTTCTTCGGAAAGGTCTGCGACCCGGTCAATGAACGTTTCTGATACGGCGCCGGACTGTTCCAAGGCGATGCGGTCCACGGGGCGGCCCCTGCCCTGGCGCCAGAACGTTGTCCAGATATGCACAACTCCGCATCTTTGCCGCAGCCTGTCCCGGAACCCGGTGTCAGTGACGGCGGCAGAGACCGCATTGCTGCCGAGCAAGGTTTCAAGCTGGCCGAGACTGGTGATGCGCCATTCCTTGATAAGCTCGTACAGCAGGTCCAGGTTATCACGCAGCAGGTAGAACAGGTGGATCGCGCCGGGCTCCAAACGCGGGCTTACAAGGGGCACTCCAAGAACGGAGGCATAGGTCTCTGGGTCCCGGCCCTCCGGGGACGGCAACGACGGAGGAAGAACGATGTCATAATCCTGTGGAGGATGCGCCTCCCGAGGAAAACGCGTCTCGGCAAGATCGATGACCGGTGGTTCGTTTCCGGTAGACTGCTTCCACAACGCGGCCTCATGGCGGCGGGCGGACAGGTAGAATACCTGGCGGCCCTCCGTATCGGCCAGCCGTTCGAGACTGTTTGCCATTACGGCGAATCGATCTTCAGCGCTGGTGGTCAGCGCTTCGTCCAGGAACAGCGGCAAGGTCTCCCCGCCCTGTTCCTGCGCCTCTATCCAGGCGAGGCGCAGCGCCAGCAGCAGTTGCATGCGGGTGCCGGATGAGAGTTGTTCCAGGTTTCTTTGCGCACTTTGTCGCATGTCCCGCGCAGAAAATCTCCCATCGTTTTCCAGTTGCAAATCGAAGGCGCCGTGGGTAATCTCCCTGAACAACTCCTGCGCACGCTTGAGCGTGGGAGGGACGTGTTCAGCCTGGTAGGTCTGTTCCACGTCGTCGAGCAGCACCTCGGTTGCCTCAAACAGCCAGGCCTTCTCCCGCTTGTCCTGAAGGGCAGTCCTGGCGCTGTCCGCCGCCGCGCGCGCCCGGCTCAGTTTTTGGTCAGCGCCGGCATCCTTGAGCCGGGTGGTGATTTCTGCCTGGCGCCGCACCAGTTCCGTGTGCCTGCCGGCCTGTGATGACGCCGCGGCAAGCTCATCTTGTATTTTCACCAGCCTGCCGGCGTCGATGTCCCCGATGATTTCGAGATGCGGTTCAACCAGGGAGCGTATGCGTTTCTCCTCCACCTGCGCGCCGTACAACGCCTCCTGTGTCGCCTTCCACTCATCCAGCAGGCCAAGGCGCCGGTCAAGTTCCCCGCGTTCTTCCGCCTCGACCCCGCAGCCGGTAAAGAGTTTCCCGGTGTCGGCCCGGTTATCATTGATTTCCTGCTCTATCGACCGAATGGTCTCCTCCGCTCGGGTTATATCCCCTTGAGCGTCTTTCGCGCTTTGCGCACGCTGCTTCAGTTCCTGAAAGAAAACCTGCAGCCGGTGGATGTCGCGATCTTCATCCCGGGATTCATCAGCTTCTTGCGGCGCAGCCGCAGCGGCGCTGCGCCAGGGGGCAAGGAATTCACGCAATTCGGCAACGTCCTGCGCGATGTCGCGCTTCACTGCCTCCAATCCGGCCAGTGCCCGGGAATGTCGACTTTCAGCTTCCGCCAGCTGGCGGCAGTGTTGCAGGAAAATATCCGGTTTGACACCCGGCCACTTCGGGTCGAATCCCAGTTGCGCGGCTGCCTCCTGTTTGCGCTCCCGGAGACTTGCGATCTCCGCCTCGACCTTATCGAGTTGGGCGCGGATTTCTCCAGCCTGTGCCGCCCGTTCCCGCTGCAGGACCAGCGCGTTATAAGGCTTTTCGATCCCGGATCGCAGGTACTCATCCACCGCAACTCTGCTCCAGTCCGGCGGTCCGGCCAAGCCGGTACGCTCGAAGCGCTGTCTTGCTGCGCCGGCAGGCGAACCGGCCCTGGGGCGGCGCATCCGGAACAGGCCCCATGCCGCAACCCCGAACGCCGCCAACGCGGACACCATGGCAGGCAGGGCCTGTTGCAACCACGCAAGCGCCGCGGCAAGGCCGCTTGCTGCCAGGACGAACCAGAGCGCCATACGCAACGGGCGGCCGCCTGCTGCCGGCCGGTCACCGGTCTCGGCGGCGCTTGCCGCCTGCCACTCGCGCAAGGCGCCGCCTGCTTCATACAGCCTGTTGATTTCGGTTTCATCGGGAGGATTCCCGGCCTGCTCAAGTTTCGGGTGTAGCGCATCCCGCCTGGCTTCGGCCCTGATCAGCGGCGCAGCTACCGCTTCGGCGCGTTCGAGGCTTTGTGCATCCAGCCGGGGAGGTTCACCCGCACCGTTAAAATGCGACCGTGCGTTCTTCAGGGCGGCCTCGGCCTCGGCAAGCGCTTCCCGGGCGTTGTTGCGTCTCTCCATTTTCTGTCCGAGTTGCTGCAGGCATAACTCCATGGCGTCCAGCGCCCCGGGATCAGGCCGGGTCTGTGCAAACCCGGTCTTATCAAGCGCAGCCCGGGCGCCATGAAGCCTGCGCTCCTGTTCACGTAACTTGTCCTGCTGTGCTTCTCTTTTCTGTTCCAGGCCGGCAAGACGTTCCAGTTCATCACCGCGCAGACGGTCCATGCCGGGAGGATAGACCTCAAGCTCCTGCGCACAGGATTTTTTTGTTTCAATGGCCGTATGCAAATCCAAGGCCTGCTGCAGGCGTTGCAGGCGCTTCTGCGCGTCCCCGGCGGCCTCTATCTCGCGGTTCAGTCGGGGCAACTCCTCTTGTTCCTGCCGCTCCAGGTCATCGTAATCCCGTTCCGCCTGGCGCAGACTTTTCTCCGCTTCGCGCAGGGTCTTTTCATCAACCTGCGCAAAGCGCGAAGTCAACCTTGTACTTTTGCGCGGCGCATCCAGGTCAAAGCCGCCGTGCAACCT
This sequence comes from Gammaproteobacteria bacterium, assembly GCA_022826885.1. Lineage (GTDB taxonomy): Bacteria > Pseudomonadota > Gammaproteobacteria > Eutrophobiales > Eutrophobiaceae > JAAXHV01. The sequence goes on from JAJDUB010000059.1 coordinate 6,696, forward strand.
GTTGCGCAATTCCTGGGCAAGGCCGCGGTCGGTATCATCGCCAGCCAGCAGGTGTTCTACGGACAGGCGATACAAGCCTTCCAGGCCGGTTGCGGGCAGCGCGGGCGGTGCTACGGGGTTACCGTCCCGGTACCAGGCTATCTGGCTGCCGTTGCGCAGTACGCGCCAACCGGATTTGCCGTTTTCGAACTCAGCCTCGAGAGAGAGCGCCTGCGGGTCGCTTTTCTGCCCGCGCAGGAGATACCCCAGAGCGCGCGCCAGGCTGCTCTTGCCGACGGCGTTGGGTCCGGTGACAATATTGACGCCAGCGCCGGGGGGCTCGAAGGTAAAACCGGGTTCGATGCCAGGCAGGGTCCGAATGTTAAGTCGTTTGAGGCGCATCAGGCGGTATCGGATTCCTGTGCCAGGAGTTGGTCCAGGGCGCGTAACCCCGCTTTTCTGAGCCACTCGACCGGGTCCGGGTCGCCGGCGTCCAGTTCGACCCAGACGGGCATTTGCCCCTGCTCGCGCAAGCGCAGGCGGGCTTTTGTTACTAGTTCGTCGCGATCGGGATCGCCTTCCGGTTCATCCAACCAGAGCAGGCGTTTAGCCAACAATCCCGGCGGGGTAGGTTGCCTGGCAAGTTCTTCCAGGTCTATCTCAGGCCGCGTATCGGCACTCAAACATTCAATGAAATACTGTCGAGCATTAGAACCTGTATAGACGATGTCTTCCTGTCTTTTGGAAACTTCGTTGAGCACGGCCATGGTGAAACGTGTACGTCCGCACAAGGTGATATGCACCCCGATCGCGTCCGGCGTGGCTGTCAGGTCTGGCGCGACGGGAGCCTCCGTGATTTGACGGTCAAGCTCCTGCAGCGCAGACAGGACGCGTCCTCCCGCCTCCACCGGTTCGCGGATACCATCCAGGTTAACGTCAACAGCTTCCCAGCGCAGCGGTGCCAGCGGCAGGTGTACAACTTCATTGATGCGTCCCTGAGATACGTCTATAAGCCAAGGCCCGTGGGGGCCCGCTTCGCTACGGTCAAGCCCGGTCAGGCTACCGAGGTAACCGTTCAGCGACGCGGCAGACAGAGCATCGGGCTTGTGTATGTGTCCGAGCAACCAGCCGTCGATGCCCGCCCGTTGCAGTTCCCGGCTGGTGACCGGGGCATAAGGACTGTCTCCCGCATCCCGGTCACAGTGCAAAAGTCCCAGATTGATGCCGGCCTCAGCCTTGAAAGATTGATCGGTCAGGGGGCTTTCCCGGACTTCCTTCCGGGGAAACGACCATCCCCAGAAGGTGATTGAATCGGCATTATCGTCGATCCGGCGGGGCTCCCATTGACCGCCTTTCCCCAGGAGTTGAAATTCAGAAATGTGCTCAGCCAGGCGGGGCAGGACTTTGACGTCGTGGTTGCCGGCGACGCCGATGACGTGGATACCTTCCCTAGTAAGGCGCTTAACGCCTTGCTCTAGTTCGCGGTAAGCTTCGAAGAAATCGTTTTCCCCTTCGACTACGTCACCGGCAAGCAGGACAGCCCTGACACCGGTATCAATGGCAATATTTACAGTGCGTTCCCAGGCTCCGGCCGGACCCAAATCACGGGACCGATGCGCTAGTACCTCCGGTAGCCGGGACGGAGTTCGCCCCAGGTGTATATCGCCGACAGCAAGGATCTTCATGAAGCCTGACCGGGGGCAGAATTAATTCTGTCCCTTGCTGTCACAATTGGTGTCATCTGCGGATAATTACACTCTTTCGATAATGACGGCAATGCCCTGGCCGATGCCGATGCACATGCTGACCAGCGCATACCGGCCCTGGGTGTTTTCCAGTTGCCGTAACGCCGTGAGTATCAACCGCGCGCCGGATGCACCCAGCGGATGGCCGATGCTGATGGCGCCGCCGTTCGGGTTGACCCGTTCGTCCCGGAAATCGATCTGCAGTTGTTTCAAGCAGCCGAGTACCTGGGTCGCGAAGGCTTCGTTGATCTCGATCACGTCCATGTCGGCCAGTGACAGGCCCGCCCGTTGCAGGGCTTTTTGCGACGCCGGGACCGGGCCGATCCCCATCACCCGGGGTTCGACGCCGGCGATGGCGCCAGACAGAATGCGAGCACGCGGGGTCAGTCCCAGTTTTTTGCCGATGTCCTCGTTTCCCAGCAGCAGTGCGGCCGCGCCGTCATTGATGCCTGACGCATTGCCGGCGGTGACTACACCGCCTTCAAACAGGGTCGACAGGGTAGATAATTTCTCCAGGGTGGTGCCGGGCCGGGGATGTTCGTCGGCTGTCACTTTGGCGGGAGGGTCCTTGCGCCGTTTTGCCGGCACTTCTATTTCCAGCAACTCTTCCTCGTAAAACCCGGCATTTCTGGCGGCCTCGTACTTCTGCTGGGAGGCGAATGCAAACGCGTCGCTGTCTTCGCGGCTGATGGCGAAGTCCCGGGCCAGGTTGTCTGCGGTCTGCGGCATGGTGTCATCACCGTATTGCTTCAGTAGCGCCTTGTTGGGGAAACGCCAGCCGAGCACTGTGTCGTACATCTTCTGGTTACGGTCGAAGCCGGTTTCCGCCTTGTTCAGCACCCAGGGCGCACGGCTCATGCTCTCCACGCCGCCGGCAATGAACAACTGCCCCTGGGAACAACCGATCGCCCGGGCTGCATCCAGGGTCGCCGCAGCCCCGCTGCCGCACAAACGGTTGACGGTCGCTCCTCCCACCGAGGTATGCAGGCCGGCCAACAGGGCGGCATTACGCGCGACGTTGCGGCTGTCCTCGCCCGCCTGGTTGGTATTGCCGAAGACCACGTCTTCCACCAGGCTGCTATCGATGCCGCTCCTGTCCAGCAGGGACCTGATGACGGCTGCCGCCAGGTCGTCCGGGCGCTTTGCAGACAAGCCTCCGCCATAACGGCCGAAGGGGGAGCGGATCCCGTCATAGATAATTGCCTGATCCATCTTCTCAATCCTGACGGGTTAACTGTTCTGCAGGACGACCTTGCCCATTTGGCCGAATGATTGCAGCAGCTTGTGCGCGGCGACCGCCTGACTCATGGGCAATACCCGATCCACTACGGGTTCGATCTTCTTCTCGCCGACAAAATCCAGCATTGCCTTGAATTCGGCATTGGACCCCATCATCGTGCCCTGTATGCGCGTCTGGTTGAAGAACAGCCTGGGTATTTCCAGGCCGGTGGAGGGGACGCCCAGGGTGGCGCCGAAGAATACAAACCGTCCGGCGGGTCTCAGGGTGCTTAACAGGTTATTCATGTCGTCCCCGCCGGCGCTGTCGATGATGGCGTTAAAGCCGCCTGCCTGCTTTCTCAGGGTTTTATGGTAGTCCTCCTGCCTGTAGCTGATGCCGCCGACGGCGCCGATGGCCCTGGCTTTTTCAATTTTCTCCTCGGAACCGCTGGTCACGTAAACCTCGGCGCCGAGCCCGCTGGCCCACTGGACGGCAAAGGTGGAAACGCCGCTGCCGGCCCCCGTAACCAGTACGGTGTGCCCCGCTTGTACCTCGGCCTGTGTCACAACAGCGCGCCAGGCTGTCAGACCGGCCAGGGGGACCGCGGCGGCCTGTTCCCAGCTTAAATGAGCGGGTCTCGCATGGACATCCGTAGCCGGACAGCAGATATATTCGGCAAACGTGCCCTGGTCCGGCATGCCCAGCACGCGGAAATCCGGTCCGGACACCGCCTCGCTGTCACCCCACTCCCTGGCTGGATAGACTACCACCTCGTCGCCGATCATCCCGTTGTCGACTCCCATACCGACAGCGTCTACCGTGCCGGCGCCGTCCGATCCGGCGATACAGGGCAGGTTCGTACGCGGGTACCTGCCGATGGTGATCCAGTAATCCCGCCGGTTCAGCGCAGAATTCCGCAGCTTTACCCGTACCTCACCCGGTCCCGGTTCAGGCGTATCCACCTCCTTGACTTTCAGGTTATCCGGACCGCCGAGTTCTTCTAATACAATCGCTTTCATACTATGCTCCTTATGTGCATTTCTTCGAAATAGTTTAATATTGAACCGGTTGCTGAAAAGACAAGCTTACCGAGTCATAAATCCTCACCTGGCTCATATGTATGGAAATGATACATGAAACTGTCGAATCATTTACCAGTTCTTCTGTTTATTACCGGCGCGATTTGTGTTGGCTGTTCTCGGAAACCACAACAATCAACAAGCCAACCAAATAAGTTACTTCCTGCTGCTGAGCAGGCCGCACGACCCGGAAGTCAGACGGTGTGGTGATGAATGCCAGTCAACGTATCAATATCCATGATATCCTGGCTGTACACACTATCTAATGGTGCACGGTTGATGGGTCATGATAATCTACTGGATAGTATCGAAGTCGGGAAACAGCCGACTTGGTTGTATTGAATGAGAACAAAGTTAATCTTGCGCAGAACGGACAGGCCGACAGGGTTGGAGAAACACAGGTGGACATGACAATATTCGATGGCAACGTAGCCTTCGACCTTGGACAAAGAGATGCAGTTCCTCGTTGACATTTAATCCATGTTATGTACAAGAAATGAATAAGTTATACGACAGAGAGGATGAACTAAAGAGACGCCTGAACGATTTTCTATCTGGTCAGTTTAGTCTTGAGGAAAAGGACTACTATTCAAATTTGGATGAATCCGGTTTTCTAAAGCTAAAAGCTGTCCTAAGTGACATAAACAACATCATTACAATGAAGGTCACCCTTTCTTTTGTCCACTGGTTGGCACAGAACCTGGACATGGCAAAGTCTGATGTGAGTAGTATGATTGAGAAGATTAAAGGTATGAAACCCAACACAAACGGATATGACATCGAGTTGGATGACCCTATTGAGCTTATCGCTGAAGTAAAGTGCAATGTCCCTATCAAGGAAGGAACTGTATATGGTTCCGCGCAGAAGAATGGGATTATCAAAGATATGGATGCGTTAATCGACGGAAAGAGCAAATCGCGAATGGACCCTCAACGCTGCCTAAAGTTCATGGTATTCTTGGATACACCAGAGATCAGGAAAGCTACAGAACATCTATTCAATAATCTAAACCACCCTTCGACTATTGTCGAAGCATCTGATGTGGTTCGGTTTGACAGTAACAAAATCTATACCGTGTTCTTAGGGTTCGAGGCGTAAAATGATGTTTAAGGCACTTATTTCATTCAAAGATACTACTTTTTTGCTTGAAGTCGTGCGAAAAACTGATTGGCTAAACGAGGAGTTTTAGCGTGCCAACCATATCGATGTTTTACGGCATAATTATCAGAATGTATTTTGCACCTGGTGAGCACCCTCCACCTCACTTTCATGTGTATTATTCTGAACATAAGGCAAGGGTTGATATTCGCACATGTGAAATAATTGATGGCAAGTTGCCAAAGAGGCAAACTAAGTTAGTTTTAGCGTGGGCAGAGCTTCATCAGGAAGATCTTTTGGCAAATTGGGAACTCGTCATGAACGGTGAAGAACCGTTTAAAATTCAACCGCTACAATGAGGTAAAGTTAGTGAACCCGGCTGTAACATCAGTTGAATGTAAAGATGATTATCTTTTGTCAGTAGTTTTTGATAGTGGTGAGAGTGGGTTACTGGATATGAAACCTTACTTGAATTTTGGAGTCTTTAAAAAAATTCAAGACCCGTGCAGATTCAAAACTGCTTATGTCTCTTTTGACACAATTGCGTGGGAGTCCGGCGCTGATCTTGCCCCTGAGTTTGTTTACAAAAACTGCAGCATAGTAAAGCAAGACTCTTCAGAAGGTGACTGACGACATCGCCGATTTTGGCTGTAAGGAGTATTCTTATCCGTAAGCTTGTCCCTTTTTTCAACGCTTCTTTGGAGTTTGATGGCGGCATTGAGGAGGAACCGATGCACCCGGCTGTAATATGAGAATGTCATACTGGAATCACAGAGTAATCAGGAAGCGTCACACCGAAACAGAATCGGTGGCATATCAGGTTCACGAGGTTTATTACCACGAGAACGGCGCCATTGAAGGTTGGACAGAAAAACCCGTCGCGCCTATGGGTGAAACGATTGAGGAACTGAGAGAAGATATAAGGTATTTTCTCCATGCGTTCCGTCGTCCAATTCTGGAAGAAAAAGAAACAGACGAAGGCTCAACTCTTATCCCCGACGATACGGACGATGCAATAAATGACGGCCATTATTTCGAACTCCTGGACCGAACGTATGTAGCGTTGGATTACATTTACCAGTTTCTTGGCAGCCACCCGGTAGTAAGAAAAGACAAAACGTTACAAGACACGTACGAAAAAGCCGAAGAGGCCTTGGCTGAACTCTATCAACAGGCAGGTCGGCTGGAGTTTGACAGAGGTAGCAGCTAAGCGGGAAAACTCTGTCGATAATTCCTTAATAACAACATTCATACCTATCGCAATGTAATGAGCTATCAAACAGTCAAAGACAAGCTGGACAATGGCGAAATCGTTTTGCTGGACGGCGGCACCGGTTCCGAGATTGAGCGGCAGGGCGTTGAGATGAACGACCTGGCCTGGTGCGGTATCGCCCATGTGGATTACCCGGAGGTTGTGCGCCAGGTGCATGAGAGTTACATCCATGCCGGCGCCGATGTAATTATCGCAAATACCTTCGGGACCGCTCCGCACGTGCTCAAGCGCCTGGGGCTGGAGGATCAGTTCGCGCAGGTCAACCAGTCTGCCGTAGCCGTGGCATTGGCGGCCCGAGACAACTGCGGCAGGGATGTGTGTGTCGCTGCTTCCATGTCCTCCATGCCGGCATTTGATACATTTGCCGTTCCGAAAACCGATGAGGTGAGGCAGGGTTTTGTCCGCCAGGCTGAGTTGCTGGCGGAAGCCGGCGCCGAACTGATTATCGCCGAGATGATGCGCGACGTGGATATCTCCGATATGGTTATCTCTGCGGCCAGGGGAACGGGAATACCGGTATGGACGGGCTTCAGCGCCAGCAGGAACGACGCCGGCACGTTAATCAACTATGAGTCACCCGTGCGCGATGACGAGACCATGCCGTTCAGACGGATGGCGGAGGAAGTCCTCGGTATGGGCTGCGATGCCGCCGGAGTCATGCATTCCAGCGTCCATGATACCGGTCCGGCGCTGGCGGAATTGGGCGAGTTGTGGAACGGATCCATGTTCGCGTATGCGGAGAGCGGCCATTTCGTCCCGCCAAGCTGGAAGTTCGAGGATATTATTTCCCCACAGGACTACCTGGGCTATGTAAAGCAATGGATCGGCCAGGGCGTGCAGGTGGTCGGCGGCTGTTGCGGCATGGGGCCGGAGCATATCAGGGCGCTGAACGAGAACCTGGCAGTTTGATCAGTCCCCGGCTGCAGTCTGCTCTTCGCGCAGCAGTTGCAGCAGCTTGCGGCGCGCCATTATCGCGCCGGTGTCGCCCTTGAGAACCAACGGCTCCAGGTCCCAAAAATCCTTACCCCCCATCATTGCCTGTTGCTGCGCGATCATCGGTTTGTCTTCATTTTCAAAGGCATGAATGAAGCCTGAGCGCATCTGTTCAGTGAATTCCGGGTCGTTCAGGCGCGTTTCCCTGCCCACGGCCCAGAAATAGAATGTGCTGCCTGCCGTTTCCGGCGTCATCAGGTGCAGTGACGGCGCTGCCTTCGCCGTTTCCCGCGTTCCACCGGGTTCGTTGAGGTAAGGGATCAGTAACATGTTGGCCGGGGGCGTCCAGCGGATGTCCGTCCAGAAGTTCTGCCTTCTGCCAACGACGTCAAAGGTGGCGGCCATGACGTCGGAGACGTAATCGTTCGGGTGTTCGATATGGCACCACACGGCTGTGCCGTCAGAGCGGTACTGACGCTGTCCGTCGATAAACGCAGGAGCGCTGAGGCCGCTGTGAATGTACTCGGCGTGCGACAGGTCGAGGATGTTGTCAGTGAAAAGCTGGTAGTTGCCGGCGCCGTGGATGACGCCCCTGATGATTTCCCATTTGCTCTCGTCCATGAATGAAAAATCAGGCACCAGCGCGGGGTCTGCCTGTACTGCATCGCCGAACCAGACCCAGGCCAGTCCGTGCCGTTCACGCACCGGCCAGGTCGGCAGTGAAACGTCCGGGATGTGTCCCTGGTCATGCGGGTTGTGTACGCACCGGCCATCTCCGCTGAAGCGCAACCCGTGGTAGGGACATTGCAGACTGCCGTCTTCTGCCACCTTCCCCTGCGCCAATGACGCGAAACGGTGTGGGCACCGTCCGCCCACTGCGTAAGCCTTGCCGGTGTTGTCCCGGAACAGCGCGACATGCTGGTCGAGCAGCACGCGCCCCACCGGACCTGCATCAAGTTCGTCCGACCATGCGCTGGCGTACCAGCAATTCAGCAGGTAGGACGCAGTTGTCATCGCTTATCAGGCTAGAAACTCGTCCCCACGGAGACTTTGATCGAGCGCAACGGGGTATTGGTTTCGAAGGTCTCCACGAAAGGATCCGGTCCTGGGAAACCGAAATCCGCGCCGATTGTGTTGGTCACGTTCTCCGCCACGATATTCAGAAACCAGGGTGATGAATCGCTGCTGAGGCGCCCGGTCAGGGCCAGTGAGGTAAACGCATTGTCATACAACCCTTCGCTGAGCTGGTTGAACTTGGACGAGCGATGCTTCAGGGTACCGCCGATGGCAACGGACCAGTCTCCGAACACGCGCTGCTCCCAGTCCGCATTGAACGCCACTGACACGCGGGGCGATTGCGCCAGGCGCTCGTTCCTACCCTTGTCCTCGGCATCGGCATAAGCGCCTGCCGCGCTCACCCGAAAGCTGTCGGTCACCTGCCAGGTCAACAGGCCGTCGACACCTGTCGAACGGGACCTGTCGTTGCTGGAGATGAACTCACCGGTAAAGAGCAGTTGCTGCAGACCGAAGACGTCGATGTGGAACACCGCCACGTCAAGCTGCACGCGGCCGTCCAGCAGGCTCGATTTTATGCCGGCTTCGTAGCTGTTGGCGCGCTCGTCATCCACAAACGCATCCCGCTGCGGATTGCCGGTACCCAAGGCAGGATCCAGCGCTATGGAATTGAACTCGCCGTAGCCACCGGCCTTTCCGCCGCGTGCGAAAGATGCGTACACCATTACGTCCGGCGTCAGGTCGTACTGTAACGACACACTGCCGCTGACCAGGTCGTCAGTGACGTTATCGAGTCTCTGATAGGGGAACGGCGCCTGAATTACCGCATTCCACAGGGTGAACGGCGGGCGGTTGGTGCGTCCGAAATGCACTTTCTTCTTTTCGTGGGTGAAACGCAGGCCCAGGTTGACCCGGAATTGTTCAGTCAAGCTATAGTTGGCCTGGCCGAACACCGAGTAGGCGGTGGTTTTCTGGGCAAAGGTGTTGGTGTAGGAACCGTTGAATATCTGACCGCTGATCGGAACCGGCGGAGGCGGAAAGTCGGGGATGCCGAACACGCTGTCCCACAACATGTCCCATTCGCTGTGGAAGAAGAACAGTCCGGCCAGGTAATCCAGGCGCTCGCCCCCGTTGGAGGCCAGGCGCAGTTCCTGCTGAACCTGCTCGTAGTCTTCGGTACGGATAAAGAGGCTTGCATCCTTGTTGTCAAAATCGAAGTCCGCGTAGTTTGTGTGATCGGATGTCGCGTATGACGTGATCGAAGTCAGTGTTGCTGCACCAAAATCATAATTCAACGTCCCGGTGGCTATGTGGGCCTGCAGGTGGGTCAGGTCGTCGCCGTCAACCAGACGCGGGTCCGAACTGTAGGAGGCCTTGGTGTCGTCAAACCTCGATTCACCCAGGTCCGGGCCGGCACCGAGACCCAGCGCGGACAGGCCAGGCCGGGTTATCTGGGTCGGCAGACCGACGCGCCTGTTGTCGGTGTACTGATGACTGATCAGCGCACTGAACCGGCCTGCGGGCTCCCAGAGCAGGGAGGTGCGAATGCCGGCATCCCGGTCCTCCGGCACGTCTTTCCCGGTAGTGACGTTGTGTACCCAGCCATTCAGGTCGGACCACTTGCCGGCGATGCGCAAGGCCAGGGTATCGTCCACCGGCAGGTTCACAACGCCTTCGCCGAACCAGCCGCCGTTCTGCGCTTCAAGCCCGAACTCCACGTCACCGCCGAACTCCTGTTCCGGCCTGTTGTTGACAACCGAGATACCGCCGAGTGTGGTGTTCTTGCCGAGCAGGGTGCTCTGCGTGCCCTTGATCAACTCAACCCGCTGCACATCGAACAGGGTATGCCCGTACAGGCGCACGTTGCCCAGGAACGCGCCGTCCACGAACATGCCGATGGAGTTATCGAAAGCGACGTTGCCTGCCTGGGTGCCGATGCCGCGGAAGGTCACCCCGGGGCTGTCGCTGGGCGGTCGTGCAAATTCGAAACTGGGAACGATATTGGCAAGCTCGCCAATCATGTCCACCTGCCGCCTGTCCAGGTTTTCTTCACTGAATACAGTAATCGAGATGGGCACGTCCTGCAGGGATTCCTCACGCTTTTGCGCCGTTACGACGACTTCTTCGAGCATACCCGTTCCCTGTGTGAATCCCGTTACGCACACCAGCGCCGCCGATACCCCGGCGATGATACGTGTCAGTTTGTTCATTCTACCTTCCTCCTGTTACATAAAATCAATAAATCCGGACGGAAACTTCAGGTTCCTCAATGTTATGCAGTCGCGCTTGCCGCGCCGGCGGACTGCTCCGCAAACAGCTTTTTCATGATCCTGCGCGCCCTCATGGAATGGGTATCCGCTGAAACCAGTACCTCGCGGGGCTGTTGCTGGCGCGCGAGCATGTTCTCAACTGCTTCCACCGCTTCGATGTCCTCATCGATGACAGCCGCAAAGACACTGTTCACCGTATCCGTTACTTCCCGGCTGTCGTGGGCAAAGGTGCGGGACCAGGCAACGAGGTAATTCGTTGATGTTGCCGTCGCAGGCGTAACCGCATGGCAGACCCGGTACTGTGCGATGGCGTCGCCGCCGGGATTGATGAACTTCTCGCGCGCAACATGCAGGTTGGGCGGGTAGAAGTCTATCAACACTTCACGGTCCAACGGCCCTTCCGTACCCAGCGCGTCCTTGAAAAAACCGGTCAGTTTTTCATTGGGAATCATCCGCAGGCCCCGCAGAAATCTATCGTGCTCGGAAATTTCCACCCGGGTGGACGCCACCGAGTCAGTCCCGATAGTGCCCGGGTGCAGGTACGACAGGTGCGATATGTCTGTGAGGTTCTCATGCAGCAATTGTGCGCGGCAGTTAAGCGTGTTCGTCAGCGCAGGCAGCGCGAGCCAGCCCGGTTCGGTCAGGCGGATCTCATCATGGTCCGGAATCAGGTCCGGATCCGCGCGCGTCTGGTCCCCGATCCAGATCCACAACCACTCCCATTTTTCCACCAGTGCATAAGTTTGCACCCGGCACACGTCCGGAATGGTTTCCTGGCTGGGAATCCTGACGCAGTTACCGTCCGGACCGTATTGAAAACCGTGGTAGCCGCATTCCAGCACGTCGCCGCGCACCCGGCCCTTGCCCAGCGGGAAGCTGCGGTGCGGGCAGCGCCCGTGCATGGCGATGGCTTTTCCCTGCGTATCGCGGTAAAACACCACCGGTTCTCCGCAGATCCACCTCTCGAACGGTTTATCGGCTGTGACCTCGCTGCTCCAGGCCGCGACGTACCATTGATTCTCGAGATAATCCTCGTCTTCAGCGAACGGCCACATAGTGTCTCTCTCCCCGGGAGTGCAAGCTTTTCTTTGTATATAACGGGCGCATTGCGTCACTCATGCCGACACTGCAGCAGCCTGTTCCGCATCGGAGTAATCGACCAGGCGTGATTTGTAAACTTCCCTTGGCAACGTCCCGTACGGCACGAGTTGTATATCGGTCGCGACCAGCAGGCGCTGCCGTACCTGGTCCGAGATTCGCTGTTGCAGGTTGACGGTCTGTGCCGCACCGTTTTCTCCCAGTTCGACCAGCACCGGCAACGGCTTTGTCTGCCTGACCCCCTTTTCTTTCGGCCTTACCTGTATCACGCCCGATACGTCAGGTGTGAACTCGTTCAGCACGCTGCGCAGCGCGGTCGGAAACAGGTTGACGCCGCGCACGATGAGCATATCGTCCGTGCGTCCCACGCAGCGTATCCTGGGGCCGGTCCGGCCCAGCGGGTTGGGTTCCATGTTGACGACGACGTGGTCGCGGCTGCGGAAACGCAATAACGGCATCGCCTCCCGTTGCAACGCGGTGTAGACCAGTTCACCTTCAGCGCCGTCTTCCCAGGCGCGCGGGGAACCGGTTTCCGGGTCGATGAGTTCAACATGGGCGAAGCCGCGGGCCATGAAGTGCATCCCCTTACCGTCATCGTCCTCGGCCCAGGCCGAAAGCGTTATGTCCCCTATGCCCATGGATTCGCGCACCTTGCAGCCGAATGCGCCCTCCAGGCGGCCGCGGATCAGCGGGTCGCCGCCGCCCGGTTCCCCCGCGGTAATCATGTTCCTGAGACCCAGGCCCAGGGTATTAATAGCGCGCTCCCTGCACCAGTCAATCAGGTACAGCCCGTACGAAGGAGTACAGCTTATACCCGTGGCATTCAACCTCTGGATGGCGCCGACCAGGCGTTCGGTATTCCCGGTGCCTATCGGGATTACCGTGCAGCCCAACTTGTCGAAACCATCGTAAACCGCGCCTGCAACGAACGGCCCGGCATTAAATCCGACAACGATGCGCTGAGCTTTTGCAAACCCGGCCGCGGTGTAACCGCGGGCAGCGTTGGTTGCGTAGCCTTCCAGGTCGTTGCGGGTGAGGCCGATCAGGCACGGCACGCCGCTGGTGCCGCTGGTATTGTAGACCCGCCGCAACTTGTCCGGGGAACAGGCCAGGTGATCGCCGAACGGGGGCGCAGCGGCCTGGGTCGCCCGTATTTCGTCTTTTTCCGTGAAAGGGAGACCGGTGATATCATCCAGATCACCCACATCCGCAGGACCGGAGAAGCCCGCCTCATCCAGCTTATGCCGGTAAAAGGCGGAATGCTCGAATAAATACCGGATTTGCCGGCGATAACTTTCCCGGTCCAGGTCAAATTGCTCTGCCACCGGGCGGGTTTCAATCTCTGCGTCGTGCATCATGGCGCGGGCTTTCCGTGTTGGTTCTTACTTGTTGTGTCCACGATTTTTGTTCCGGGTTTACCGGTGGTATGCCTCGTTATTGGGGGTATGGTCACCCGCCAGCCAACGTTCAAGTTCGCTACGGGCCTTGAGACGTTGCTCCTCGTTTATCTGATCGACGTCTTCGTGGTCAACAGTAAATTCAATTATCAACTGCGCCGGGTCAAGCACGTACAGGGAATAGCAGTATCCGTGGTTCAGAATGTACATGTCCGGCTCCTTGTATCCTGCAGCCTCCAGCCGGTCGCGTATTCCGGCCTGGGTTTCCTGGTCTACTTTCATGGCGATATGGCGAAAACCGGAAAGCGGCAATTCCGGACCGAATTCTTCCTGGTCCTCCTCGTAGAATTTTCTTACGGCTTCCATGTCCCTGGTAACATGCGCGTTGTGGTGAAGACGGCTTGATATTTTCAGTTCTGTATTCATTTACAACTACCTCCCGGTTCCCGTTTATACACATTCAGCGCAGTCGGATTCTGGTAAAATGTATATTAGTATTTTCGAATAACGAAGTCAAATTCGATAATCGAAATTTTATTTCACAACATGATGACAGGGCGTCAGGGTGATTTGATTGTGTTATAGTGATTTTTCAGGTCCCCTGCTTGACCTTAACATTCTCAATTCGGAGTGATCTTATGAGCGACAATGACAAGGCGCACCCCACGACGGCGATTTGCGGTTTTGACGCAGAGAACATCCTGGTTCGCGGCAAGAATCTCGTAAGCGATCTTATGGGAAATTATTCATTCACGGAATTGCTGCTGCTGCAGGCGCTAGGAAAGGAACCGACCAAAGCACAGTCCCGGATTGTCGACGCGGTGCTGGTAACCATCATGGAACACGGCCTGGTACCTTCCGCAATCGCGACCAGGCTGACTCATCACGGCGCGCCTGAATCATTTCAGGGTGCAGTGGTTGCCGGCCTTCTGGGTGTTGGCGATCGCTATGCCGGCACGGCCGGTGACTGTGGCGTATTGCTTGAAGAAATCGTCGAAGCGCCGCTGGCGGAACGGCAAGCCACGGCAATCGAGAGGGTCAGGTCACTCCGGCAGATGCGCCGACCTGTTCCGGGTTTCGGTCATCCCATTCACCATGGCGGCGACCCGCGCGTCGGAAGACTGTTGCAGATAGCCAGGGAAGCGGGAGTGAGCGGCCAGTACCTCAACGCACTCGACACGCTCGAAGCCGGTGTACAGGAAGTCATTAACAAATCCATTGTCATGAACGTCAGCGCAGCCATAGCGGCGGTACTTGCCGAAGCCGGAGTGCCTGCCTCCCTGATGCGCGGTATCGTGCTGACCGCTCGCTGTGCTGGACTCGTCGGGCACCTCTTTGAGGAAATGAACAACCCAATCGGCCATGATCTCTGGTTCGCGGCAAAGGAACGTATTGCCTACCAGGACTGATCCGGGCTTAAACCACGCCAGGTAACAGAACCATGTGGATCGATGTCGATGCAGGACGACTGTTCGTCAGGCATGAAGGTGAAGGTGCCCCTTTGTTGCTCATGCATGGATGGACCCTGGACCAGCGCATGTTTCAACCACAGATGCCCCGTCTCAGTGAGCGATTTCACGTCATCAGTTTCGATCGGCGCGGGTTTGGCCGGTCCGATGCGACTCCCGACCTGGACCTGGAGCTTGACGACCTGGATAGAATCGCAGATGCCTTGTCTCTTGACACCCTGCACCTGCTCGGCATGTCCCAGGGTGGGCGTCTGGCGATGCGTTATGCCGTAACAAGGCCGCAACGCCTGCGTTCCCTGGTTCTGCAAGGCGCCGTGGTTGACGGCCTGGATATTGACGGACCGGAACACGAACGCATCCCGTTTCCTGAATACGCTGACCTGGTAAGCGCAGGAAAAATCGATGTGATGCGCCGACGCTGGCTCGGGCACCCGGTGCTGGCGCTCGGCCCGGGACATGATGACGAGCAACGACTGCTGAATGAAATACTGGATGATTATACCGGCGCGGATTTACTTGCTTTCTCACCGGACAAGTTAGCGACTTCCCTGGACGTGCTTGGGAAACTTGCCCGGTTCCATGCCCCCACTCTTATACTCACCGGCGCAAGCGAAACCGGCAGGCTGAAGGCGCACGCACAAAAACTGCTTGAGGTAATCCCTGACAGCCGGGAGGTCATTTTTGAGCACAGCGGCCACCTGAGTAATCTCACCGAACCGGAGTTGTACAACGAACAGGTAATTCTCTTTTGTGCCGGCGTAGATGAAGCGGCGTCCTTAACGGAATGATGCGCTTCTGATCGAGTGTACAAGGATCGGGTAGCGGCGCAATTCCTGTTCGATTTTCTTAGCCGCCGTCATGAGGTGGGGCAACCGGGTCTCGATCATCTCCTCCTGGTTGACGCGGGTTGTTGCGGTTGAACAGTTTATCGCAGCGAGTATCTCACCATCATTGTCGAATACGGGCACGGCGACGGATATGATGCCGTAGTCCAGTTCATCCTGGGTGGATGTGAAACCCTGGCGCCTGCACCTGTTCAGGACTTTTCGGAGTTTCACCCTGGATATAACTGTCTTGTCGGTAAGTTTCTGAGGTTTAATCCGGGCAAGATAGTCGTTAATAAAGGACTCGGAGTGGTGTGCAACAATGACGCGGCCAAGAGACGTTGCATAAGCGGGGAAGCGGGTGCCGATCCCCGCATCCAGCCTGATCATACGGTTCGTCGATACATGAACCAGGTACAGGATATCCAGGTGGGATAGTACAGCCAGTGAAGAACTGTCCCCGGTGTTGTCCCGAACGTCCTGGAGGTGCGGACGCGCTATTTCTTCCAGGTTAACTGATTCAAGGAATGCTGACGCGAAACCCATCACTTCGGGCGTTAACAGAAACAATTTCCCTCTTTTCCCGACATAACCCAATTCAACCAGGGTATTCAGGCAGCGCCTGGCTACAGCGGGGTTCAGGCCCGTTGCTGAAGCGACTTCGCTTAATGTCATTTCCGGGTTGTCCCTGGTAAACGTTCGCAGTACGGACAGTCCCCTGGCCAGTGTGCTGAGATACTCGCCGTCTTTTTTAGGTTTATCTTCTTTATTATTCATAACCTGAAATATTAGCTGTTACCGGCTAACCGGTACAGGCAGGGATGCTACGGTAGTTTCAATCCAGTCCTCCGTCTCGCGGAGAATTTGCGCGGCCTTCTTTCCCCGGGATTGTATGGGCGGGCCGATAACCATCCGAATGGTGCCGGGCCGTTTGAGAAAGCTGTGGCGCGGCCACAGGTAGCCGGCGTTGTGCGCAATCGGCATGACGGGATAACCGGATTTCTCTGCCAGCATGGCCCCGCCCGGGTGGTATTTCCGCCGTACGCCCGGCGCCAGCCGGGTGCCTTCCGGGAACACCACCACCCATAAGCCGGCATTCAGACGCTCCTTGCCCTGGCGTACGAGTTGCTTCAGTGAGCGGACTCCCAGGGAACGGTCGATGGCTATTGGCTTCATGGTCGCGAGTCCCCAGCCGTAGATGGGGATGCGCAACAATTCGCGCTTCAGTAACCATACCTGGGGGGGGAACAATAACTGGATCATCAGGGTCTCCCAGATGGACTGGTGTTTGCACATGATGATCGCCGGCTGATCGGTGATGTTTTCCAGGCCCTCCACTTCTGCCTTAATCCTGCAGGTGACCCCCAGCCACCACAGGTTGAACCTGGCCCAGTTCGCTACCAGTCGGAACCTGAGAGGGAAAGGCACTGCCAACAGGAAAAACGTGATGGGAACCGCAATGAGTGTGGATACGACCATGCCCAGGATGAACATAAGCGACCCGGTCCATTGTAATATGGATATCCCGCCCGGTGAACTCATGTAGATGGTTTGCCGGAAAGCAGCGCTGTCGTTGCCTGGGCCAAATCGTCATGAACGGGAATACCGTCCGGGATAACACCCTCGTCCAGTTGCTTTGTTCCTTTCCCGGTCCTGACCAGTATCGGACTTGCGCCGACCGCCTGAGCTGCCCGGATATCACTCAGCCGATCGCCTATTACGGGTACACCGGACAGCGGAGTATGCAGCCTTCTTTCTATCTCCTTTAACAGCCCGGGTTCGGGTTTACGGCAGGCGCAGCCTTCGTCGGGTCCATGAGGGCAGAAGAAAATGGCTTCTATCACGCCGCCGTACTGGGCGAGATGGGTATGCATTTTCCTGTGAATCCGGTTCAACTCATTCAGGGTTAGCTTGCCTCTGGCCAGTCCGGATTGATTGGTTGCAATGACAGTGTGATAACCGCGTTGATTAAGCCGGGCAATGGCCTGCAGGCTGCCGGGTATTGCCTCCCATTCCTGTTCCGACTTGATATAGTCATCGGAATCATGGTTAATCACGCCGTCCATGTCGAGTATTATCAGTTTCATTGCAGCCTTGAGATGTCCGCGGTGGCCAGGAACAGTTGACGTAATTCGTTTAATAAGGCCAGGCGGTTATTTCTCAGCGCAACATCGTCGCACATGACCATCACTTCATCAAAAAAGGCATCAACGTAATCTCTCAAACCCGCAAGCGCGGTCAAGCGAGCGATGTAATCACCGGATGCGCCATGCTCCACTACTCCGGATGCATACATTTGCTTATAGAGATCCCGCTCCGTTTTTTCCTGAAGCAATGCTTCATTGACTATGGATTCTGAGGTGTATTGCGCCTGTTTAAGGATGTTGCTGATGCGTTTGTTGGCGGTCACCAAGCTGTCTGCTTCGGGCAGGCGCAGGAATTCGCCCACGGCCAGCACCCGCAGGTTGAAATCATGGGGCTGCGCCGGCCGGCATGCCTGCACCGCGTCGAACACGGCCGGACTGACGCCGTTATCCAGGTAATAGCGCCGCAACCTGTCCAGCATGAAATCAAATACCTCGGTGGTGATTGCTGATGCATTGAGGGATTCCTGAAAAGTACCGGCTGAATACGCCAGGCAGGCTTCAAGGTCCAGGGGTAGTGCGCATTCAATCATGATGCGCAAACAGCCCAGGCCGGCGCGGCGCAAGCCGTAGGGGTCCTTGTCGCCGGTGGGTCCCTTGCCGATGGCAAAAATTCCGGTCAGGGTGTCCAGCTTGTCGGCCAGCGCGAGGACCATGCCCGTACTTGTTTCCGGCAGGTCGGCGCCGGCATGCCTGGGCATATACTGTTCCTCCAGCGCCCTGGCGACCTCGGGGCGTTCATCGCTCTCCAGCGCGTAATAGCGCCCCATTATCCCCTGGAGTTCCGGGAACTCGCCGACCATATCGCTCAACAGGTCGCATTTCGCCAGCCGCGCAGCGCGTTCGATCGGGGCTGATTCAAATTCAAGTTGCCCCGCGATATATCTGCCGAGGTTTTCAATACGCGCCGCCTTGTCGGCGAGAGTACCCAGCTTTTGCTCAAAAACGACCTTGTCCAGTTTTGCCGCGAAACTTTCCAGAGGCCGGCTGCGGTCACGCTCCCAGAAAAACGCGGCATCACTCAGACGCGGACTTATGACCCGCTCATTCCCCTGTTTGATCACCTCCGGGGAGGCGCTGTCGATATTGGCTACGGAGATAAAATCGGCAGTCAGTTCACCCGTGTCCGGGTGCAGTACGGGGAAATATTTCTGGTGTGACTGCATGGTGGCAATGAGCGCCTCTTTGGGGAGTTCAAGGTACTCATCGTTGAACGACCCGATGATGACAACAGGCCATTCCACCAGTGCGGTTACCTCATCCAGCAAATCCTCATCAATCAACACAGCTCTTTCGCGAGCCTGCGCAACTTCAGTTGCGGCTTCCCTGATTTGTTTTTTTCTCTCGCTGAAATCAGCTGTAACACGTCCCTCTTTCTGCAACCTGGTCAGGTATTCGCCGGCAGAGGCCATGGAGATCGCCTCCGGATGATGAAAACGATGCCCGCGGGTGTCCCGGCCCGTTTCCGTACCAAGTATCGTCGCGTGGATTATGTCTTCTCCAAACAGCAGTAACACCCAATGCACGGGCCGGACAAACTCTATGTCACCGTCGCCCCAGCGCATGCGCCTTGATATGGGTAAACCTGCCAGGGCCCGTTCGATGATCGCAGGTAGCAGTTCTTCGGTTCGGGCTCCCCTGGCAAGGTGGCTGTAAGACAACCAGCTGCCCTTGTCCGTTTCCAGGGTATCAAGCTCCGCAACTTTCACACCACAGGAACGGGCAAAACCCTCCGCCGCCCTGGTCGGCTTGCCCGCCTGGTCATAGGCCGATGCGACGGATGGTCCGCGTTTGACCGTTTCCTTGTCCGCCTGTGTATCTGCCAGGTCTCTCACAATCACTGCAAGTCGGCGCGGGGTGGCATACCAGGAACATTCTCCATGCTCAAGTTCCTTGTCCTGCAGACCCTGGCGGATAGCGTCGGCCAGGGATGACGCAAGGCGCGTGAGCGATTTTGGCGGTAACTCTTCCGTCCCTATTTCGATGAGCAAATCTTTTTTGTACACAACGGAAATCCCAGTTTTTCCCTCTTGTCGAAATAACTGCGCGCTACCGCACGCGCTGTGGTTCTGACCCTGAGGATGAAGCGTTGCCGTTCGGTCACACTGATTGCATGTCTGGCATCCAGCAGGTTGAAAATATGTGATGCCTTCAGCACCAGTTCATAGGCCGGGAGCGGCAGGTCATCCTCAACCAGCTTCATGCAATGCGCTTCACATTCGTCGAACCAGCGGAACAGGGCTGCGGTATCAGCCTTCTCGAAATTGTAGGCTGACATTTCAACTTCATCCTGGCGATGGATATCGCCATAGGTCACCGGGCCGTCTTCCGTGTCAACCCAGACCAGGTCATAGACGTTGTCAACATTCTGCAGATATACGGCCATTCGCTCCAACCCATAGGTAATCTCACCGGAAACCGGCCTGCATTCCAGCCCCCCGACTTGTTGAAAGTAAGTGAACTGGCTGATCTCCATACCGTTCAGCCACACTTCCCAGCCCAGACCCCAGGCGCCCAGGGTGGGAGATTCCCAGTTGTCTTCAATGAATCTTACGTCATGGGTAAGCGTGTCAATTCCCAGGTGCCGCAATGAAGTCAGGTAAAGTTCCTGGATATCAGGAGGCGAAGGTTTCAATATCACCTGGAACTGGTAATAACGTTGAAGACGGTTCGGATTTTCACCATAACGCCCGTCCGTGGGACGCCTGGAAGGTTGAACGTACGCGGCATTCCAGGGCTCCGGTCCGATCGCGCGCAGGAAAGTAGCCGGATGAAAGGTGCCGGCGCCTACTTCCATATCATAGGGTTGCTGTATGACGCAGCCCTGCTCCGACCAAAACTGTTGCAGGGAAACAATCAAATGCTGGAACGTCATGGTAAGTGAGTAGTGTTCTGTGTACTTTGTGGTTATAAATAATCAACTGCTGTTATCTTAACAGGGAAGAGCGGAAATAAAAAAGCCGCCCTTTCGGGCGGCTGACCAACCGCAGGCTCTGGGGGGAAAGCCAGCGGAAAGGAGGGATAGGCTATCTGCTTATTTGCTTTTCGGAGCAGTTTTGGCTGTGGTTGCCGTCACCGGCGCATCCTGTTTGATCGTCTCGGATACAATCTGCTGTACCTTATCGGTATAGCTCACGCCCAGTTCCAGGGCAGTCTGGCTGTCCTTGATAAAACGATCGCCGAGAGCCTTCACGGTTTCAGCCTGTTCCGTGAAGTACTTCTTCAGGCCATCGACGTCCTTTATGTCCGCAGCAGACTTCATCTGCTCAACACTCAGCCTGGCGGTGTCATTGATTGACTTGAGCTGGATCTCAAGCAGCTTTTCTACGTTTTCCAATGCCAGGGCATTAATCTCCCTGACGGGTTCAAAGTATTTTCCGGCCTGTACATTCATGGTTGATATCTCCTCATTTAAGTGAATGTTGCGGCGCATCATAACCGATTGTTTTGTGCAATGCAACAGAAAATTGTAATTTTTTTTGAAAAAACTGAATATTTTTTTGTAATACCATATAAAACAAGGAGTTATGGAGTAAAAAAATTTACGTCCAGGCTGTTTTATATGCTGAATCCGGTGTCGTACCGGATTTGCGGGAAATAAAAAGTGGTGCTATTCCGTTTCTTCCGGTGCGGGATCTCGCACCAGATCGGAGAGGGTCTGGTTATACAATTCCGCCTTGGATGCGGACAAACGGTAGGCCCAGCCACGTACCAGGCTGTTCAGGGTTTCGGCTTCCTGTTCGGGCGTCGGTTCGGTTTCTTCCCCGGCGCCGGTTTCTGCAGATGTCTCATCAGCGGTCTCTTGCGCGGCAAAGGAAAATCTTGCAAAGGTATTCCCCCCGCTTTTCACGACCTCGATATCCGCCGTCAAACCATCGAACGTCGTAACGTCGATGCTGGAATCCGGCGTGGAGAAATCGATACTGTTCTCTTTTTTTACGCCTTCCACGTATATATTTTCAAGCACGGACGCCATTCGGCCGACCAGGTACTCGGATGCCTGTTCCTTACCTTCCGGTATATCCTGTAATGCCAGGTCGTCTGCGGGTTGATCCCTGTTCAGGACCACTTCCGTCCCGCCTGCCGGCCGCAGGCGGACGGCATTGACACGGTCCCCCTCGATATCGATGATATCCCTCTTTATCCAGTCAATTATATCGGCGCTTACCGATAGTCTGCCATCCACCAGTAATGCCTGTTGCTGATCAGGAATACGTACGTACAAGCCCGGCGCGCCGGCAGCGGATTTGCTTCTCCTGGTCTTGCCGACTACCAGCTCCGCCAGTACATCCCCATTCTTCGCCAACGTCAGCAAGTGAGAGGTGGCGCCCTTGCTGTCGGGGTCTTCAACGCCCAGCCTCTTGTAGAGGTCGGGATCGTCCGTCTTTCCCGCAATAACCTGGAGATCAGAGACGGCCAGCACCGTTTGTTTTACCTTGTCTACCAGTGCAGGGTAATTGTCCGCTTCGGCTATGCTCCAGTTATCCGGCACGAGTCGAACGGTCAGTGCGGACTGACCGTCGCGAACGACCAGTTCACTTACATCATTGACCCGCTCTGCAAGCTCCGGGAACAGCGCTGTTTTTTCCCTGCTTGTCTCAGGCGCCCTTTGCTGGCTGACGAACACTGCCGCGGCGACGACAATGACCGTCAGTACTACGACAATAATACGCCTGTTGTTCATCAGACTTTGCGGCGCGCCTGTTGAGTGCCCGCAACCAGGGCGAGCAACGCAATAATTAAGGGTATAAGGCCGATATTTATAAATTTGAGCTGTGTGCCCAGGCGCTCGATATTTTTTTGCAGTTCGTGCTGGACCGCGCGCAACTCCTTGCGCGTCCTTATTTGCTCAAGCCTGAATTTTTCAATTTCAGCGGCCTGTTCCTCCGTGAGCAATAACGCACTTTCCCCACCTTCCTGCTGTAGCTGGGCAATCTTCTGTTCCGTCTCCTCCAGGCGTGTCTGCAGTTCCTGTTCCTGTTCGCGGAACTGGGCTTCCGCATCCCTGCGTATCTGCTCTACCACGGTAAACGGGCGGGAGAATTCTCCGCGGCTGCGCAGGCTTATCAGGTCGGTGTTACCCGCCAGGTTATCCAGGGTATTGATGACGAAATCGCCGTTGTTGGCAATGCTCTGGGGAATCTGTACTCCGAAGAAATTCTGCATCCTGATCCAGAAATGGTCCGCCAGGATATCGGTGTCTCCGACCAGGACGACATCTACCCTTCCCTCCTTGATGATGTCTTCAACCGGGACTTTCTCATCGTCTTCATCCTCTGTCAATAAGCCGTCTGGATAGGCGCTGGGAACGGTGCCGCTGATCCGCGCCGCGAGCACCAGGGGATTATTGCCGGATTCGAAATTGGACAGCATCACGTTGGGATCGCGCTGGAAGAAAATCAGGTCCCGTTGCATTCTCATCGAGTCGGCTGTGGTCTGTATCAGCGGGGCAAATTCAACAGTTGCATCCTCTTTCAGGTCGATAACCCCTGCGGTGCCCATGTGGATCAGGTTCAATTCGCTGGTGCTGAAATCCTGCCGATCAAGATTGTCCGCTTCGAGCCTCAGCCAGGGCAGGTAATTGCTCTCCTGCGGACCGCGGGCGCCCTGAGTCTGCACCCGCATGGCCAGGTTGATGTCTGCGGCAATTTCACTGGTGCCGACTTCCAGACCCCACCCTTCAAGCATTATATTCAGGCTGGAAGACATATCCGGCATCACGTACGGGTTTGCCGGATCCGGTTCTGCATTGTCCCCTTCCGCCAGCGGGTCAACAAACAGCATGGCATGGCCGCCCCGGAGCAGATACTGATCTATGGCAAACAGCGCCTGCTCGGTAAAGTTCTTGGGATGGACGACCATCAATACGTCAACGTCTTCATCGATGAAATCAGAGTTCTGGCCGATATTACGTACCTCGAAAAACTCTTCCATCACGTCGAGGATAGCCCACCGGTCCGGGATTCCCTGCGCAGGGTCGCCGAACAAGGGCAACCCGGACATCACACCGATAACCCGCTTTTCCGGGTTGGCGAGGTTATAGACCAGCTTGGTGATATCGTATTCCAGCGCATCTTCCCGGCTTGCCTGAAAAAACGGGATAATGGCTTCGTCATCCGTAGAGTTGACTCCTACCAGACCCAGATAGGCGCGATCGCCTGCTGCATTGACGGAGATCCCGTTCAAACCGCTGGCTACGGCCTGGTCTTCTTCTTCAGAAAACGGCTCCGGTTCAATGACGGACAGTTCGATTTTGCCGCCCGATTTCGCGGCATATTCTTCCAGCAGGTCACGTACCCGGTTGGCGTAATTCACTAGTTGCGGGAAGTCGGCCATGGTCTTGCGTGACACGTAAAAATCAAGGGATATGGGTTCATCCAGGGTGGTGATGATGTTGACGGAGCCCGGCGACAAGGTGAAAAGTCTGTTTTCCGTCAGGTCGAGCCGAACCCCGGTAAACAGGTTGTTGCTGATCGTAATCAACGCCACCGCCAGAACTGCCGCCAGAAGAATTCCCGAGCCTGATATGAGATGTTTATATTTCATGGCCGTTTCTCAGTTGGCCTTGCGGGAATCGATAACCACGACGTTGGCATACAGCCAGAAGGCGATAAGTACGATGTAATAAACCACATCGCGCAGGTCGATCACGCCTTTGTTGATTGAATCGAAGTGGGTCAGAAAACTAAGCGACGAAATCACATCCACCAGGGCCTGGGGCGCCCAGCCCTGGAAAAAATCCAGCACCAATGGAAAACCGCTGAGAATGAACAGGAAACAGATGACCACGCTGATGACGAAGGCGATGACCTGGCTCTTCGACAAGGCTGATATACAGGATCCGATGGCCAGGAAACCGCCCGCCATCAGCAGACTGCCGAGGTAGCCGGCAAGGATAACGGTATTATCCGGGTCGCCGAGATAATTTACGGTGATCCACATCGGAAAGGTCAGCGCCAGGGCGATTGCCGTGAAACACCAGGCGGCAAGGAATTTGCCCAGCACTGCATCCGTAACCGAAATGGGCAACGTCATAAGCAGTTCTATGGTGCCGGTTTTGCGCTCTTCGGACCAGAGCCGCATGGAAATAGCCGGTATCAGGAACAAGTAAAGCCATGGGTGGAACCGGAAAAACGGTTCGAGGTCCGCCTGGCCCCGTTCGTAAAACGCGCCCAGGTAAAAACTGAATATGCCCGTAAGGAACAGGAAGATAATAATGAAGACATAAGCGACGGGCGTATGGAAATAACCATACAGTTCCCGCTTCAATACGGCCTTGACGTTGCTGTTCATGACTGGCCCGCCTCTCCTTGGCTCGCATAGAACCGGGTGGTGATGGTGCGGAACGCGTCGTCGTAGTCATTCTTTTCGGACTGCGCCCGGAGTTCGGCCGGGGTGCCGTCAAACAGGATCTGTCCGGCGGCTATGATAATCGCCCTGCTGCATACGGCATCGACTTCCTCCAGGATATGGGTGGAGATCACGATGGCCTTGTTTTCAGCCATTTCCTTGATCAAACTCCTGACTTCGTGTTTCTGATTTGGATCAAGGCCATCCGTGGGTTCGTCCATGATCAGTACGTCAGGGTCGTGCAACAGGGCCTGCGCCACACCGACGCGGCGTTTGAAACCCTTGGACAGGGTTTCGACGGTCTGTTCCAGGACGCTGTCAAGGTGGACAAGTTCGATGACCCTGTCGATCCGTTGCTGTTTTTCCTCGCCGCTATAACCGCGTATTTCCGCGACAAATTCCAGAAAGCGCAGGACCGTCATCTCACCATAGGCAGGGGCGCCTTCCGGCAGGTAACCGATTGCTGACTTCACGCTGATTGGGTCGGTCTTGACGTCATACCCGTTAACCAGCACCGTCCCGTCGGTCGGTTCGAGAAAGCCGGTGATCATCTTCATGGTAGTGGATTTGCCGGCGCCATTCGGCCCCAGGAAGCCCAGAACCTCGCCATGATGTACGGAGAAGGAAACGTCCCGTACCGCATGAATAGGTCCGAAGCGCTTATCCAGCTTCTGGACTTCAATCGCCGGTGGCTTGTCATTGACTGTCATAATCAATATTCAGTTGATTCATTCAAGTTAAAGGAATTAACACCGATCAGGCAGAATACCTGTGAGATGCGATATTCTGCACAATTATCAGGAATCGTCAAGCCACAGACAGCTAATATTCAGGAAAGTTTAAAAGAACCGGAGGGGTCAGAGTAAGAATTTCGCCAGAAATTTTACCCTGACCCCTTAATTCCAACTTTATGGCCGTTTCAGCCGGTACAGGGCAGATATGTCCTCATCACCGTATCCCTGTTCCATTAACTCTTCGTACTGTTTGAGAGTTGTATCGACCAATGGCAGGGTAAACTTGTCCAGATCCCGGATCATGTCCTTACAGATAGTCAGGTCCTTGTGGTGCAGGTTCAGCTTGAAGCCGGTATCGTTGTCGTCGACCAGCATGGTCTTGCCGCGGTGATCCAGGAACCAGTTGCCGGCTGCGCCCTTTGCCACCACGTCCACCACCTTGTTCATATCCAGTCCCATCGCCTCCCCGAAGGCCAGTGCCTCGGTCACAGCCTGGTTGACACCGGCGCACATGATTTGATTCACCGCCTTGCAGGCCTGGCCGCTGCCGGTGGAACCTATCAGCGTTACGGTCGCGGCAATCGCTCTCAATGTATCTTCCGCCTTGGCCAGTACTTCAGCATCGCCGCCCACCATCATCGCCAGGGTGCCTTTTCTGGCGCCTTCCACGCCACCCGAAACGGGACAGTCCAGGAAAGCCACATTTTTTTCCGCCAATATACCCGCTGCCCGTTGCGCCGTGGCGTTGCTGACGGTGGACGTGTCCACGACAATCGTGCCGGCCGTTGCGGTCGGGGCAACCTGTTCCACCATTTCCAGGACGTCCGCATCCCGGGATACGCACAGCAGTATGAGTTCACAACCAGAGGCCAGTTCAGCGGGTGATTGAAACAGGACCGTTCCGGTTTGTTCGGCGATCTCCTGCGCTTTGCCTCGGGTACGGTTCCAGACTCCTTGCAGGTGCCCTGCCTTGTGCAGGTTCAAAGCCATGCCGCTGCCCATGGCGCCAAGACCTATTACTCCGGTTTTCATTAAAATATTCCTCTGCTCAGGTCATTATTACAGGTTTGCCGACATGTGTTCATCGAGTAACCGCTCCGCCCCCTGTACCAGTTCTGCGACGATTTCTGCCGCCGGTTTTACCGAGTCCACACTACCTGCGCTCTGCCCGGCATACTGCGCCATGGCCTCGATATTTCCGCTGGTACCGACGAACGGGCACATTACGCTGAAGCGGGGAATATCAATCTTTTCAGCGTAAAGCGTTGCCTGCCCCACTATCTCATCCCGGCAGTTCTCAGCCGTTTCCAGAGACTTTTTCAACACCCTGTGCGGCGCATCCGGCCACATTACAGAAAACCGGTCGGTGTATACAGTGTCTTCATCTGTTGCATCTACCAGGTTCTGAATATATTGCGGGTGATAACCTGATTCAGGCGTTGCCACGAAGCGCGTACCCAGCCGTGCGGCGCCTGCGCCGGCAGCCAGTACTGCTGCCAACCCGGACGCGCCGGCGATGCCGCCCGCGGCCACGACCGGCAGCGACACTTCGTCAAGAATTTTCGTTAATAACGGCAACAGGGAAACCGTGCCTCTCACGTGACCGCCGGCTTCGAACCCCTGCACGATGATAAAATCACAACCGGCATCAACTGCCGCTTTTGCTTCACCGAGGCTGCCGACCTGCCAGGCAGCCAGGGCGTTGCCGTCATGGACCTGCCTGACCAGGTCCTCATTCGGGTCCCCATAAAAGAATTCAACGACTCGACAATGTCCGGCTGCAATATCTATCACACTCCGGTCTTCCAGAAACGGGATGAGAAAATTGGCGCCGAGACATCCGGGAGAAATATCGTCAATATCATCCAGGATATTTTCCAGGGTTTCCGGTGACAGCAGAGCGCCGCTTATCATACCGAGGGCGCCGGCCCGGGCGACGGCAGCCCCGAGCGCAGGTGATGCCGTGCCCATGCCCGCGTTCTGGATCGGATGCGGGCAACCGACCAGTTCAGTGAATGCCGTGGTTATCGTCATTAGTAGTGTTCCTTAAGGGAAATGACTGTTCATATCCTACCGGATAAATATTATCCCATGTATCCTGTGATGAGAAAGTGAAGCCTGATTTGATATTTTAAACCTTGCATTTTCAAAGTCAGCCTTTAGAAATTCCATATTAAAAAACGGCAATATCACAAACGCGACGAGGATTATCTCAGCTATTTTCCCTGGACGAAGTGAAGTCTCTTTTGATATTGCGACGTCGGCATTTCAGGACTATAATCAACATTGCTTATGTATTTTAAGGGAGAAGGTTTTGGCCATGTTCAAAATCAGGCAACGTTCCAGAGAGGAAGTATCCGAGTTTCTCGATGAGGTCGGGAGAAGATTCTTTCAGGATCCGAAGGTCCAGGAAATTCTGAGATCTGAACCTGAAACCAGTAGAATGCTTGATGAAGTGCTCAAGCGGCAACAACTGGGGGAGAGTAATCAGCCGACGCAATAACAGGTTGATTTAAAACGAGTATGAAAAAGGAATTTCGAGACACCATCAAAATAGCTGCAACTATCAAGGATGATGTTCATCGCGACGCACTGATCGATCACTTGATTAATCACTTTCTTCCAGAATCGGATTTACGCGTAGAACGATGGTTACGCCTCTTCAGTAACTTCACTTCAATCATAGTCGGTTTGCTGACATGCGCCCTACTGCTCTGGTTAATCTATGACTCCTATATCGAAGGCAACTACGACTTTGCAAAAACTGTGCTGACTTCAGGCATCGGAGGCGCTGTGATCGGCAGTATCGCAACTTATTATTTTCAACGCAGTGATAAGTGAAAGAGACAGGTGGATTACTCAATCACCACCAGCAGGTCGCCGGTATCAACCACGTGGTCGGGACTGACGACGACCCGTTTGATGATACCGCTTTTCTCTGCCGGAATAGCCGATTGCATTTTCATCGCCTCCAGCACCACCACCGTGTCGCCCTGCCGGATGCGTTCTCCGGTCGATACTTCCACGGCAACGACCAATCCGGGCATGGGCGCTGCCAGGTGGGCAGGATTGGCCGGGTCGGCTTTTTCATTCTGGTGAACCTCATAGCTCAGGTTATTGTCCCTGACAATGACCGTCTGTGGCTGGCCGTTCAGCTCAAAAAATACCCGGCGCATGCCTTCTTCATCAGGCTCCGACGTTGCCAGGTAATGCACGATCGCCTGCCGGTTATCCTCAAAAGATAATACCGTTTCCTCTCCGCTTTGCAGGCCATAGAAAAAAATATGGGTCGGCAAAATACTGACATCACCGTACTTACGTTCCATTTCAGCATAGTCCGTGAAAACACTCGGATACATCAGGTAGGAGGCCAGATCGAAATCGGAGACATCCTCCTTGAGTTGCGCTGAAAGGGTTTCCCTGGTCTGTTCAAGGTCGATGGAAGACAGTGCATCGCCAGGGCGGACCTGCAAGGGTGTCTTCCCGTTCAATACCTTGGCCTGCAGCGCAGACGGAAACCCTCCGGCAGGCTGCCCCATTTCCCCGTGGAAAAACTGGATCACCGATTCCGGGAATGCAATTTCCTTCTCAGGATCAAGAACATCCTGTTTCGTCAGACCGGCGGTCACCATTGCCAGGGCCATATCGCCCACCACCTTGGAGGTAGGCGTCACCTTGACGATGTCTCCGAACAATTCATTCGCGTCCGCATAGGCTTGGGCAATTTCGGGCCAGCGCCTGTCGATCCCGAGTGAACGCGCCTGTTCTCTCAGGTTGGTATACTGGCCGCCGGGCATTTCATGGACATAGACCTCCGAGGCGCCCGAACGGATGGGGGGCTCGAAAGCGGTGTACTGTTCTCTCACCTCTTCCCAGTAACCGCTGATAACCCGGATGGCCTCTGCATTAAGATTGGTACTCTTATCGGTGTGCTCCAGGGATGCCACAATTGCGCCCATATTCGGTTGTGACGTGAGGCCGCTCATGCTGTCGATTGCCGTATCGACAATATCCGCGCCCGCTTCCACCGCAGCCAGCACGGTCGCTGCAGAAATGCCGCTGGTATCGTGGGTATGCAAATGGACCGGCAGGTCGATCTCCTGCTTCAAAGCCGTAATCAACAAACGCGCCGCACCCGGTTTCAGCAAACCCGCCATGTCTTTTATACCCAGTATATGACTACCCATATCCCGGTATTGACATGCCAGGTCCAGGTAATAGTCCAGGTTGTACTTTTGCTTTGCAGGGTTCTGGATATCTCCGGTATAGCAGATCGCAGCTTCAATGATTTTTCCCGTTTCCCCCACCGCGTCTATGGCTACCTGCATGTTTTCCGGCCAATTGAGGCTGTCGAATATCCTGAATACGTCAATACCCGCATCGGCGGCCTGGTGGATGAAAAACCTGACCACGTTATCCGGGTAACTCTTGTAACCGACTGCATTTGATGCCCTCAGCAGCATCTGTTGCATGATGTTGGGCATGGCGGCACTTAGGTCAAACAATCTCTGCCACGGGTCTTCATGTAGAAATCGAAGAGCCACGTCGAAGGTGGCGCCGCCCCAGGACTCGACGGAAAACAGGTCCGACATATTGTGCGCGTAGTAAGGAGCAATCGCGATCAGGTCTTTTGTCCTGAGCCGGGTTGCCAGCAACGACTGGTGTGCATCGCGAAACGTAGTGTCCGTAACAAGAGGCTTGTTCTGTTCCCTGATCCAGTTCACCAGTCCTCTTGCCCCGGTTTCATCGAAGATAGCCTTCGGCCCGTTCGCCGGCAGATTCCCGACGGCCACAGGCGCTGCGGGTTCACGCAAAGAAAACGGAACCGAGCGGTCCTTCACATCTCCGTTACCGTTTACGATGACATCGGCAATAAACCTGAGCAGTCGTTCAACCTGGCCGTGGCCGCCGCCGGTTTCAAACAATTCCGGAGTCTCGTCAATAAAACGCGTGTTGTAATCACCGGATTGAAATTTCGGATGGGTCAACAGTTGTAATAAAAACGGCAAGTTGGTTGCCACGCCGCGCACCCGGAATTCCATCAGCGCCCGTCTCATGCGGTTGATGCTGTCCTCGCCGTCGCTGCCGCGTGCGGTGACCTTCACCAGCAGACTGTCATAGGCGCGGGAGATCCAGGCGCCGTTATATGCGGTACCGCCATCGAGACGGATTCCCGGCCCTGAAGGACTCCGGTAGGCGATGATATTGCCGTAATCCGGTATAAAGTTGTTGTTCGGGTCTTCGGCGGTAACCCGGCATTGAATGGCGGTTCCGGAGACGCGGATGGCAGATTGCGCCGGGACTATCGAACCGGATCTGCCGATCTTTTCGCCTTCCGCGATCCTGATTTGCGCCTTGACGATATCGATTCCCGTTATCTCTTCGGTAACCGTGTGTTCAACCTGGATTCTCGGGTTGACCTCGATAAAATAGAATGAATTATCCACCCTGTTGTAGAGAAACTCGACAGTGGCCGCATTATCCAGGCCTGCTTTGCGGGCCAGCTTGATGGCTGCCCGGCACATTTCCTCGCGTACTCTTTTCGGCAGGTAGATGGCCGGCGCTCGCTCAATAACTTTTTGATGCCGGCGTTGCAACGAACAGTCACGCTCATACAAATGGACTACATTGCCGTGATGATCAGCGAGGATTTGTACCTCGATATGCATCGCGTCTTCGACCAGCTTTTCGAAAAATACTTCATCACTGCCGAAAGAGGTCCTGGCTTCCTCGCGCGCACGCTTTACCGTATCATGCAGTCCCCTGACATCCCTGATAACCCTCATACCGCGCCCGCCGCCGCCCCAACTGGCCTTCAGCATCAAGGGGTATCCGATTGCCCCGGCGATCTTTTCCGTTTCCCGGTCGTCCGCAGTTAACGGTCCGGATGCCGGCATCACAGGAATTCCTGCCTTGACGGCCAATTCACGCGCCTTGACCTTGTTGCCCAGATCCCGCAGCACAGCCGCGTTGGGGCCGATAAAACTGATACCGTGCCGTTCACACTGTTCGGCAAAACCGGCATTCTCCGATAAAAAGCCATAGCCCGGATGCAGCGCATCGCACTCGGACTCGACGGCAACGCGCAGAATGTCCGCGCCGTCCAGGTATGCTTCGACGGGCCCGACGCCTACGCCGACCTGGTATGACTGGTCAGGCTTGAACCGGTGCAGGGCAAGGCGATCTTCCTCCGAGAAAATACCGACCGTACCAATACCCATCTCCTTTGCCGCGCGGATGACCCGAATGGCAATCTCGCCCCGGTTGGCAATGAGTATGCGTTTGATCGTGTTTTTGGAATTACGCAAGAATTAAACATCCGCAGCACACAAAGATGTCTATCTTATCGTAGTATCAGGTCAAAGCAACAAGGGAACCACTGAATGAGTCTCAGAGGTTCCTGAACTGTTACGGCAGCTTGCCCTCGGGGTTGGTGCACTCTGAGGTGAACGCCTGCTTCCATTCACCCAGCCGTTCCTCGAAATCCTCCCAGTCGCTCAGATCGCTTGTGTTCCTGTACATGGCAAACGGACGCAGGCTGTCAAGATAAAATTGCACCTGCTCATCTTTCCTGAACTTTTCCGCTTCATAACGGTTCCAGTGGACCACCTGCTGCAGGGGCCGCCGGTACCTGGAAGAAACGTCTTTTGCCGGGAAACCGATGGGAATGGTGCCGTAGGCCCTCAGGAACGGGGGATATCCCAATAATTCACTCAACTCATCGTTGGTCTGTTGCTCACCGCCGCCGGACAGCCACGCAGAGGTCAGTCCGTTCGCAGTGACCGCCAGTTGTATATTCTGTATTGCGGCGCCGATGGAGCAGTAAAAGATATTCTCGTTATTCTGCTGGTAATCCGCTTCGGTTTCCGGTGTCACGCCATGGGGGAAATTGATATTCCAGCGCCGGTCTCCCAGAACGATGAAGATGGCAACCGTATTGTTGAGGTAACTTTTGTAGACGGACGGAAATCCTTTCGCGTATTTCTTCAGCCGGTCGGCCTGGCGCAGGAACACCTCCACCACCCGGTCCCGCATGTCCGGGTCTTCCACGACGATGAAGTCCCAGGGCTGCACGTTCGCGCCGCTCGGCGCCCAGCGCCCCGCTTCGGCAATACGTTCCAGCACCTCGCGGGAGATGGATCGTCCCTTCTCGAAGCGGCGCACGCTGCGCCGCTTGCGGATTATATCGATGAACGCGTCGTAGTCGGGATTGTTCAGCTTTACGTCAGCCACCCCAGTTATATCGAATGGTTCCGCCGAACCAGCGCGGCGGGTTGGGCACATCGATCAGTATCCCCGTGAAGGTGCTCAGATCGAATGTCGTCGCTACGTAATTTTCGTTGGTGAAATTCTTCAGCCACAAACCAAGTTCCCATCTGCCATTACTGGTGGTGTAGTCAATCCTGGCATTCGCCACGACGTAAGAACCATCAAACAGGGCGGGATGATCAATACCGTTCAGGGCCCGCCGGTCAACATAGTTGAAATCAACCTGGGCAGCCATCGAGCCTCCAGCCATGGGCCATTCGTAACGGCCCAGGCCGTTGAGCGTCACATCAGGCGCATTCGGCATGGGCATGTCCCGGGTAGCGCCGGCAAACGTGACGTCTTTTTGTTTGGCGTCCTGCAGCGAGAGGCCAAGCAGGAGTTCCAGGCCCTCGAACGGATTGGCAGTAAGTTCGATTTCAGCTCCCGTGTTTTCCGCGTCGGTATTAAATACGATCAGGTTTATCCCCTGTGCGGAAAAATTCTGGAAGCCTTCATAATCATAATGAAACACGCTTGCATTGAGGCGCGCCCTGCCATTGAATAACGTGGCTTTAACTCCACCTTCATAACTTTTCAATACTTCTCCATCGAACGAGAATACCGTGGCTGCGTCAAAGAGGAAAGTCGCGCCGGCGTTGTATCCACCTGCTTTATTACCGCGGCTGTACTTTGCGTACACCAGCAAATCGTCAGTGGGCGTCCAGTCCAGTTCAAACACCCCCGACCATTCTCCTTCGCTGCGACTATCGGCAAGGGGTGGGCCGATCTGTGCCGTGCCGCCGAAGAAAAGGTCGCAGGGATCGGCAGGCAAGCCGAATGCTTCACCCGGTCCCGCATTGAAACACAGCGGTGTGGCTGCAATGTCCTTTTCGTCTTCCGTCCAGCGGAACCCGCCTATGAACGTAAACTGGTCTGTCAGCGCGTACTCAGCCTGCAGGAAAACAGCATAGCTTTCCGTTTCAAGCTCAATGGTATTGTCGAAATCGACCAGGCAACAGTTCATTAAGCCGGTAATAGCCAGAATATCACTGTCGATATTCAGGTAATAGGCGCCTGCCACCCATTTGAGCTTTTCTGTCTCCCCATGAATCTGCAATTCCTGGGAAATCTGGTTGCTGTCCACTCCCTGCTCATAGGTAAACAATGGCGCCGGCGTGCCATCAACATCTTCCAGGTACTGCTTCTCAAAATCCTGCCAGTTGGTTATGGATACGATTTTCAGTCCGTCACTGACGTCCCATTCGATCTTGCCGGTCAGTCCATAGTGATCACGTTTAAAAAACCCTGGCTCATTGAGGGAGATCTTGTTATCACCATCGTCCGGTTCGGTAAACCCGAAACAGTCGGTTGCGCCGGGCGCCAGCGGGAATGGCGGCCCCAACCAGGCTGCGCAAAAAGCATCCTGCTGTGCGGCCGTCCCTATCTTGGTCAAACCGTCGCCCACAAGACCGGGTATCGCGCCGGGGGCGAAATCGTTCAATGCGGGTCGAATATTATATCCCTGGCCATAGGCGTCATCGATCCCCCAGTTTCCCGTTACATGCACGGATAAATCATCACTGGGTTCAAAGAGCAGTTGTACCCGGCCGCTGAAATTATCGACATCGTTTACATCAGGGCCAGTCCGGTTTTCCTGGTAACCGTCCGTATTTTCATAGGCAAGGGACAAACGGCCCGACAAACTGTCCCCGAGAGGACCGTTGACCGCGCCTTCTGCACGAATCTGGCCGTATTCCCCACCTGTCAGTTCAAGAAACCCTTCGTTCTCACGGGTTGGCTTGTTGGATATTACATGCACCAGCCCGCCGGTTGCGTTACGTCCGAACAAGGTGCCCTGCGGGCCGCGTAAAACCTCGATGCGGTCAACGTCAAAAAAGCTGAAAGCTATACCGCCCATATAACTGTTGTAAATTCCGTCTGAATAGACGGCGACCGGAGGTTCCTGGTGGTCTGCAAAATCAAGCTGGGACGACCCGCGGATGGTGAACTGGGTAATCGTACCGCCGAAATCCGTCACCAAAAGACCGGGGACCATATCATCCAGTTGCAGTGTTGAAGTAATGCCCAACTGTTTAAGCTGTTTTCCGGAGAATGCGGTAATGGAAATACCGACATCGGAGATGTCCTGCTCGCGTTTTTGCGCGGTGACGGTAATTTCTTCGAGAACCGCCGAGTAGGAAACTGTCGATAACAACGACAACAGAACCGTACCGAATAAAAAATTTCCAAAACCACTGAATGTTTTTGCCTTCATTTGAACCTCCCCTCGTAGTTATTCTATGAAGTACAACTCATTTTCCAGTTACCGCCCTGGATCACAATTTAACACACATCGCAATCCGGGTGCATTTTTTGTTATTGCAGTCAGTTACATCGTCGGCGCACGCGCTGACCGCCACCAGGCAATCCGCTTCCGCCCTTAATTCAATGTAGTCGTCTTTTTTGGAGGGGGAAGCTGCAACAAATAATTCACCATCCTCCCGCACCCCGGTATTCATGAAAATATTGAAGGGGTCCGGCAAGTCATCGGAAGAGATCCCGAACGGCTCCACTGCCGCCGACAGGTTCTCGAAACAGCCGTTGCGCGGGCCGACACCAAGAAGGTGTTCGTAAACATGAGAATGGCAGGGAGAGAAAACAATATCATGAACGCCGACGCTGTCCGCCGTTATCGTAAACATGACATTGTCGCGGTTGGATATGAGTTCAGAGCCGGCCGAAAGGCGTGTGGTCCAGTTGCGCACCCGGGTTTTGGCCTGGGAGAACTTTTCCGCGTAATCGTCCAGTGAGAAACAGACGAAATCCGCGACCTGGCCGCCGTCCATGTCCTCCACCCGCAAAACCTGTCCCTGTTTCACCCGGACTGCCCGGCCGGATTTAGGTTCGATAATAATCTTGTTATCCATTCACCACCCCATGTATGCTCCGCATTCTGTATGATCATCATATTGTTTGTCAAAAGTTGATGATCGGGTCAATCCTTTGTAGCATCAAATAAATCTACCTTGCCTGTAGCCTCCATGCCTAAACAGATAACCATGATAAGCACGGTTGCCGTATGTCTTGCTTACACAATCGCCCTGGTGCCGGGGAATTTAAGCCCCTTGATTGTCGGAGGACTCATCGCCGGTCTCGGACTGGGTGTGGCGGACGCCGGCATGAGCCTCAGTATCGAACTGTTGCTCATGGGTATTGCAGCAACCGGCCTGGCAACGCGGATATCCCGTATCGATGCCCGAAACGCATGCCTGGCAGGGGCGGCTGTATTATTTCTTGGTCATGGATTTGCCGCTGTGGCCGGGAACCTGGAGGAAGTGATCGTATGGCGCAGTCTTGCGGGTGTAGGGGCCGGCGTTGTGCTCGCTGCTGTCAATGCAACCATCGCCGGCTCATCCAATCCTCCCCGGTTATACGGGTTGACGCTCATGGCCCCGCCGTTAATCGGCGCCGTTGTCGCGTTCTTCATGTCACGCGCAATCGCTGCTTTCGCACATGCCGGCGCCTACGGCGTCCTGGCGCTGCTTACCCTGTTGGTATTGCCAATACTTGTCGTGTTTCCCGATTATCGCAGGGAAGCTATGTCAATACAGCCGGAACCACTGCAAAATCACGGTCCGGGGGTAGCTCTCCTGCTCGCAACCTTCATCATGGGAACCTGCATGATGGCGTATTTTGCCTTCCTTGAGCGCCTTGGCGTCAGGCTGGACCTTTCGATCGAACGGATAGGTGATATCTTCACAGCCGTTGTGGTCGGCGGCGCCATTGGCGCCGGTATTGCCGGTGTTCTTGAGAAACGCATCGGACTCCGTCTCCCGTTAGTAGGTGGTGTCATACTTCACGCAACAGCCATAAGCATGGTTGTTCAGATCGAAGTATTGCCGGTATATATTGCAGGGGCATTGCTCGAAGGTATTACTCTGGTTTTTTTACTGACGTTCCTGCTCACGACAGCAGCCCTGCTCGACCCGCTCGGGCGCTGGGCGGCCGCGACGGGCGGCGCTTTCTCGTTAAGTCTCGGCGCGGGTCCTTATCTTGGAGGGGTGCTTATCGAGGCAGCAGGGTTTGAAGCACTAACCATTCTTAATATTGCCGGCGCCATCGTGGTAATTTTTCTTATCCTGTGGGCGACGAAATACGTTCGGGCCGATCAATAGAGTTTAAACCTGTAGTCCGGGTCATCGATGATTGCAAGCTCCCTGTTTGCCAGTTTGACCGCCAGTTCGTCCTGCAGGTCTGTCGCATGTTCCAGCATCAGGTTGAGTTGCTGTCTGAGTTGTTCCCGGTATTCTTCCCGGTAATAAAGGTTTAATGCCTCACCCGGATCATTGACCATATCGAACAGGGCATTGCTGCGCGCCCTGGGATCCGCCGTGAAATCACGCAATATCAGTTTCCACCCTTCCGAGCGCATTGCGCGCTCGTCGTACCAGGAGTTCTCGATGGCAGCCTCCGGGACGTT
Source organism: Gammaproteobacteria bacterium (assembly GCA_022826885.1). Classification (GTDB taxonomy): domain Bacteria; phylum Pseudomonadota; class Gammaproteobacteria; order Eutrophobiales; family Eutrophobiaceae; genus JAAXHV01. The sequence goes on from JAJDUB010000059.1 coordinate 44,051, forward strand.
CTGCATGAATACCGGAGTCGGCCAGTTATCTACGCCTGACGTGACCTCGGCAACCAGATCCCTGCCGTGAAAAGGTGATCCTTCCCGCCCGGTAATGATTTCCATGATACGGCTTTTTGTATTGATACCCGTAGCGGCAAGTATTGTCGGAGCAATATCCACCAGATTGACTCCAGATCTCCAGGTTACCCCTTGCGGCAGTCCCTCGGGCCAATGCATTATCATGGGTATCCTCGCCGCCTCATCGTAGGCGATGCCTATGCCGCGGTATGAGCCCGGCCGCTCTTGAAACGAACCGCCATGATCGGTGGAAAGGATAATCAAGGTGTTATCCAGTAATCCCCCTTCTTCCAGGGTCCGGATAATACGTCCCACGTTATGATCCAGGCTGGTTACGGACGCATAATAGTTTTTGTGGTCGATTTCCCTGTCTTTGTACAGCTCGGCATACTTGCGTGGCGGCTGGAACGGCGCGTGCGGTGTGTAATAGGACTGGTAGAGGAAAAAAGGCCGGTCCGCATTTTCCTGGATAAAACGGATGCCTTCACTGGTTTGAATATCCTCGCGGTATGCGGATTCGTCGGGGGCGCCGACCCAGTGCGGCATCAGTGAATTAAAAGACTTGAACAAGTCGAAAACCCCGGGGTTGCCGGTGCCCAGGTGCCATTTGCCGATGTGGGCCGTGGCAAATCCCGAATTGGTGAGATATTTCGGGAAATTAATCGCCAGGTTGAAGCGTTCGTCGGCAAAGGGGTCGGCAATCGGGTCGTGGTACATGGTGGGCAGGTTGCCGGTGATGCCGGGCTCGTACATGGTCTTGCGCACCTCGTGGGCATGGGGATAAAGCCCGGTCATGATAGAGGCCCGCGCCGGACTGCACAGGGTAGCCGGTGTATAGGCATTATCGAAGCGGACACCGCGTTCGGCCAGCCTGTCCATATTGGGCGTTGAAACGTCTTTGTCGGAGTAGACGCCCAATGCGTCGCGCCTGCCCCAGTCAATCAGGATGAGAACGACATTAGGCGGGCGCTGCCGGTCACCTTCATAGATGGGGTGAAGGGAAGCCTCCTGTGTCCGGGCCGTAAGGACGCCTGTCAGCAGAAACGTGACGATGCCTGCCAGGGAAAGACAGACGGCGCCCGTTACGATATTCTTACACCTGATGAACACAATATACTCCGTAATTCACAAAATGATAATTAAAGGTACTCGTTGTACCCGAACGGGTCAACATCTGTCTGATACGGAGTAACGCATGAGACCCACGGAATTCGTAGAGTCATTGAGGAAACTGGAATTTGAAAACACGTTCAATCCGTATTCAAATCGGTGCGCCGTATATGACCTGGACAATGCATCGCAGCGCCGGACACTAACACTGTTGTGCATGCTTGAAATAGCTACTGAAAGAAGAGTTGATTCCCTGTGGATTGGACGTGACCTCGGTTATCGCGGCGGCAGGCGGACCGGTCTTGCATTTACGGACGATGTACATGTTCAGGCTCACGCGAAACGCTGGGGATTATCAATGGATCGTTCAACAAAAGGAGAAGAGGTTGCAGAACGGACTGCCGCGGTCATCTGGCGGATTCTGTCACAGGTCAGGGCACCAATTTTTCTCTGGAATGTCTTCCCGTTACACCCGCACGAGCCTGGCATTCCTTTCAGCAACCGGACTCATAACTCTCAAGAACGCAGGACCGGCGAAGAGTTTCTCTCACAATTGATTGCTCTTTTGCGGCCACATCGATTTGTTGCAATCGGTAATGACGCGGCACAGGCAGCACGTCGTTTGTGCGATCAACGCTCGATCATTCAGGTGCGCCACCCCAGCCATGGTGGACAAACCAGGTTTTTAACACAAATGAATGAACTGTATTCCGGGCTATAGTTTTCCCTGGCCATTCATATCTACACAAAGAGCGTAAGTTCCGCACCACGGGCGCCAAACCGGGCATACTCAAATAGGGTTACATCCATGCCATTGCCTTCGTGATATTATCTGAATGCCATGAATCAGGCGGTATTGGAAAACAAGCTCCTGCAGTTGGCTACCGGTCATCAACTGGCGGCCGCCCTGTACTTCGTTACGGTCAATAAAATTCCCGATTGCCTGAAAAACGGGCCGCGAACGGCAGAGGATATAGCGGCTGCAGTCGGATTGCCGGCCGGGTCTGTTTACCGCCTGCTGCGGGCGATGACTACATCCGGGATATTCCGTTTGGAGGGCGGCCGGTTCTCATTGACGGAAATCAGCGACCTGCTGCGTACGGACCATGCCCGGAGCCAGCGTTCCAAGGTCCTGCTCGCTGCAAGCGACCTGGATGTATGGTCCAGGTTGGGCGAGGCCGTGGAACTGGAGGACGCCATACCCGATGTGAAAAAGGACTGGTATCTCGAATGGGGCAAAGACGAGGACCCCATCATGATTTTCGACAAGGCGATGCGCTCCTACTATTTTGATGCGCCGGCGCCTCTCCTGGGGGTTTATGATTTCGGCAGCATCAACACCCTGGTGGACATCGCGGGCGGTGATGGCGGTCACCTGATTGAAATACTGAAGGCACACCCGGACATGAAGGGTATTCTCTTCGAGCAACCTGAAACAGCGCGACGTGCGGAGGGCTATATCAGTGAAGCAGGGTTATCGGGAAGATGTGTGTGTGTCGCTGGAGACTTCTTCAAACCGGAATCCATACCTGGTAACGGTGATGCTTACATGATGCGAAACATCATGCATTGCTGGGCCGATGAGCCCTGCAGGCAAATTCTGACAAACATCACTATGCGTATGCCCGATACTGCACGTATCCTTGTCATGGAACAGAAGCTCCCCTCAAGTGATGAACAACTGAATAACTGCGTGGAACATTGGGGCGTCACTCCGGCGTGGTGGGATATGTTGATGTTATTATGGTTCGGGGGAGCGGAACGCACCGTAGAGGAATTCGAAACCCTGTATGAGTCTGCCGGTATGAAGCTGGCCAATGTAATGGAAGGCAACCTGGGTACTGTTGTTTATGAAGGCGTCAAGGTTTAGCAATATTTTTACAAAGCAAGCGGCATATGATTTCTGATATTGATGCGTTGATGGACCGGCGCCAGACCGGTTACAGCCTCCCCCGGCCATTCTATACCGACGCGGACGTTTACCGGTTGGACACCGGGCATGTTTTCAGCAAACTCTGGATGCTGGTCGGTCATGTTTCCCAGATCCCGGAACCAGGCGATTATTTCCTGGCTGAAATTGCCGGAGAATCCATATGCGTCGTACGCCGGGATAAAGAGGATATCGGCGCTTTTTACGACGTGAGTCCCCACGCCTGTCATGTGCTGCTATTCGAAGGGTTGATATTCATCTGTCTCGCCGGGGATTCTCCGCCTGATGTCGATTCCACGCTGCAGGAAATAGCGCCTTTCGTGAAACCACAAAATCTGGTAGGCGCCAGGGTCATTCACGAAACCGTCCTGGCTACCGATGCAAACTGGAAACTGGTCGTCGAGAATTTCTGGGAATGTAATCACTGCGAACCTTCGCACCCTGAATTCATGACGGTCCATGGTAGAAACTGGGTGCTGGCGATGGGCGCGGGCCTTGGCGCGTGCGTCTCGGAACAGGCTGAAATGGACTACCGGGAGGAATTCAAGGCATTTGAAGCGCGCGCTCAATCGCTGGGGCATCCTTTCGGTTCAGCCTCGAAGTTGGGCCTGGCGTCAACGGAGTTCTGGCAGGTCCTGCGTTCTCCGTTGGCGGAAGGTTGTTACTCGGAGACGCGGGACGGCAGAAAGGTGGGACCGTTGATGGGAGACCTCAATGACTTTGACGGCGGGATGACCCACATCAGTTTCAATCCGCTGGCTTCACTCTGGTTGTGCAACGATCATGCAGTCACATTCAACTTTCGGCCGATGGGGCCCATGTCTACGGATGTGCATATGATGTGGCTGGTGAACGGGGATGCGGAACCGGACAGGGATTTCACCGTGGAGGAAGTCGCATGGATGTGGACAACGACCGGGCTTCAGGACAAGACGATCACTGAAAATAACCAGTCCGGCATTAACTCGAGTCGCTATCGGCCGGGGCCGTACTCACTGATGGAGCGGCAGCTTGAAGACTTTGTGCAATGGTATTTCGCACGGCTGCGAGAGGCCGGCGCCGGCTCCTGAACAATTTGAACAGCGATACGCAAGGGGAGGCACTGAAGATGGCCAAGATCAAGGCGGTGTTATTCGGCACCGGCAACATGGGCAGGTTGATAGCCGGATACCTGGTTGAGAAAGGCGTGGAGATCACCGGCGCCGTCAGTCAAACACATGTAGGACAGGACCTCGGCGATGTGACCCGGATCGGCCGTCCTGTGGGAGTCACGGTCAGTGGGGACCCGGAGGAAATGCTGGCAGGGACCGAAGCCGATATTGCCGTGTTGGCGACCTGCAGTTCGATGGCGGAACTGTATCCTGACGCCAGCTTGTGCCTGCAACGGGGAATTAATGTGGTGACGATAACGGAAGGGGCGTTTTATCCCTGGACCTATGACCCCGACATGGCTGCAGATTTGGACAACCTGGCAAAACAGCATGGCGTGACGCTGACGGCCACCGGGGTGCAGGACATATTCTGGATAAATTCCATCGCACTCCTGACCGGCGCCTGCCACCGGATAGACATCGTCGAATTCGAAGGCACAGCCGATTTCGGGACTCTCGGGCCTGCCGTATTGAACAACCTCCCGTTGGGACTGACACCTGAGCAGTTTCAGGAAATGGCCCCTCCACCGGGCGCAAAGCCGCCGGCATCGATAGTGGGAATGGGGTTCGAGGCATTGATCAACAAATTGCGCCTGACCATCAACAAGGTCGATGGCGGGATAGAGCTTGTGCTGGCAGGTAACGACGTCGAATGCATCGGCTTGAACAAGGTAATCAGGGCGGGACAGATAAACGGCCTGCGCGAGATCCTGGCGATCGAGACTGCCGAAGGTCCCGTATTTCGCGCAAGATTTGCCGCGAAAATATTTGAACCGGATGACCGGGAAAACTATACATGGAATATCAGGGGAGTTCCGGACATCCACCTGCAGCAGAATGATGTGCCCAGCGTGGAAATAACCTGTGCTTCAATCGTTAACCGCATCCCGGATGTCCTGAACGCGGAACCGGGATTTATAACCGCAGAGAAACTTGACACTCCATTTTACCGAACGTCATCACTGGAGAATTATATTGATTAACCCACCTTTTCGCGCCGAACACGTAGGCAGTTTACTGAGACCGAAAGCCCTCCTTGAAGCCAGGGAGCAGCTACAGGGAGATGTTTACAGTGAATACAAGGGAAGTCTTGCCATTAATGAACTCAAGGATCTTGAGGATCAATGCATAACCGGAATCATTAAAATGCAGGAAGATATCGGCCTGCACGGCATCACAGACGGAGAGTTTCGCCGCCGCTCCTGGTTCCAGGACTTCATGCTGGAAATGAACGGCGCGTCAATCAGGTTCGTCGAGGGGACATTCGTGGACGGCAAAGGGCATAAACTTCCCACACCGACTCCGCACTTTGATGAAAAACTCCAACCCCGTTCGGGAATTACCACTGAGGCATTTACCTTTCTGGCAAGCAAAACAAGCCGGACAGCCAAGGCAACCATACCCTCACCGAACATGGCTCACGTATTCGGCGGCAGGGCTGCCATCAGTGAAACCGCTTATCCGGACCTCGAGGAATTCTGGGAGGATCTGGCGTTGGTATACCGGCAGGAACTGGTCCACCTGGCAGAACTCGGATGCCGCTATGTCCAGGTTGACGATTGCGCGTTCACGATGCTCCTGGATGATGATGTACGCGGCCGGCTGGAGGAACGGGGCGATGACACGGAACAACTGTTGGACACGTATATCCGGGCCATCAACCTGGCCTTGCAGGACCGTCCGGAAGGGATGGTGATAGCAACACACCTCTGTCGCGGCAACAACCGGGGGCACTGGCTTGCTTCCGGAGGCTACGATGTTGTAGCGGAAAAACTGTTCAACCAGTTACAGGTCGATGCCTTTTTTCTCGAATATGATTCGTCACGCGCCGGCACTTTTGAGCCGCTCCGCTTCATGCCGCGGGATAAAACCGTCGTATTGGGGCTGATTTCCTCCAAGGTACCGGATCTCGAAAACAGCAACGAGGTCAAGCAACGAATTCAAGACGCGAGCAAATATGTTCCTGTTGAAAATCTCTGTCTGAGTCCGCAATGCGGATTCGCCAGCGTCTTTCAAGGCAATCCGGTCACCGATGCGCACCAGCGCGCCAAGCTGTCACTGATTGTTGATGTGGCAAACGATGTGTGGGGCGGCCTGGAGTAAGTTGCTGACGCTCTGAACAAGTCCAGAGGTTCCTCACGATTACAAAGTTAATTCCCGGACAAGATCGCCTGTCAATGGGAAAAACCTGTCTGCGACATTCTTCAGTTCGTTTGACGGATCGGCCTGGTACTCAAAAAAAGCATTCTCGACTTCCTTGCCGTGTCTTTGTACCGCTTCGATCGCGGGACGCAGTGCCGGGCGGCGGCTGATAACTACGGCAATATCATAACTGTCGTTCATGCCTTGCTCGAACATGTCCAATGCCAGCATGACGTCAACCCCCTGGTCCAGGTACATGCCTCCCCGCACCTGCATCTCCGTCGCTCTGGTGCTGAAACCCTGATCGGCCATAAGGCTCAACAATTCACGCTGTGCCGTTTCCTTTTTCGGGTAGCACTGCCCCGGGTAAATCGCAAGCCAAGCAGACTTGCCGGTTACCGTGCGCTCGCCTGCGATGTGATCTACCAGGGCTGAATAATCAATCCTCCAGGGCATGCCCTGTCCCCTGAGTCCGTCCAGCAACCAGCCGGCGTCGATGAAAGCGCTTACCCTGGGCTGAAGTATCTGTGTCGTCATGATCTGTCTTGTCCCCGTTACGATATCAGGCCATGCCTATTTCAGCAGGACTCGGCAAAACGCAGGATCGCCTGCGAGAGCTCGCTTTCTGAATCAAACAACCTGAATATATTGGTGGTATGGTCTTCACCCTCTACATCGAGGTAATCGGCCCGTAACCCCTTATTTCTCCATGCCGCTACAAACTCCTCCGATTGCCGGTGGAACTCGACCGACTCCTCCGCCCCTAACGCGACAAGCAATGGTGGTCCCGAAGCGGGAATGTGAAACAGCGGGCTTTCATTGAATACCACATCGCCTGTCAGTTGCAGTTTGGCCTGCAGCCAGCAGTACCGAAACGGTCGCAAATCAAACAATCCGCTGATCGGGATACCTCCCCGGATTACGTCAGCCGGCATTCCGTAATCCTCCCAGTTGGTAACAGCCAGCATTCCCACCTGGTGGCCACCGGCAGAGTGGCCGGTCACGAAAATACGTCCGCTATCACCATTGATACTCTCTGCGTTTCGATAAGCCCATGCAACCGCAAGCCTGCTCGCGGCCGTGATGTCCGGAATGCCGACCTTTGGACACAATGCGTAGTCGCTGGAAATGCAGGCGAAGCCGAGATCCGCCAGTCCCTTAATGCAGAAGTTGAACAGCTTTCGTGTCCCCAGACGCCACCATCCGCCATGAATGAAGATAATTATCGGGGAGTCCTTTTTCCTTGCAGGGAATACGTCAATCCGCTCTTCGTCGCGCGCCCCGACGGGAATATCCACCTGGTGTTCCAGCGCTTCAAGCGTTTGGGAGCTTCTGTGTATAAACGTATCGAAATAGGGAATGATGTCCCACAGGTGATTCTCGATATCGAGTTGCGGATCAATCTGCGCTTGATCCATGAAGTTGTCATAGGGGTTCACTATCTTATCCTGTTATTCACTATTCGAATATTTCCGGGGCGGATGATTGCAGGCTTTCAATATACCACTTGTGGAAGTGCCAGAGCGTTGCTTCGCTATGTGAGGTCCTCCCCTGGACTGCAAAACCGGACCGTTTTCCTCTGTACATCTGCGTAATGCCCCAGAAATCCTCATCTATTACCAACTTGGCGCTCTGTTTGTAGGCTTCAAATTTTTCCGTGAAATCCGGTGCTTCTGCCGCTTCTTTGCTGACCCCAATTCCATAGCGTCCCGTTGTCCTGTTATGGGTCTGCGGGTTTATCTGCGTGATAAACAAAAGATCCGGATTGAAGTACCAGCTGAAATTGGGAAATACGATACCCCCCACCGCAGCATTCATATCGGACTCATCGAGGTTGCCGGGCAGGGCAAAACCTCCTGTCAGGGAATAATCGTCGGGGTTCAGGATGTCCGAGTTGTCACCTGAGGGAAGACGAAACAGGCAATATGCAGGCATATTGGTGTTTTCAATTACTGTCTTGCCGGCCGGAACAGAATCGCCCAGTGATATTTCATGGACGGAATCCGTGTGGTAGTTTTCCGCAAATATATCTACTACACATTTCCAGTTCGCCTCAAGATCAAATTCCCCCATTTCGAAATAAACCATGTCATCCGTCTCATGACGCAGGAACTTCGGTTCCAGGTCAGCGAGTCGGGGGGCCAGCTCCGGTACGGGCCCGCGTTCCATGTTCACGAAGATAAAGCCTCGCCAGACTTCCAGGTGAAACTCATGAAGGCGCCAGTCCCCGGCTGAAAAATCTCTTGCATTTTCCATGAGCGGGGCGCCCCGAAGCGTGCCATCAAGATTGTATATCCAGTTATGGTAGCGACACCTGAGCAGATTGCAGTTGCCGCGATCATGGGCAACAGGAAAATTCCGGTGGACACACACATTGGATAACGCATGCAGTTTATCGGCCCTGTCCCGTATTACCAGTACCGGCTCCTCACAAAAATCAACGGTGAAGTAATCGCCGGGTTTGCCGACCTCGCTGATATGACCGACGGGAATCCAGGACGATTTCAGCAAATGTTCCTTTTCCAGTTCAAAAACAGCCGGATCGCTGTAGAAGCGCGGGGGGATGGTCGTCGCGGAGTTATATTCGAGCAGGCAACCTTCCACTTCCTCTGCCCGAAACCGATTCGATACCTGCCTGGTGCTGACTGGGGTGGTAGACATTGAAAACCTCTTTATATGGTCATATTACAGGGCGCCTCTGAAGTGTATCATTTCACCTGAATACCTCCATATACTCGATGATAAGTTCCCGTTGTTCCGCGTTGCTCAACCCGGCAAACGCCATGCGGTTGCCCGGCACCAGTTCGGTAGGTTTTTCCAGAAATTCGTTCATGTTCTCTGCAGTCCATATTTTGCCGTAATCCTGCATCGCCCTGGAATAGGCAAAACCTTCAATAGAACCCGCCGCCCTGCCAAATACCTCTGCAAGGGGAGGACCGACAACAGACGGTTGGCCCGGTTCCACGGAGTGGCAGACGCCGCAACGAAGCCTGAACAATTTTTCGCCTTCACTGTTGATTGCGCCCCTGGTTACTTTTGTGACGGCTGCATGCCTGTCCTCTTCGCCGCGCATGGAACTAGGCGTATCGCCGTTACAGCCGGATATGCAACAGGCTGCCAGGACCAGCACGCTACATATTACGTTTTTTTTCTTTACCGGTTTTTCAATGATGTAAGAAACTGGTTTCAATATCTGTCCGGGTCTGTTCGTGAGTTTGTTGTTACACCGGTAGCGCGGCACCCTTTTTCAGTGAACGGTCAATTGTAAGGAACAAATACCAGGAGAATGAATTGGCAATCAATACGATCCAGCCCATCGAAGCGGCGCCAAAGTTCTCGATAATATATCCGCCAAGATACGGACCGACCGCGCCGGTCAACAGGAAAGCTCCTGCAGTGATGGCTGCATCACGCCCCGATGGATCCTGGTCTGCTGCATAGCCAAGGAAATAGGGCACAAGGAAGTACATGCCCACTACGTTGAATGCCGCTCCCAGGCGAAATGCAAGCGGGTGGTGCCAATGGGACATCGTATTGATCGCGACAATCAGGATAAGGACGCCCAGGGTGAGCGGAAGCAGGCGTCCAAACCTGGCGCCGACCAGCGTTGCCGACAAAGCGCCGAATACTGAAACCAGCGCCGCCATTCCAACCGCGTTGTGAATTTCTCCTTCACCCAGACCCGCCATGTCTCCCAGCAGGTAATAGAAAGACCACATGGCGCCGGCCCCGAGAGACACTATAAATACAGCAATAACCAGCGTTACGAGTTTCAGGGAGAAAATACCATGAGCGGGGAGCGCAGCGGGGGTTGAGCGGACTCGTCCCTGGTCAGCAGTGCCTGATAACAGGGGTATGAGCAGTGACAAAACGGCTATGCCGGCAAAAATCGTCGGAAAAACAATATATTCCAGGTTGAAATACCCGGCCGTTAGCGGCAGGGAAAAAACGGCCGCCGAACAAAACAGGATGGCAGCGATGTTTATTATGCCGTAAGCCCTGTCGGGTTCCCTGAAGTTTGCCAGTGAAGCGCTGGCGGCAGCAAGCATTGCCCCTTCGCCAAAACCGGTAAGCGGGCGTGAAATCAACAGTAAATCGTAATCCTGGATTGTCATCGACCAGGCTGCTCCGGAAAGTGTGACAACGGCGCCGATAGTTGCAATCCGGAGTAATGACAGTTTGTCGAGCAGTTTACCGAACAGGGCAGCGCTCAAAGCGATTGTGGTCATCTCCACCGATGCGACAAGGCCTCCTGCGGCTTCTCCTACGTCATACCGAACCATTACCTCATGTATGAGCGAAGGTTGCAGCCACCAAGCGATATTGGCAATACAATAGGCTGCTGCGCTACCGACGAGGACTCTGCCCTGAAGTATGACTGGCGCCATAAACTGCCTCTTGTCTCCGGTTAACGGCAAAATGACATCATAGCCTATCCCACTGTTACATTCCTGTCTGTCACACTCGAATGTTACACGATCATTTGACTGGACAGAGGGCTCCAGGCTATGTGCTATGATGCTGAAGATTGCGAAAGTACCACCATCTGCCGGCGCCGCGACCCAGCGTCCGGGCGCCGGATATTCAGGAGGGCGAATCATGGCTAAATCAGAAACAGAGTCCGGAACACATAGTGGCCGGGAAGGGGTAAGCCGCAGAAGCGTGTTAGGTGGTATGGCGGCCATAGGAGGTGCCGTTGCCACGGGGTCCGCGCTGCAGGGGTGCACAGACGGCGGGGATGCGGAAGCACCGGATGTCATTGTGATCGGTGCAGGATTTGCCGGTTGTGTGAGCGCTCGGGACCTGGCTCACCGGGGTTACAAGGTCACATTGCTGGAGGCGCAGGGGCGGCTTGGCGGTCGGGCCTTTACCTCGGAATTCGCCGGAAAGGTTTACGAGGCCGGCGCGCTGATGCTGTCCTGGAAGGAACCGTTCATGTGGACAGAGGTGATGCGCTACGGACTCGAAATAGAACCCATAGTCGGTGTCCTCGCTCCGGAAGTGTGTTACTGGATCACTGACGGCAAGGCGATGAGCGCGCCGGCCGAGGAATTCTACGAGATATTCGTACCGCCAATATTTAAGTTCTTCGAGGATGTCGGGACGGTATTTCCGTATCCTTATGCTCCTTTGACAAACAGGGAAGCCGTGGAGAAACTCGACAGGCTTTCTGTCATGGACCGGGTCAAGACGTTGCCTACCCAGCAGGAGCGTGATTTCGCAGACAACTGGGCATCAGCTCCATTGGGCCGTGCCGGGACCGATGTCGGGCTTGCCTCATCGATGGCGCTGACCAGCGCTTTCGGCGGTGTCCAGGCATCATTGGAAGGGGCCAGTTATCGCTTGAAGAAGGGAACGAGTAACCTGGTAGAGAAGATCGTTGAAGATGGAGGATTTGAGTACCGTCTGCAGTCTCCCGTTTCCTCCATTGATCAATCCGGTACGGGAGTCACAGTTACCATTGAAAGCGGCGAGACTTTCACCGCCTCTGCCGTCGTATTGGCGACACCGGTCAATACCTATGAAAATATCGATTTTACGCCACCACTGAGCCCGGAAAAACTGACCGTGTCAAAGGGGAAGATGGCAGGCGGGAAAGGCGCACATATCAACGCGAGATTGAAAGGTAAAATGCCGCCTCTACTGGCTGTGGCTCCCAGTCACATGCCGCTGCACCTGCTGCTGACGACAGACATCCTGGAAGACAGCGTGATAGTCGATGGCTACGGGCCGGATGCGAGCCTGTTTGACGGGGGAGACCCGGAGGCGGTTCAGGCGGTCATTCGCCAGTGGATACCGGATGTTGAGGTCATGGAAACCGTTTCATACAGGTGGGATCTGGATCCTTTTTCACAAGGCACCTGGTGTGGTTTTGGCCCGGGTGTTCTGAGCAAATATTATGAAGCCCTTCGTGAACCGGAAGGCAACGTATATTTTGCAAGCGGTGACAGCGCAACAGCTTTCAGAGGTTTTATGGAGGGAGCGATAGAGTCGGGCGTACGGGTTGCCCGGGATGTCCACAATGCGCTGAACTCCCGCAAGCAGGACCTCGGATAAAACAGATAATTGCGGATAACGGAGAACGTTCCATGAGTCAAATTGATCCGGGTTCGCTGCATTTAATCCCGGAAACAGGGCCGTCAAAAAACGGGGATCAACAACAGGATGTTTCTAGCGGCAAGAATTTCCGTTTTTTCGACAACAGGCAAAAATACCTGCTCTTTGTAAACACCTGCAGCGAGAAGGAGATCATTGCGAAACGGGTGGGCATGGAACTGGCGAATATCCGGCCGACTCCTCCCGCGCTACGCATCTTTGATGCTGGAATGGGGGACGGTTCGGTTCTCACCCGGGTCATGCGCGAGACACACCGCCGTTTCCCGACCATTCCGCTCTACATAGCATCGAAGGAAATCAGCCTCGAGGACGTCAGGCTGTCCCTGTCAAAGATGTCCGACCGTTTTTTTGAGCATCCCTCAACGGTCCTGGTGCTCACCAATATGTATTATTCAGAGGCGCCATGGATGTCCCCGAAGAAGGTTGAAGCCGCCCAATCCATGGTATGGAAGGAGGTCGCGCTTGCAGGGACGTCCGCACACGAGTTCGACGAGCAACTGGATGATCTGGACGGTTTTCTCGCCCATAACTGGCAGGCTTCGCACAGCCCGGTAACGGGTAACCCTGTCTATGAGCGCCCTGTGGTGCTGGTGATATACAGGGAAGACTACCGGTTTCTCCTGGACGATGTCATTCCCCGGCAAGGTAAGGTCAGGGCCGAATATGACCTGGTGATTGCATCACAACCCTATCGGTTAAGAGTTTCAGATGAATTCAAGGCCGGTAAAGTATTGAGCCCCCTGGTCCAGGCACTGGGGCGGGGCGGCCGGCTGCTTGGCATTCATTCCTGCGGCAATGATCCGGGCCTGGAAATCATCAGGGAAGTGTGGCCCGACGAAGATCCCTACAAGAGCAACAGGCATCAATTACTGCGTGCGTTGAAACTCGAGTTGGGTAAAGAAGCGAAGAAATACAATTTCAATGCATATTCGGACGCACGCTCAATTTTCAGGTATGACATGCATACATTGCCTACGGAGATATCGGCCAGTATCGGGACTTCCACCTTGTTTGCGGCCTGGAACTCGGCCGTGTATGTCGCCCAGATAGAAGACGAACGGTTGACTGAGGCAATCACAGACAACAGGTATCTTCTTGCGACCGACAAGATATTAAAGAAACACGGCGGCCTCTGGTTTTATGACGAATCTTTTGCGGTGTCGCGTAAAAAAGAACTCAGCAAGCTCTGAATTAAAAGGTCCCTTAGTCTCTTATAAATTATGTGCGGAATAGTCGGATTATTCAGTAAATCACCGGTCATCGAAGAACGTCTGGGCGAGTTGCTGGCGCGCATGCTCATCGAGATGACGGAACGGGGTCCGGACAGCACCGGTGTCGCCGTTTATCGTGATCGTGCGCCCGGAGCAATGACCAAGATAACCTTGCTCAGCAGGGAGGGTGAGTTCGACTGGCAGGCGATGAATGATGAGATTTCCCGGGTTTTCCCGGGCTCCGGCAGCTTGAGGCCCACGGAAAACCATGCCGTTGCGACCATTGACGCACCGGCGAGCCGGTTTCGGGAATGGGTTGCCCGGGAACACCCGGATCTGTATATCAACAGCACCGGCGCCCGTATGGAGATCTACAAGGAAAAAGGCCTGCCGTCTGATGTAGTAGACCGCTTCGGGGTCTCCGGCATGCAGGGCACCCACGCCCTGGGGCATACGCGCATGGCGACGGAGAGCAGGGTTACCACTGAACATTCACATCCTTTTTCCACGGGCGAGGATTTATGCCTGGTCCATAACGGTTCTCTCTCCAACCATAATCGACTACGTGAGTTTCTGAAAAAGAAAGGCATAGATTTCCATACGGATAACGATAGTGAAGTGGCGGCGGGCTACCTGACCTGGCAATTACGGGAGGGCATGTCATTGGATGAAGCCCTGCAAGCGGCATTGTTGGACCTGGACGGTTTTTATACGTTTGCCATAGGCACCAGGGACGGGTTTGCCGTACTGCGCGACCCTATTGCCTGCAAACCCGCGGTGATGGCGGAAACCGGCGACTGGGTGGCGATGGCGTCCGAATACCGGGCCATAGCCGTATTGCCGGGCGCCGACCAGGCCGAATGCTGGGAACCGGAACCGGCGACGGTCTACAGTTGGAGCCACTGAAACAGATGCGCGTGTTTAACCTGGACGAGGTCAGTTTAAGGGAACTGAACCAGGCATTACACGATTGTAACGGCAGTGATGAGGCTTCCGCCTGGACGGTGACGAACACAAAGGGAAAACATGCCGTCGCCGCGGGTATTGACGCTCCACTTGAAGTCACAGTTAACGGCCACGTAGGATATTATTGCGCCGGCATGAACAAACAGGGGCAGGTCACGATCCGGGGTAATACAGGTCCCGGGGTCGCGGAGAACATGATGTCGGGACTGGTGCGGGTGACGGGCAATGCTTCACAGTATGCCGGCGCCAGCGCCCACGGCGGACTGCTGGTTATCGAGGGCGATGCCGGTTCCCGCTGCGGCATCTCCATGAAGGGCGTGGATATTGTCGTCAGGGGTTCCATCGGGCACATGGGCGCATTCATGGCGCAGAAAGGACGCCTGGTGATCTGTGGTGATGCCGGAACGGCCCTGGGCGATTCGCTGTATGAGGCGCGTATCTACGTAAAGGGAAAAGTTGCCGGCCTTGGTGCGGACTGTGTGGAGAAACCGATGGCGGAAGAGCACGAACGGGAGCTTGAACAGTTGCTGGAACAAGCCGGCATCAACGGCGTGGATGCAGCCGGTTTCCGGCGTTACGGTTCCGCCCGCAAGCTGTATCATTTCAACGTGGATAACGTGGATGCGTATTGATGCCTGAAAAAGATATCACGGAATGGTTGCGCGAATCAGCCACGTTCCCGCGTTCGGTCATTGCCGATATCCAGCGCGCCGCGCGCACCGGCATATACGATATTCGCGGTTTCGGCGCAAAACGCGCACTGCCGACGTTCGACGACCTGGTGTTTCTCGGCGCCAGCATGACGCGTTATCCCCTGGAAGGCTACCGTGAACGTTGCGACACCAACGTGACTCTGGGCACGCGTTATGCGAAGAAGCCGCTGGAGTTAAAAATACCCGTCACGATTGCCGGCATGAGTTTCGGCGCATTGTCGGCGCCGGCAAAGGAAGCATTGGGCCGTGGCGCAACCGAAGTGGGCACCAGCACTACTACCGGAGATGGCGGCATGACCCAGGAAGAGCGGGAGCATTCCGAACTGCTGGTTTACCAGTTGCTGCCATCCCGCTATGGGATGAACCCGGATGACCTGCGCCGGGCAGATGCCATTGAAGTGGTGGTGGGCCAGGGCGCTAAACCGGGGGGAGGCGGCATGCTGCTGGGCCAGAAGATCAGCGCCCGGGTTGCGGAGATGCGCGACCTGCCGGAAGGGATCGACCAGCGCAGCGCCAGCCGCCATCCCGACTGGACCGGGCCTGACGATCTGGCGATCAAGATCCGGGAACTGCGGGAGATTACCGATTGGGAAAAACCCGTCTACATCAAGATAGGGGCTTCCCGGACTTATTTCGATACCATGCTGGCGGTCAAGGCCGGGGCGGACGTCATCGTCGTTGACGGAATGCAGGGCGGCACCGCAGCAACCCAGGAGGTCTTTATCGAACACGTCGGCATCCCCACCCTGCCGGCGGTAAGACTGGCCGTGGAAGCCCTGAAAGAAATGGACATGCACCGCAAAGTCCAGTTGATCGTATCCGGTGGGATACGCAGCGGCGCCGACGTGGCCAAGGCGCTGGCGCTGGGCGCCGATGCGGTTTCCATCGGCGTGGCAGCCCTGATTGCCCTGGGCGACAACAGCCCGGAATTTGAAGAGGAATACCGCAGGCTGGGCACGTCGGCCGGCTTTTATGATGACTACCAGGATGGTCGCGACCCGACAGGAATTTCCACCCAGAGCGATGAACTCGCGGCCCGGTTTGACCCGGTCAAGGGAGGCAGGCGTCTCGCCAATTATCTCCGGGTATTGACGCTGGAGACCCAGACCCTGGCGCGCGCCTGCGGCAAGAACCACGTGCACAACATGGAACCGGAGGACCTGGCGGCGTTGACTATTGAGGCGGCCGCCATGGCCAGGGTGCCGCTTGCCGGCACTGACTGGGTTCCTGGTGAAGACAGACCAAAAAAGTAAATGAGGAGAAAACCGTCATGACAACCGATCTGGCGCAAGTTGCAAAAGAGAGAGGCATCAAATATTTCCTGATCAGTTTCGTCGACCTGTTCGGCACGTTGAGATCGAAACTGGTCCCGGCGCGGGCAATAGCGGATATGCAGGCGGAAGGCGCCGGGTTCGCCGGGTTCGCCGCGTGGCTGGATATGACCCCTGCTGACCCCGACATGTTCGGCATACCGGACCCGGACAGCCTGATCCAGTTACCCTGGAACAGGGAGGTCGGCTGGCTGGCCTCCGACCTGTGGATGAACGGCAAGGAAGTGGAAGCCTCGCCGCGCATCGTCCTGAAACGGCAACTGGCGCAGGCGGAGCAGGCGGGTTACCGGATGAAAACGGGCGTTGAATGTGAATACTTCCTCATCAACCAGGAAGGCACGGCCATCTCCGACCCGGCCGATATACAGAGCAAGCCCTGTTATGATCAACAGGCATTGATGCGCCGCTATCCCGTCATCAAGGCAATATGCGACTGTATGCTGGAACTGGGGTGGGGGCCGTACCAGAACGACCACGAGGACGCAAACGGCCAGTTCGAAATGAACTGGGATTATGCCGATGCCCTGACAACGGCCGACCGGCATGTCTTTTTCAAGTACATGGTCAAGACCATTGCGGAGCAGCACGGCTACCGGGCCACGTTCATGCCGAAACCCTTTGCCGAGTTGACCGGCAACGGCTGCCATACCCATGTTTCCTTGTGGGATGCAACAGGCCGGACAAACCTGTTCCTGGATGACGGCGATGAAATGGGCCTGACCGCGCTCGCATATCATTTTCTTGGCGGCATCATGCATAATGCCACTGCGCTTTGCGCTCTGTTCAACCCTACCGTAAACAGCTACAAGCGGATCGATGCGCCGCGTACCCTGTCAGGCGCATCCTGGTCGCCGAGTTCGGTCACCTACACCGGCAATAATCGCACACACATGATCCGAATCCCGGATGCAGGCCGGTTCGAACTGCGCCTCATGGATGGCTCCACCAATCCGTACCTGTCCCAGGCCGGCATCCTCAGCGCCGGACTGGATGGTATGAAGAACGAACGTGACCCGGGCAAACCCCTGCATATCGACATGTACGCGGAAGGGCACAAGGTGAAATCCGCACGCAAATTACCGGCAACACTGCTGGATGCGTTGCGCCTGCTGGAAAAGAGCAGGATATTACGCGCCGGACTGGGCGATGAGTTTGTGGATTCCTACATCAAGCTGAAAATGCAGGAATGGGGGGAGTACACGTCGCACCTCAGTGACTGGGAACGCAGGAATACCCTGGATTGCTGAATCCGGGCATTCCCTTACCCCGCATAACACCCCAGGGTAGCATCCAGGTCCGCCTCCTCGAAATCCGGCGTCACTGCCGCCTTGCCTATCTCCTCCAGCAACACCAGGTGCAGGCGTCCGTGGCGGGTCTTCTTGTCCACGGCCATGAGTTCCCTGAGTTGTTCCCGGCTGATTGTGTCCGGGAGACTGACGGGTAGTCCCGCTTTCTCCAGTAATGAATTCACCCGCAACGCGTTGCTCTCCCTGAACCCGGTCGTCCTTATCGAGAGATGGGCCGCCATGGACATGCCCGCGGCTACCGCCTCGCCGTGCAACCAGGTCTCGTAATTCAGGGCCGTCTCTATGGCATGGCCGAAGGTATGCCCCAGGTTGAGGATGGCGCGCAGACCGGATTCCCGTTCATCCCGGGCCACGATCCCTGCCTTGTTGCGGCATGAGACCTCGATCGCATGAGCGAGGCAGGCCGCGTCCCGTTGCAACAGTCCTTCGATATTGTCCTCCAGCCAGCAGAAGAACTCGTTGTCGTTGATCAACCCGTACTTGATGACCTCGGCAACCCCGGCGCGAAACTCACGCGCCGGCAGGGATTCGAGCACGTCCGTATCGCTGATCACTGCGGCAGGTTGATGGAACGCGCCGATCATGTTTTTTCCCAGCCTGTGATTTACCGCGGTCTTACCGCCCACCGCGGAATCAACCTGGGCAAGCAAGGTTGTGGGGACCTGAATATAGCGAACACCGCGCTGGTAACAGGCTGCGGCAAACCCGGTTACGTCGCCGATAACTCCCCCCCCCAGGGCAACCAGGGTACAGGTACGGTTGAACTGTTCTTCCAGAAGCCGGGTAATGATCCCGTTCAGGGTCTCCATGGTCTTGTGCCGCTCGCCATCTTCGATGACCAGGGTGCGGGCAGGTATGCCTGCCAGCCCTTCCAGCAGTGTGTCCAGGTAAAAGGGAGCAACGACGCTATTGCTGACGACCAGGGTCTGCTCGCTCAGTTGCGCGCCGGCAAGCGCGGCGGACCGCTGCAACAACCCGGCGCCGATATAAATCGGGTAGGAACGGCTCCCCAGTTCAACGGCAAGTTGTTTCATGTCTCTTTAATCATTTTGCTGATTTCCCTTACGACACGGGGGATGCTCCTGTTATTGGTCTCTACCACCATGTCCGCCAATTGTTGATAAACCGGCTCCCGCTGGGTCATCAGTTCACGTATTTTTGCAAGTTTATCACCAGTCTGCAGCAACGGTCTGCGCCGGTCCAGCTTGACCCTGCCGGCCAGGTGTTCCGCCGAAGCCTTCAGGTAAATGATCAGACCGTTGTCCCTGAGTAACTGCCGGTTGTCCGATGCCAGTATTGCTCCGCCACCGGTCGCCAGTACGATCCCGCGTTCCTCCACGAGTTCCTGCAACATCCTGGTCTCCCGCCGGCGGAACCCCTGCTCCCCTTCTATGTCAAATATCACGTCTATGCTCACGCCTGTCCTTTTTTCTATTTCACTGTCGGAATCCCTGAATTGCTTGCCCAGTTCCCGCGCCAGTTGCCTGCCTATGGTAGATTTGCCGGCGCCCATCAAGCCGACGAGAAAGATATTACCGGTATTGTTCGTTTTCATCCGGGTCAGGGCGCACGCTGTTTAAAACGGTATTATGTACCGGTAATAAATCTATTACACTACTTATCATGCGGGCCATGTCCTTATTCAAAGCACTGGCGGTGGTATTTATCATAGCCGCCGGCGCCGCGGTCTATCTTATCGTTTCCAACCTGCCGGATATCGAAGTGCTGCGCGATGTGCGCATGCAGGTTCCCTTGCGCGTCTACAGCCAGGACGGTTCGCTGATTGGGGAATTCGGTGAAAAGCGGCGCGCGCCGATTACCATCGACGAAACACCGGAGCAGTTGATACAGGCCTTTATTGCCGCGGAAGACGACCGCTTCTTCGACCATCCCGGAGTTGACTGGCAGGGACTGGTGCGCGCCGCTATCTCCCTGGCCAGGACCGGGGAGAAAAAACAGGGCGGCAGCACCATCACCATGCAGGTGGCGCGCAATTTTTTCCTGTCGCGGGAAAAAACCTATATGAGAAAACTGAATGAAATTTTCCTGGCGATCAAGATCGAAAGAGAACTGACCAAGAACGAAATCCTTGAGCTTTACCTGAATAAAATCTACCTGGGCCAGCGCGCCTACGGGGTTGGCGCCGCAGCCCAGGTCTATTACGGCGCTGATGTGGCGGACCTTGACCTGGCGCAACATGCCATGCTGGCAGGGTTGCCCAAGGCACCTTCCCGGACTAATCCGGTGACCAGTCCTGAACAGGCAGTTAATCGCAGGGCGTACGTGTTAAGGCGTATGCTGGAACTCGGTTACATTGATCGCCGGCGTTTCCACGAGGCTGACAGCGCGCCCGTCACTGCATCGCTGCACAGTCCGAGCATCGATCTTGAAGCGCCTTATGTCGCCGAGATGGTGCGTAAACACATGGTGGACGAGTACGGCGAGGAATCCTACAGCGCCGGTTATGTCGTCACCACAACAATACGCGATGCTCTTCAACTCGCTGCAAACGGCTCCCTGAACCTGGCATTGCTGCAATACGATGAACGGCACGGATATCGAGGTCCCGAAGACCATTTTGAGTTGGAACATGGTGACGCCGAGGAAAAATGGGACGAACTGCTGGAGCCGTATTCCGTCATCGGCAACCTGCAGCCGGCGTTGATTACCGGGGTGCGCGGTTTCTCCGCGACAGCCTGGCTCTTCGGCCTTGGTTCAATCGAGCTGGACTGGAACAGCCTGGGTTGGGCGCGCAGCTATATTAATGAGAACGTACGGGGTCCTGCGCCCAGAAATACCGGTGAAATAGTCAGGGTCGGAGATCTCGTCAGGGTAAGGAAGGATGCCGGGGCAAGGTGGCGCCTGGCGCAGATACCCAGCATAGAAGGTGGCCTGGTATCACTGGATACGCATAACGGCGCGACCCTGGCCCTGGTCGGCGGCTTTGATTTTTATCGCAGCAAGTTCAATCGCATCACCCAGGCTGAACGCCAGCCCGGTTCGAGTTTCAAACCCTTCATATACTCGGCTGCCCTGGAAAACGGCTTCACCACGGCCAGCATCATCAATGACGCCCCCATCGTCTATGATGATCCGAGTATTGAAGACCAGTGGCGCCCGGAAAATTACAGCGGCAGGTCGTTCGGCCCCACCCGGTTGAGAGAAGCCCTGCGCCGTTCAAGAAACCTTGTATCGATCCGGTTACTGCACGCCGTAGGAGTCCGCAATACGATCAGGCACGCCGCAAAATTCGGTTTTGATACCGGCCGGTTGCCCAAAAATCTTTCCCTGGCGCTGGGCACCGGTTCAGTCACCCCCTGGCAGCTTGCCGATTCTTATACGGTTTTCGCCAACGGCGGTTACCGCGTGGAACCGTTTTTCATCGAGCGCATAGAGACCTATACGGGAGACCTGCTATTCCAGGCGCATCCTGTTACCGTTTGTCCCGATTGCCAGGAGGCGGCCGGGGACGGAATTGAATTCCGTCCCCAACCAGGGGAAACCGCGGCAGTGGAAACCCTGGAAGCGGAAGATCCCGGACAAGACCCCCCGGAAACAGTCCAGGTCGAGCAAAAAATTGCCGAACGCGTGGTAAACCCGCAAAACATCTGGATCATGAATGACCTGACCAGGGACGTCGTCCGGCGCGGCACCGGCGCCAGGGCCTTCAGGGAATTGAAAAGGGATGACCTCTCCGGGAAGACAGGCACCACCAATGAGCAACGCGACGCCTGGTTTGCCGGCTTCAATCCGTCCATGGTGGCTGTCGCCTGGGTAGGGTTCGATGACTTCAGCCCCATGGGCCAGGGCGAGACAGGCAGCAGAACCGCCTTGTCGATATGGATAGAATATATGCGCGCCGCCCTGAAGGATATGCCGGTTAACCCGGTGGCGCGGCCGGCTGATATTGTTACCATCAGGATCAACCGGGAAACCGGTTGCCCGGTAAAGACCGGTGACGGCAACGCGGTATTTGAAGTCTTCAAGGCCGACCGCGTGCCTGATGCCGTTGAGTGCAGCAGGCTCATTATTCCCTACGATACCACCTCGGAATCAAGCGAAGCGCCCAGCCGGATCTTTTGACCTGTGAATAAACGATATTTACAGGTTGCGCTGCCGGTACCGTTGCGCAGACATTACGCCTATGTCATCGGCGATCCGTTCAGCCATATCGAGTTTCTGCCGGGCATGCGGGTAAGCGTGCCTTTCGGGCGCCGCAAGGAGCAGGTCGGCATGGCGCTGGCGGTCTCCGACCGGACGACGCTCCAACCCGACCAGCTTAAATCCCTCGGCAACGTCATAGACTACGAACCTCTTTTTTCACAACGCCACTTTGAGTTTCTGTGCTGGGCCGCCGACTATTACCATTATCCTGTCGGCGAAGCGCTGTTCAGCGCCCTGCCGGCGTTGTTGCGCCAGGGAAAGGCGCTGCCCGGACAGGACCGGGAGGCGCAGACGGCGCCCACGGAAAACGTGATTGAAAACAGGGATTTTGACCTGAACACGCAACAAATCCAGGCGATTGACGCAATCACGGCAAATACGGACGTGCACGGCGTGCACTTGTTGCGGGGAGTAACGGGCAGCGGCAAGACGGAAGTTTATATAGAAGCGGTGAAACGCGTAATAGCGCAGAACAGGCAGGCATTGATCCTGGTGCCTGAAATCGGCCTGACCACGCAGTTCATCGACCGGCTCCGGCAGCGATTGCCGGTAGATATCCGGGTCCAGCATTCCGCGCTGAGCGAGACGGAACGCCTGCGCAACTGGCAGGCGGCAAAAAACGGCGCTGCGCCGGTGATGATCGGAACCCGGTCTGCGATCTGGACACCGCTCAAATCACCGGGGCTGTACGTCGTCGACGAAGAACACGATCCCTCCTACAAACAGGACAGCGGATTCCGTTATTCAGCCAGGGACATCGCGATAGTACGGGGCAAGTTCGACGGCGTACCGGTCGTGCTGGGTTCAGCCACGCCCTCTCTCGAGACCTTGAAAAACGTGAAAACCAGGAAGTACACGCAACAAAACCTGCCGGCGCGGGCATCCGGAGCGAAATCGCCGGAAATTCACGTTATCAACCTCCGGAATGAAACCCTCTCCGGCGCGGTATCGAAAACCCTGCTGAACGAGATTTCCTCCACCCTGGACCGGAACAACCAGGCGCTGTTGTTCCTGAACAGGAGAGGTTATGCGCCGGTCATTCTGTGCCATAGCTGTGGCTGGTATGCCGAGTGCAGCCGCTGCAGCGCAAAGATGACTTTCCACAAAGATAAACAGTGTCTTATCTGCCACCACTGCGACTCCCGCAGGAGTCTGCCCACGAAATGTCCGGACTGTAACCAGGACGAACTGATCGAAGTGGGTCATGGCACCCAGCGCCTGGACCGTACCCTGGCCGAACATTTCCCGGGCGCAAGCATACTGCGAATAGACCGTGACAGCACCCGGCGCAAGGGATCCATGGAGAAGATGATAAGGGAGATTACGACAGGCGATGCCGACATACTGATCGGCACCCAGATGCTCGCCAAGGGCCACCATTTTCCGCGCTTGACCCTGGTGGGCATCATCGATGCTGACGCGGGTCTGCTTAGCACCGACTTCCGCGCCAGTGAACGCATGGCTCAACTTATCGTTCAAGTGAGCGGGCGGGCCGGACGCGAGGACAGGCCCGGCGCAGTGTTCATACAGACCCATTTCCCCGGACATCCGTTACTGCAGACCCTGGTAACACGGGGTTACGCCGGGTTCGCCGGCCTGCTGCTCAGTGAGAGAAGGAACGCGCACCTGCCTCCCTATGCGCATCTCGCGTTACTGGGCGCCGAAGCTACCAGTCGTGAAACAACAGAAAAATTCCTGCGCGAGGCGCGCGATCATCTGAATGAAACCAGCGCCCTGAATATCTTCGGTCCCGTCGCCGCGCCCATTGAGAAGAGAAGAGGGCGTTATCGCAGCCAACTGCTGATCCAGTCCGGCAACAGGAATACCCTAAGGAGGGCGCTGACCCCATGGTGCCGATCATTGGAAGCAATGCCCGGGGCGAAGCGCACGAGGTGGTTTCTGGATATAGATCCCCAGGATATGTTGTAGATTCTTCCTAACGCAATTCGATCAACATGAATTCTATGTTGTTGTCTCTCAATCTCCGGCGCACGTCCCGCATCTCGTCAACGCTGGTATAAGGCCCCAGGCGAACCCGGTGACGGATGTCCTGCTCATTGAGCATGACCCGCTGGATATCGGCAAAGATACCCAGTAACGCCAGTTGCGCCTTGACCTGGTCCGCCGAACTGAAATCCCTGAAAGAACCGACCTGGAGGACGTAGCCGGTTACATCATCTTCCGCGTCCCGGTCAAGGGCCGCGTACTGTTCCTGTTCAGCAACGCTTTCCCTGCTCTCCTCACCTGCCTGAACCTGATCCGCGGCCTTGTCATCCGGTTCTTCACGGGCGTCCCTGTCACCGGCCATCCATTCGGAAATATTGACTTTCTTGTCACGCAACGTGTCATAGAAAGTGAATTTGACATCCGGTTTATCCCGTTCGGTTTGCGCCTGGCTGTCTATTGCAGGAGCGGCCGGTTCACCGGCCGAACCAGGCTCAACAACCTGGTAGCGGAGAAAAACGATGAAAGCGACCAGCAGGCCGACGGATAACCCGGAAAGAAAGGACAGGATGTTGCCGCCGATAAAGGCCCGTTCCCGCTTCGATATGTTCCTGGTTATGTTACGGTCTTTCGACATCGGCCTCTGAAGTCTATCACAGATATTTGACTGCCGGCATATTTTAAAATGCGGCAATCAGGAATGCGATCGAAGCAACGGCAGCCGCCAGTGCTGCATACGGCAGTTGCGTAAGTGCATGCTCGATGACACCGCAACCACTGCCGTGCGCGGAGAGCACCGTTGAATCGCCATAAAAGCAAGTATGGCTGCCGAACGCGCTGGCTGAGATCAATGCACCGATCACCAATGCCATGTCTGCTTCAACACTCACCGCAAGCGGTATGACGATAGGCATGGCTACGGCAAATATGCCCCAGAATGACCCTGTTGCAAAAGCTATCAAGGCCATGGTGATGAAAGTAACCAGGGGTAATAACAGCGGCGTCATGATGGGTTCAACGATGCCTATCACGTAGGAAGCCAGTCCCAGTTGGTCATTGACCTCCTTGAGCATGAAACCGGCCACTACCGTTCCCAGGGGAAGCAGCATCGACTTGAAACCCTCAAGCATGGTATCGAAAATCCGCGCCGGCGGCAATAACCGTTGAACAAGGACGGAGACAATGGTGATGCTGAGGGCGACGATGACTCCATTCAGAATATCGACCCCCAGGTACCAGGTAAAGAAGATCAGTGAGAGAATGGGGACGAAAAAGTTCAACCCCGCCCTGCCTTTATTTCCATTATCCGCGTCATCTGCGAAGCCGCTTTGCTCCTCAACCGGCTTCATCTGATACTTGCGGGCGTTCTCATTTTCTGCCCTTGCCATTGCGCCAAGATGGGGGATTTTTTTCAGGATAACCAGGGGGACGATTACTACCGCAGCCCAGGCATAAAACATATAGGGAATCGCTTCCATGTAAAGCAGAAGTCCTTCCCCGGTGCCGGCCCCCGTATTTTCCTCCAGCAATGCAGCAAAGTATACGGCCCACGTTGACAGGGGTACCAGCACACAGATGGGCGCGGCGGTTGAATCCACCACGTAGGCCAGCATTTCCCGGGAAACGCCGAATTTGTCCGTTACCTTTTTCATCGACGAACTGATGGTCAGGGCATTCAGGTAGTCATCAATGAATATCGCCAGGCCCAGCAACCAGGCGGTAATCAACGCGCCTGCCCGGGTTTTGACCCTGCCCTCCACCAGTCTGCCGAACGCAGCCGCGCCCCCGATGCCCGCCAGCAATGCGATCAGACTCCCCATAAGTCCGCATACCATGATGATCCAGCCTATGGTCTCATCGCCCATCACTGACAACATTACGCCGGTAAAATTGTTCAACAGGTCGGACGGCGCCAGGATCAGCAATCCGACAAGAGAACCGGCAATGAGAGGCTCTATGGTGCGTCTTGAAATAACTGCCAGCACCAGCACCACCAGGGTGGGGATAAGGCAAATGATTCCGTACTCGGCCATAACACTCCCGGATCAATTAACCCGCCATTTAATCTACCGCCAATGTCATCAACAGATGCCGGCCGGCTGCTGTTGTATCAGGCAGTGAATTCCGCCACCCGCATAATTCAGTGGAGTCGGGTCTATCTGTACTACGTCACGACCGGGATAAGCAGTTTTAAGCACCGTTGCAGCTGTATCATCTTTAGCCCGATCTCCATACCTGGGGGCGATCACCAACCCGTTGGTAACAAGGTAGTTAGCATAGCTCGAGGCCTTGACGATATGCACCGGCTCTCCCGTGGGAAATGCCGGCGCGCTGTCCGGATAAGCCAGGGTTGCCAGGAAATCCCTGTACATCGGCTCATCGGGTTGAACAAGCATAAACTCGATATCAGGAACCGGGATGCGGATAATCTCAAACGGCCTGCCGTTCACATCACCCGCTCCGGACAGAATTCGATATGCCTCCTCAAGGCGCTGGTAGTTGATGGCAGCGACCGGATCCGCGGACGCTTCCTGCTCGCTTACCTGGGCCAGGATTATCCGGTTGGAACCTGCGAACTGGCAGAGTTCATCCAGGTGACCGCCCGTTGTCTGGGGGCCATACAAGTAACGTGTCTTGCCGTCGGCGTTTGCATACGGTACAGGTCCGTTGTCCGATTGTAAATCCTCGAGCAGGCCGTCGTTCAACCAGATGATTCGGATGGCGCCCAATACGGTTTTGTAAGCGGCTTCCAGCTCTGCTTCCATCTTCTCAGGATTGCGCCGGAGTTCCAATGCTCGGTTAACAAGCAGGACGCCTTTACCATTATGGATCCGGCCGCCACCTTCACTGATTACCCCGGTACGCAGAACAGTATTTATACCGAGGAACCTGGCAATCGAACCGGGTAATTCCGCCATCCTTAATGAAGTGTCATCGGCAATATCGGAGTATCCCCACTGGTTTTGTGCGAATGACGCGATTGCCAACCTGCCAGTTCTACGGTTTTTCAGAAATATCGGACCAAAATCACGTATCCAGATATCGATTTGCGGTATGGGCAGAAAATTCATGTACGGCGTAATCGGCCAGCCATGTTGCCGCATCCAGTCCCGGGCCGCGGCTATACCCTCCTCATCCGTACATAAAATGTTTGAGTTGATCCGATAAAACGACAAGGTTTGCAGGATCTCGGCGATGGTTTGCCGGGTGTCCAGGCGCGGATCGGTGAACCATTGGAAGCGCGGCCAACCCAGCCATAAGGATGAATGGGGCTCAAATTCTCCGGGCATGACATAGGCCGGCGCCTGCGCAACGCTTCCGTTTCCCCTGGACATTTCTTAACTATGCCGGATAAGGGCTTTAGTGACAATAATCGGGGTCAGAATCGCAGTGATACGTCTACGCCATAGGTTCTCGGCATGCCGGGCGTCCTGAGTATGGAGCCGAATGCCTGCAGGTTGTTCACGTAAATGAAATATTCCTTATCGGTGAGGTTCCTGCACCAGACGCCGACAGACCAGTTGTCCGTTTCGGAACCCAGGCCGACCCGCGCATTGAGCAGTGTGTAACCGTCCAGTTCGCTGAAATTGATGTTGTCGGACTCACCCCAGTGGTCGGAGAGGCTGGTAAAATCGAACTGGGCATGCCCCTTCCAGCCTTCAGCCATGAGCA
>JAJDUB010000072.1 GCA_022826885.1 Gammaproteobacteria bacterium
TCAGAGTAAGAAATTCGTTAGAATTTTTACTCTGACCCCAAATATCCAAGATGGTAGTATATTCGCAATATCCAGTTAGCTATGCAAAACTACAGTTACAACAACCCGGAAGCCCTTAAGTCCCTTATCGACCCCGCTCGCGTGCACCGGGACGTCTACGTCAGGGAAGAGATCTTCAAACTGGAAATGGAGCGGATCTGGGGGCAGGCCTGGATTTACGTCGGCCATGAAAGCCAGGTCAGGTCCGCCGGAGATTATCTCACCACGACCATCGGCCTGACCCCCGTCATCATGGTCAGGGACATGAACGGCAGGGACATCAACGTGCTGGTGAACCGCTGCGGGCACCGGGGCGCGCAGGTCTGCGAGGCCCGCAACGGCCGCGCCGACGGAATATTCAAGTGCCCCTATCACGGTTGGACCTACCGGACCGACGGCGCCTTGCGCTCACAGCCGAGCCCCGCCGGCTACCGGGACGTGGGCTTTGACGCCGGCGCAACCGATTTCGGCATGCCCCGGGTAGCCCGGACCGGGCAATACCGGGGCTTCGTGTTTGCTTCCCTGTCCGCGACGGGTCCGGACCTGGCCGACTTCCTCGGAGACATGCGCGAGACTATAGACAACATGGTGGACCGGGCGCCGGAAGGCGCCGTGGAGGTAACCGGAAAGACCTGCCACCGGTTCCGCCACCCGGTCAACTGGAAATTCTTTACCGAGAACCTGCATGACGCCATGCACCCCATGGTGGCCCATGCCGGCACCAGTGATGCGGTAAGGCAATACAAGGAGCAGCTTGCGCCCGACCATGACCCGCTGCCGGAAGCGGAAGTCATAGCCCCGTTCGGCGGTTCCTATGACTTCTTTGACGAGATGGGATTTGTCGGGTTGCCGCACGGGCACGGTTACATGGGCGGCGGGATAAGCATTTTCAGCCACTACCAGGTCTATCCCGATTACCTGGAGGCGATGGAACAGGCCTACGGCAGGGAGCGCACCGAGGAAATCCTCTCGTTCAACCGCCACAACGGCCTGATCTACCCGTCCTGCACGATACGGGACAATATCCAGTCCGTACGCGTGGTCATCCCCGTCTCGGTCAACGAGACCATCATCGAGTCCTGGACTTTCAGGCTGAAAGGCGCGCCGCCGAACATGCTGGAGCGCACCCTGCGCTATTCCCGCCTGATCAACTCCCCGGCGTCGATGGTAGGCCCGGATGACCTGGACTGCTATATCCGCATCCAGGAAAGCGCCGAGGCCGGCGCCATTGAATGGATTGACATGCACCGCCATTACGGCAGGGAACAACGGGACGGGGACAAGGTAAGGGCCACGGGCACCAGCGACATGGTATTACGCAACCAGTATGCCGCCTGGCTTGAGTACATAACCTGACATGGCGGGCGACAAATTACAGAACGGTATCAGGGACCTGATCCGCCTGGAGACCCGCTGCCTGAACGAAGCGGATCTGGAAACCTGGATCACCCTGTTCACGGAAGACGGCTATTACTGGATGCCGCTGGAACGGTCGCAGACCGACCCCGAACAACACGATTCCCTGATCTACGACAACCGCGCCCTGATGGAAATGCGCAGGTACAACCTGCATAACCCGTTATCGCCGTCCATGCAACACGAGGTGCGGTCGGTGCGCATCCTGTCGGAACCGGATATCGATTTGTCGGCGGGACCTATCGGCGACATTATCGTCAGGGCCGAAGTTATTGCCGTCATCCATCACCGCAAGCAGGACACCTATGCCGGCGCCGTCACCTGGCGCCTGGTGCGGACGGATGCGGGCCTGAAAATAAAGTCCAAGCGCGTGGACCTGCTCAACGCAGACGCCCCGCTGGACAGCATCATGATGTACATCTGAGCCGCGGGTTGCGGCCTCAGGGCGGAAGTCATTCCCTGATTTACCGGATGGTGAATTGGTGGAGGCGGCCGGAGTCGAACCGGCGTCCGCGAGCCATCAACCTTCGGTTCTACATGCTTAGCCGTATCTTTATATTTAATCGCCTGTTACCCGAAACGGCGGGGGAACGCAGGCAACGATTCCCTTAAGCTTTAGCGAATCCGCCCGGGACGGACTTCATCGCGAGCTTGTGTCTGTGACCCCTGAGTAGAAAGCACAAGCACATTTCAGTCAGAGGCTGGCCGGCTCTAAGCGGCCAGAGCGTAGTTGTACTTTTCGTCAACTATTAAAGTTTGCAGATGGATTAACGAGGTTACCTGCACCTCGGCATGCCCCTTGGGATTCAGCACCCTCGTCGAAACCAGGTACGCCCCCATGACAACGAATGATATCCGGGAACCTGAATATCAAACTGGTAATATAGCGATTTTATGGGTGAAACTCAAGGATGCGTTAAACTGCATCAGGTTCGTCACTCAATGTATCAAACCGGAGGAGTAAAACACTGTGTATCCCAAAAAGCCGCCGACACTATTCCCCCTGCTGCTGGCAAGCATGACCGTAGTCCTGTCCCTTGTTGCCGGGCCTGTCGGCGCCGAAGAGAAGAAGTACATCACCGTCGTGTCCTGGGGCGGTTCCTATGCCAGGAGTTCCGTCAAGGCCTATCACGATCGCTTTGTTGAAGAGACGGGCATTCAAATCAAACTGGATGAATATAATGGCGGCCTCGCCCAGGTCCGGGCACAGGTTGAGTCCGGTAACGTGACCTGGGACGTGATCGATATGGTAGACGGGGACACCCTGCTGGGTTGCGATGAGGGGCTGCTGGAGACGGTGGACTATGGGAATCTGCCTCCGGCGCCGGACGGTACGCCGGCATCAGAGGATTTTATCGCCGGCTATGACATGGAATGCGGCATTGAAAACACCCTGGCCGGGACGGTGTATGCCTATAACGAAACGATATTCCCGGGGCGCAAACCGGCCACCATGGCTGATTTCTTCGATCTTGAGACCTTTCCTGGACGCAGGGGTATGCGCCGGGTGCCTAACGTGAACCTGGAGTTTGCCCTGGTCGCGGACGGGGTGCCGACAGACCGGATATATGACGTCCTCTCAACCCCGGAAGGCATCGACCGCGCTTTCCGTAAGCTGGATACGATTAAAAGTGAGGTGATCTGGTGGGAGGCCGGCGCGCAGCCGCCGCAGTTGCTGGCCGATGGTGAAGTCGTGATGAGTACAGCCTATAACGGTCGTATTTTCAATGCCTGGGCGCTGGAAAAACAGCCGCTGACCATCGTCTGGGACGGCCAGGTTCAATATAGAGGCTACAAGGTCATCGTTGCCGGTACCCCCAGACTGGAACTGGCCCGGCAATTTGTCGCGTTTGCGACCAGCACGCAGTCCATGGCCAACCTGACCAGGTACATATCCTACGGCCCCCTGCGCCATTCATCCCTGGCGCTGGTGGACAAACACCTGGAAACGGGCATCGACATGGAACCGCACCTGCCCAACGCACCGCAGAACATAACTAATGCAGTCTACCGGGATCCGGAATGGTGGGCGGACAACCAGGATGAGATGAACGAGCGGTTTGCCGCCTGGTTGACGAAATAGGGGCTAAAAGGGGACACCCATGATAAAACCCAACGAAACTGGTAAATTGGATTATGATTTATGAACCACCACAGACAGGGGAGAGCACGTGAGTGATAATACAGACGTAATTTCCGCGACTACCGGAAGCCGCGCAGAAGGCGGGGACCAGGCGCAGCGGGTCGGCATCATCGGCGCCGGTATTGCCGGCCTGGTGACGGCCAAGATATTCCTGGAAAACGGGTTCGACGTACAGGTGTTCGAAAAGGAACCCGACCTGGGTGGCGTGTGGGCCTTGTCACGGGCCTACCCCGGCCTGCGGGCGAATACGGCAAAGGAAACCTACAGCCTTACCGACTACCCCTACCCGGCATCCACCAGCGGCTACCCGGTCGCGGAGGAGGTGCGCGCGCACCTGGAATCCTATGCGGACCATTTCGGATTATATCCTCACATCAGGTTCAACAGCGAGGTGGTGCGCCTGGAGGAGACCGATGACGGCGGCAGGCAGGGCTTCAGCATGACGGTGCGTTCGAGAGCCGATGTTAACGAGCAGGAGAGCCGGGAACACATCTATGAATTCGCTTACGTTCTCATCTGTTCCGGCGCCTTCTCCGCGCCCATGATGCCCGATCTGCCCGGCAGGGAAAACTACAGGGGGCTGGTGCGCCATTCCAGTGAATGGACCCATCCCGCGGTGGCGGACGTCCGGCGCGTGGTCGTCATCGGCGCCGGCAAATCCGCACTGGACTGCGCCGCCTGGGCGGCGCGGGAAGGCAAAACTTCCACCCTGGTGTTCCGCAAACCGCACTGGATGGTGCCGCGCTACCTGCCCGGCGGCGCCCGCAGTGATCTGCGCTTCATCTCGCGCTTCATCGAGATGTTCGTCAATTACCCGGTGCGCCCCTGGGACGAAAAGCTGTTGCATGGCCCCGGCAAACCGCTGGTGTGGCTGTGGTGGACCTTTCTGAGCGCCGTGGTGCCCCGCGTCCTGGGCATGCCGAAGCTCATGACCCCCGAACACAAGTTGCCGGTCGGCTTCGAAAGCGTGGGCCAGGTGGACGATTTCTTCGACCTGCTGAATGTCGACCGCATCAGCGCCGTACGGGCCGGCGTCAAGGGGTTTTACGACCTGGGCGTGGAACTGGAAGACGGCACGCAGATAGAGGCGGACCTGGTCATTATGGGCACGGGATGGCGGCGCGACATGTCGTTCCTGAGCGAGGAATTGAGATCGAAGGTCTACAGCAACGGCCACTTCCATCTATACCGGCGCATCCTGCCTCCCGCACAACAAAGGCTGGCGTTCATCGGGTTTTTCCCGACCTTGACTTGCCCGCTGTCTTCAGAGGTCGGCGCGCACTGGGCGGCGCAGCTGTTCACCGGGAACATGAGCCTGCCCTCAACCGAAGAGATGGGCCGGGAGATCGAGCGGCTGGAGAACTGGGCCAGGGAGCGGGTGCCGGAACTGGAGGACGGCGTGTTTACCGGGCCTTATATAGGACATTACGTTGACGAACTGATGCGTGATATGGGGATGCCGACCATGCGCACAAGCAACTTTTTGAAGGAATACCTCGGCTCGTTCCTGCCCAGCCGCTACGGCACGCTGGGGGAGGAGTTGAAGGCCGCCAGGGAGGGAAGGTTGAAGCGGCGGTTTTATCTGGGCAGTTTGCATGTATTGGCTGGAGTTTTGATTTTATTAATGATAATGGGGTAACACCATTATCATTAAACTGCCAGCTAATCCGCGCGAGGCCGACCGGGATGATAATGGGTAAACAAATCAGGCTGTTTGCCCTTTACCTGGCGCTATTCGTGCTTCCGCTCGCATCGCTGCAGTTTACCCGTGCCCATGAGAGACACCCCCTGGCCATGCAGGAACTGGACTGGCAGGCCGAAAATGTAAAGCGCGCATATGCCATGGCCGGTGACTTCCATGCAGGCGCCCTGATTAGAATCTGGAATATGCCCGGCCGGGTGCAGGATGTGGATGGCAGGCGCTGCCTGGTCGGGCCGTATTTCATTT
Source organism: Gammaproteobacteria bacterium (assembly GCA_022826885.1). Taxonomy (GTDB): domain Bacteria; phylum Pseudomonadota; class Gammaproteobacteria; order Eutrophobiales; family Eutrophobiaceae; genus JAAXHV01. The sequence continues at coordinate 5,547 of JAJDUB010000072.1, forward strand.
TCGATGTGGATGACAGCTTCGCCTTCAATATCGATGAGACCGTGACTGTTGAGTTACTGTTCGACGCCGCCCAGACGGATGGTTTCATCATTTCCTATGACCATGCGTCGGACTCTCCACAGGCCAGTACGGTCATACTTGAGCGGGACGGCGGGGAGCGCTGGCAATGGGTAAGCGTAGAACTTGAGAGGGCAGGGCTTGCCAACCGCTGCCATGGTCATACCGACCTGGGTGTCGCCGCCCCTGGCGCGTTGCTTTTGTATGATGCGCAGGCGGATCATGAAGTTGTGTTATGCGATATGAGGATCGTGAAGGAAGGCCGGCAGGAGGCCGATCACGCCCTCGCCGGGACATTGAGCCTGCATGTCCGTGATGGCACAAGAGGAGACGCTGTCCCCGCTAGGGTCGGCCTGTATGATGCGCAGGGACGCATGCCTGCCCCCGGCGAACAGGCTCTCGTGGTGCCGCGTTTCACGGACCGTACCAGGCAGGTGCCGGTACGGCGCGGGTTCGAGTTCTGGCCTGCCGGGAAAGGGTACGCGTTCTACGTCGACGGCGAGTACGAGGCGCAGGTACCGGCGGGTCGTTACCAACTCGTGGTTGGCAGGGGTCCTGAGTTTCGTATCCATACACAGGAAGTCGAGATCGTTGCGCATGGGCACACCCGGGTGGAGGTGGCGCTGCAACGCTGGATCGATATGCCGAAACAGGGCTGGTACTCCGGTGATGCCCATATCCATATTGAACGTACCAGGAACGCCAATCCCGCCATACACAGCCTGCTCAGCGCCGAGGATATCCATGTCGCCAACCTGTTGCAGATGGGCAATCTTGCCCGTTATCACTTCCCCCAGTATGCCTTCGGAGAAGACGGGCACTACTTGCGGGACAATCACGCCCTGGTGTCGGGCCAAGAGTCGCCGCGCACCGGCCATCGCGGCCACACCATCAGCCTGAACATCAGCCGCTATCACGATCCGGTTGATTTCTTCCTTTACCATGACACGGCAATGGCGGTGCAGGCCGACGGCGGGCTGTTCGGATATGCCCATGCCATCATCGATGCCTTTCACGTGTCACGGGGGCTTGCGCTGGACGTGCCCATGGGGCTGGTGGACTTTCTCGAGGTGCTTCAGTTCAGCATGATAGATACGGAGTTTCTCTACGATTTCTGGAACCTGGGCTTCCGGCTCGCGCCCATTGCAGGGTCGGATTTCCCCTATATCAACCTGCCGGGGACGGAACGTTCCTACGTCCGTATCGACGGCCCGTTTTCACCACAGGCCTGGTTCGAGGGGTTGAGACAGGGGCGGACTTTCGTGACCAACGGGCCCATACTCAGTCTCGAAGTTGCAGACGGAACGATTGGCGACACGGTCGCGGCGGAGAAGGGCGAGACACTGAACATCTCGGCCCGCGCTCAGGTCAATCCCGACATCGACAGCCTGGACCGGGTCGAACTGGTGGTCCATGGAGACGTAGCGGCAACGGCGGAATCGGAGAAGGGTAGCGAAAGCCTGACGCTGAACCACAGCCTGACGGCAGCCGAGAGTTGCTGGATCGCCCTGCGGGCGTATGGGAAAAACGGCGGCCTGGCCCACAGCGCCCCGGTCTACGTGAGTGTGGGTGGGGTGGAGGATTTCTGGAACACGGCAGCCGTGCCGGCGCTGGTGGAGAAGTACAGGAACAGGATAGAAACACTGCTGAACGCCTTGCCTGATGCGTATGATGATCTGGAGCGATGGGATACGGCGGACCTGCTGGAACCGGCCTGGAACGCGCAGCTCCCCGCGTTAAGACAGCACGCAGGGCAGGTACTCGAACGTTACGACGAGTTGTTGCAGCGCCTGGATTAGTTTGCGCCCCGGCCGTTAAGCTCCAGTTGCCGGATTACCTCGTCGGAGTTGACGATATCGGCATAGCGCCGGCCGACGTCCCGCAACGTATCGTTATGCGGCCCTTCCTCCTGGTCGCCGCAACAGTCCTCCACCAGCAGCGCGCGGAACCCGAACTGGAAGGCATCGACCACGGAGGCGCGTACGCAGCCGCTGGTGACGCAGCCGGTGACGGCCACGGTATCGACCTGGTGGCGGGTAAAAAAGCTGGACAGGGGCGTCATGAAAAACGCCGATGCGCCCCATTTTTCAAACACGTAGTCGTAGGAATGATCGACAATCCTGGGGTCGAGTTCAACCCCCTCGCCGCCGCGCCGCAGGTCGGTCTTTACCGCGCCGACTTTCCAGTGCGGGCACTCTTCATCATTGCCGTAGGCGATATAACAGTTGGCCACGGGCGCGTTGCTTGCGCGCGCCGCCTCTAGCAGGCGCAGGGTATTCGTCAGCGCGCGATCAACATGGGCGCTGCCGCCCATGCGGAACCGCGCATCGGTGAAACCAAGCTGGAAATCGACAACCAGGATCCCGATCTTCTCTCCGAATCCGACATCGATTTCGCCGTAGCTTCTTTCGTGGTAAACATCACTCATGGGTAACTCCTGCGGATAGTCCGGAACAAGTTAATACAATAACAATCAGAAAAAAATGCCGGATGACGGATTCGAAGTTGTATTATAACTATAAGGCAGGTAATTATAATGATGAAAAAACTGGAATTTGTCAGCCAGGCTGAAATTGACGCCTACAACAATGATGGTGCAGTGGCCCTGCGCGGATTGCTCGATACGGACTGGCTTGAGCGCCTCGGCGGGGCTGTTGAAGACGATATACGCTCGCCGGGACCTTTTTATCATGGTTATGATTCAGATGAAGGCCTGTTCCATGGAAACCTGCGGCTTTGGCAAACTCATTCTGTATTCAGGGATATCTGTCTTGAGTCCCACCTGCCCCATGTCGCCCGGGAAATCTTTGGTTCGACAAAGATCAACCTGCATTATGACCAGTTATTCGTAAAGGAATCGCGCATGAGTCAACGCACCCGTTGGCACAACGACCAACCTTACTGGCCGGTGAAAGGCAGGCAGGTCTTATCCATCTGGATTGCACTCGATAAAACAACAGATGAAAACGGCAGGCTGGAATTCGTCCGCGGCTCTCACCTGTGGGACAGGTGGTTCCAACCGGAACCTTTTGGCAAAACTGAAGCCATCAGCGCTTATGAAAAAAATCCTGATTATGAAGACATCCCCGAAATAGAAGCCGAGCGGGACAATTACGATATTATTTCCTGGGACCTGGAACCGGGTGATGTATACGTGTTTAACGGCATGACACTACATGGGGCTGGTGGTAACCAGTCACATGACCGGCGCCGGCGGGGATACACGGTACGCTATACCGGCGACGACGCGACCTATGATCCACGCATGGGGACCAGTCAACCCCTGCATTGTGAGGAACTAAGGGAAGGCGATCCCATGGATTCGAGTTTGTATCCTTTAATCCTCGGCTCCTGAGCAACAGTTGGTGATTCATGCGCCAACGAAGGAAAAATCTGCCGGATGACGGATTCGATACTATTTTTTATCCTATTGAATTTAAAAACATTATATTTTCAATTGTATTGTTTCCATACGTTTTTTATAACGTAATTTTACAGCAGTAAAATAAAATATCGGAAATCTCGAATTCACGATCATCTGAAGTCTTACTTTTTGTTTTCAGCCGTTGTGTAACCTCGTTGTTCACGGGCAGGGGAGACAACGTCAGTGATTTGTTGAATAGTCAGACTAGGTTGAAATGGTTTGTATGATGTCAGCCGCGATGTCGGTACTGATGCGTTCAGCTATATCCTCAGCCAAGATATCCATGACGACAACCGGCATGTCTGCTGTGACATGCTGGCTGAGTAGTATCGCGATTTGCTCGTCGCCGTCAATGTCCGCGGCAATATTATTCACGAGGTCCTCTAGCATGGTGGGCGTGATATCGATACAAGTGATTTTCTGTGTAGTTTTAAATACGATTTTTTCTTTGATTAGACGTATCGTCTTCTCGGCGACCTCAAGCGTGTGTGTCATTGTCGCGTGTTCCTCTGAGGCTGTAGGTTATTTTTCTGTACCCATCAAATACCTCCTTGCGAATAGCAGGGGAGCTACACCCCAAGTGTGTCCATCCCTAGTTTCCATGCCTGGCGTTATCAAGACTATTCATCTACATACCCAATTCTATCATCAGGCGCAAAGCCAGATTCACGACATAAAAAAATCAACACTTTGACGTAATGATTTTCACTTGGTGACAACCAAAATGTACAGGTTGTGATAACGCCCCATTATCACAACCTCGAAAATGTGCATTATTTGTATAAACTGTAAAGAAATAAGTTGTAATAATAAATTACACATTCAGGTCGAAAATGAAAGATAGATTGATCGTTTACCCGAAATCCGCCCTAAACAGCTATAGGTGTTCAAAAATTTCGGGTAAAAAAGGATTACCAGACTAATACTTATTCATATCAATGTATCACTCCATGAATGGCTGGTCCAGGGTGTCTATTTCAGTAGCAAACCCGTTAGCTGGCTCAGAAAGTGGGATTCAGGTAAATTATTTCCGTCTGCCGGACTGTGGTAATTCAGGACTATCCACACATTAAATTTTCCACATCTTATAGCCACATAGTATTTTTATCTTGCTGACTGGTTTCGTCTTAAGTAAGCGGATACTGGTGTATTCAGAACAGCGCAATATCGATGTGTGTTTGAATCGATTCCCTTTTGTTTAGTTCACTAGGGAGACAGGCATATTTTGTTGTTCAATCCACAATCTTTTATCTATTCAGGTAAAAATTGACATATCCATCGAATAGGGGCACTATGTGCTTATTGGGCCTATTATAAGCCCAAATAATAATTAATAAATTGATCTTTATTGGTGAATAATATGTTTGAGCAGATTCGACAAGCTTTACATGATGGAGATTGGGAAGATTTTGATCCGCTGATTGCCGAAATGGATCCTTTGCCACTGGGTGCATCAGCGGAGATCA
>JAJDUB010000038.1 GCA_022826885.1 Gammaproteobacteria bacterium
GGAGATGCAGGAATTTAAAGGAGCATCATGGGCCTTACGGGATTGCCACATTGGATCCGGCTGGTTGTTTTAACCACCTTCCTTGCTTCGTGCGCGAAATTCACGCCTGAACCGCCGCCGCCTTCGGCAGGGCATCTTGACGTTGCAGCCAAAACCGGCCCGTCCGGCGCTATTCCCGAAATTGTCCGGCAGCCTCCGCCCGTTCCCGAACCTGCGCCCCTGCAGCACGAAGACCGGTACACGGTGGTCGTCAATGAAGTGCCCGTAAAGGAGTTGCTGTTTGCCCTGGCGCGGGATGCGCAGGTGAACATCGATATCGCCCCGGGCATCAGCGGCCTGGTGACCATGAACGCAGTGGAACAGACCCTGCCGCAACTGTTGCAGCGCATAGCCAGGCAGTCAGCGCTGCGTTATGTCATGGAGGATGACAACGTGTTCATCTCACCGGACGAACCGTATTTTCGCACCTACCGGATCGATTACCTGAACATGGCCCGGGATACGTCGCACGTGGTGCAGGTCGGGACGCAGATCGCCGGCACTGGTAGCGATACGGAAGGCGGCGGCGGAAGCAATAATTCGACCACCACCATCGGCAGTACGATGTCCAACCATTTCTGGACCAACCTGGTAGCGAACGTCAGCGCCATCCTGGAATCCGAGGGCGAGGCGGCAGCCGGTAATACCGTCATCCCCCACCCGGAATCGGGCGTGCTGACCGTCAAGGCAACCGAAGCCCAACATCAACTGCTGCGCAAACTGATCGGCGAGACGCTCACCAACGCCAACCGCCAGGTGCTGATACAGGCAACCATCGTCGAGGTGAGCCTGACCGACCAGTTCCAGGCCGGTATCGACTGGCAGGTGCTTAACGAGTCCGGTCTTGCCGGTTTCAACCTGATGACGAAGACGATCACGGCCAACCCCGTTAATGCCGCGTCCCTGTTTTCCCTGAGTTATGACGATTCCGACCCGGAACGGGACCGGGTGCTCAGCGCCGCGGTCGAACTGCTGGAGGAGTTCGGCGACGTGCGGGTGTTGTCGAGCCCCCAGATCATGGCCCTGAACAACCAGTCCGCCATCCTCAAGGTGGTGGATAACGTGGTCTATTTCGAGGTGGAGCAGGAAAGCAACGTGACCCAGGGCGTGGCGGCCAATACCTTCGAGACCGTCGTAAAAACCGTGCCGGTGGGCATCGTGATGACGATAACCCCGCATATCAAGGCCAACGATTCCATCATATTGAATATCAGGCCGAGCATTTCCCGCATCAACCGCTTCGTCAACGACCCGAACCCGGCCCTGTCGATCACCAGCCCGGTGCCCGAGATCCGTGTGCGCGAGATGGAATCCATGTTGCAGCTGCAGAACGGCGAGATCGCGGTCATGGGCGGTTTGATGCAGGACGACAATCGCAGTAACGACAATGCCATTCCGGGCTTGTCCCGGGTCCCGCTGCTGGGGAATGCCTTCAAAATGGCCTTGCGCGAATATGAGAAGACCGAACTGGTCATATTCCTGCGCCCGCTGATCGTCCGCAACCCCAGCCTGGACGGTGATTTCAGTTCCTACAGGCAGTTCTTTCCCGGAGAAGACAATGACTGACCCGCGCAGAATACCGGAAACAAAAGGGGACGGATTTGAAATCCGTCCCCGGAGAAACAAGCTTCACTTCTTGTCAGCAGCGCTCGCATGCTTTGTTGGGGTGTCTTTCACGATAGTTCATCCCGTTCTGGCCGAGCCGGTTTCCGGCCCGATCAAGGTCATACGCACGGAAGTCGATGACAGCCAGGAAAACCGGCTGCACGCGGCCTACCGGGCCTACCAGGCCGGCAATACGGGCGCTGCCAGGGCCGGATATGCGGAGGTGCTGCAGGCCTATCCGGACAACCGCGACGCCATGCTGGGTCTGGCGGCCTGCGCGTTCGTGGAAGGCGATGTGAAATCTGCCGTGAGCATGTACCGGCGCATCCTGCGTGCGTTTCCGCAGGACGTCCTGTCGAGAGCCGCGCTGATCGGCCTGCAGGAGGATCGGCAGGGGGAAGCTGTTATAAGGGAGTTTTTGTCGAAGCAGCCGGATGAACCGTATCTGCACGTTGTCCTGGGCCGGCTCCAGGCTGCGCAGGCGCGCTGGCCGGAGGCGCGCCGGGCATTCTCCTACGCTCACCGGATTGACCCGGCCAACCCGGTTTACGCGGTTAACCTCGCCATCAGTCTGGATCGGATGGGACAGAGGGAGGAGGCGCTTGAATACTATCGCGTTACTCTCAAACTGGTGGAGCAGGGCGACTCAAACCTGGACATCCGGCCGGTCATAAGGCGCATTCTGGCGCTGAGACAGCAATAACCATGTCTGCCCCGCGCCATACCCAACCCAATGCCATAACCGGGCAGGCCCTGTGCGAAATACTCGTCAACAGGGGGATCATTACCCCCGACCAGCTTGAAATTGCCCTGGTGGAGCAGAACAACAGCCGGGATCAGCCCGCCCGGATCCTGGTGCGCCTGGGATTCGTGACCGAGGCCATCATCCACGACGTCATCGGTGGCGCGTTCGGACAGCAGCGTGTCAACCTGCAATCCATCGTAGCCGACAGTGAAGCCATCGCCATGCTCCCTGAGGAAATGGCCAGGCGTCTGCGGGTCGTGCCCGTCAGCTATGACGCGCTGCGCAGGGTGCTTAAAGTGGCGCTGGCGGATACCTTCGATATTGTTGCCCTGGACCGGGTCAGCGCCCACCTGGGAGGCGCGGCGGAAGTCGTGCCGGTGCTTGCCGCTGAGGCTGACATCGAAAATTCCATTGATCGCTTCTACGGTTATGAACTGTCCGTCGACGGTATCCTGAATGAAATAGAAACGGGCGAGCTCGACTACCGGAGCCTGGCGGCGCAGAGCAATGAATACAGCCAGCCGGTAGTCCGGCTGGTCAATGCCCTGCTGTCCGACGCGGTGAAACGCGGCGCCTCGGATATCCACTTTGAACCGGAGCAGGGCTTCCTGCGCTTTCGTTACCGCATCGACGGTGTGCTGAGGCAGGTACGCAGCCTGCATAAGAACTACTGGTCGGCGCTTGCCGTGCGGGTGAAGGTGATGGCGGGGCTGGACATAGCCGAATCCCGTTTGCCGCAGGACGGCCGCATTTCCCTGACCATGTCGGGACGGCAGGTGGATTTCCGTGTGTCCACGCTACCTACACTGCACGGGGAGAATATAGTCCTGCGGGTACTGGACCGGCAAAAAGGCATCGTTGCCCTGGACCGACTGGGCCTGGGAGAGACGGACCTGGCTGCGCTGAAGCGCATGGTTGAGCGTCCGGAAGGCCTGATCCTGGTTACCGGCCCTACCGGCAGCGGCAAGACCACCACCCTGTACTCGATTCTCCAGTACCTGAACAGAGAATCCGTCAATATCATGACCCTGGAAGACCCTGTCGAATACCCCACTTCCATGATCAGGCAGACTTCGGCCAATGCCGCGGCCAGGCTCGGTTTCGCCGACGGCATCCGCTCGATATTACGGCAGGACCCGGATATTATCCTGGTGGGAGAAATCCGCGACGAAGACACCGCAGCCATGGCCGTACGCGCCGCCATGACCGGCCACCAGGTGTTTGCCACCCTGCATTCCAATTCTGCAGTAGGCGCGATCCCGCGCCTGGTGGACATAGGCGTGAGACCCGAGATACTGGCCGGAAACATTATCGGCGTGATAGCGCAGAGACTCGTACGCAGGCTTTGTGACGATTGCAAGGAACCGGCCGAAATGAAGCGCATACCACCGGGGACGGATTTCAAATCCGTCCCCTTGTTCAGTGATTGCAAAGAACCGGCGGTCGTGACCGGCCCCAATCCTTTTAATAAAATACGGGACACGGACGAACGTCTGCCTGCATACCGCCCGCTCGGGTGTCCGGCCTGCGCAGGCCAGGGCTACCGCGGCCGCATGGCATTGATGGAGATACTGCCGTTTGACCCGGACATGGACGAATTGATCGCGCGGTGCGGAACGTCCCGGGAACTGCATGGTATGGCCGTGGCGAAGGGCTTCAGGCCGTTGGCCGAATCCGGTAAAAGCAGTGTCATCGAAGGAAAGACCAGTCTTGCCGAAGTTGCCCGCGTGGTGGACCTCGGCAACAGCCTGGGACAGAACTATCCATGACCGTTTACCGCTACAAGGGGGTCGATGCCGAGGGCCGTATCAGAAAAGGCAAAACCAGCGCCGCCAACGGCGCCGACCTGGAGATACGGCTGCGCAGGATGGGGCTGGAACTGGTCAGCTACAGGACAGCCCGGCCGGACGGCATGCCGACAGCAGTGCGCCGGGTAAAACGGCGCGACCTGATCGTATTCTGTTTCCACCTGGAGCAAACCTTGCGCGCCGGCGTGCCTGTGGTTGAGAGTCTGCAGGATTTGCGCGATAGCGCGGACAATCCCCGGTTGCGGGAGGTCTGTGCCTCATTGTTGGAAGCGATTGAGGGAGGCAGCACCTTGTCGGAAGCCATGTGCGGGTTTCCGGGCGTTTTCAGTGAAGTCTTCATAAACCTGGTCCGGGCCGGGGAACAGACCGGCAATCTCAACGGCATACTCGAGAAGCTGGGAGCCGACCTGAAATGGCAGGACGAACAGGCGTCCATGGTCAGGAAACTGATCATGATCCCGGCCTTCAGCGGCGCAATTATCAGCGCCGTGATGGTTTTTCTGATGATCTACCTGGTGCCGGAACTGCTGGCGTTTGTCAGGACCACCGGTTCAAACCTGCCGGCTCATACCAGGTTGTTAATCGCGGTATCCTCCGGATTTGCCGATTATCTGTACGTCATCCTGTGTGCGCCGCTGCTGATCGTCATTCTCGTCTTTGCCGGCGGCAGGACCAGTCCCGTTTTCAGGCTCGCCCTGGACAGGCTGAAATTGTCCCTGCCGGTTGTCGGCCCGGTGCTGGAAAAACTGATCCTGGCGCGCATCTCCGGCCTGTTTGCCATGATGTATGCATCAGGTATCACGGTGATTGACTGCATCAGCGCCGGCGAGCGCAGCGCCGGCAACCTCGCCATCGCCCAGGCGATGAAAAGTGTCGGCAGGGCAGTGGCGGACGGACGCAACCTCGGCGACAGCTTTGCTTCAAGCGGCCTGTTTCCACCCTTGGTCCTGCGCATGATCCGGGTGGGAGAGACGACCGGGGCGCTGGCGTTGTCCCTGGAAAATGTTGCTTATTTCTACACACGCGATGCGAGGGAAGCGGTAGGCAGGCTGCAATCCCTGGTAGAGCCGGTAATGACCCTGTTGCTGGGACTCGTCATCGGCTGGGTCATGCTGTCCGTATTTGGACCGATTTATGATCTCATTACCGGACTTGGCATTTAACCTCAGGGCCCGCAGGGCGCTGTTGGTCGGCGCCGGACACGCAGCCGTATATGAATGGCAGGATAACGTTGCCGTACGCCGCGCGATGTTTGAGGCAGGAGAGGAGGGGCGACAAGGTTTCCGGCGTTATCTCGCCGAAACCCCCGGCATTCCGTTCCACCTGCTGGTGGACGTGGCCGATGAAGAGTACCGCCGGGACACCGTGCCGCGCGTGTCACGGCGGGACCGGCAGGCGCTGCTCAAACGCAAGGCCGCGCGCCTCTTCAAGGATACCGGCTATTGTTTTTTCAGGGTAACGGGCCGTGAAACCACGGGACGAAGGGATGACCGCGTATTGCTGAGCGCGCTTGCCAATCCCGGCGTTGTCAGTCAATGGGCCGCCATACTGGATGAAGTGAGGACGCCCCTGGCGGGAATCTGTTCACTGCCCCTGTTGTCGGGACAACTGTTGAAAGACATAGCGGGCCGGGATGACGGATGCCGGTTGCTGGTCAGTATGCAGAGCGTCAGTGGGTTGCGCCAGACCTGTTTTGATAACGGAGACTTAAGGTTCAGCCGCCTGGTGCAGACATCCCGCGCTGAACATGGATCGTATTCGGAGATTATCCGTGATGAGGTGGAAAAAGTCCTGCGTTACCTGGACAGCCGGCGACCGGACACGCCTGGAGAGACGTTGCATGTCCATTTCCTGTTTTCCGCCGACCTGTTACAGGAACTGAAACCTGTTCTCAAACAGCAGGATGCAGTCAGGTACCATTTTTGCGACCTGCATGAAAACGTCTCGCTCGAGCCCGCCTCCAACCCGTTCAGTGACGCGTATTTCATGCAGCAACTGTTAAGGCTCAGGCCCGGGAACGTTTACGCCGGCATTGCGGAAAGGCGCTGGTTTATCCTGGGCAGGCTGCGCGCAGGAGTTGCGGCAGCCGGATTTGCAATGTTGCTCGGCAGCGCGGGGTGGAGCGCGCTGAATGTCTATGGCGGCATAGTCCTGTACCTGGGGGGCAAGACCGCTGAGGAGGAGACACACAGGTATGCCGCAGAGTATGAACTGGCGAGAAAACGCCTGCCGGAAACACCTGTTGATCCGTCCGACCTGAAGACGGCTGTCCTCATTGCGGACAGTCTTGCGCAAAACAAAACATCGCCAACCGCCATGGTTACCGTGCTCGGTCGCAGCCTGCACGGGTTTCCATCCATCCGGTTGAGCAGATTGTTCTGGACGGTAACTGACGATCCGGATACGGCTTATGCCGGGGACCCGGAGCAAGCAGGTTTACCGGTGGCCATGGATGCGTCCGGCCCCGTCCGTTCCCTTTACCAGGCCGCGCTGCTCAAGGGACGCATAGAACCTTTTAACGGAGATTACCGGGGCGCCATGGATGTAATCAACCGGTTTGCGGAAGACCTGCGCGGCCGGGAGGCGGTATATGGCGTTGTTATCGTTGGCCTGCCCCTGGATGTCAGTTCCGGCGCGGACTTGCAGGGTAATACACAGTCCCTGCAACACCGGGCGGAATTTACCCTGAAGGTTGTGTTGGAGAACGCTCGTGAAATTTAAGTATGTTGAGTGGCCGTATTTACGCAGCGCCGTGGTTCTGTTTGCCGGCTCTGCTGCGCTGGGCGCCGCCCTGCTGGCCGGCAGCGCCGTCTTCGAAAGCCGGATGGAGCGGGATTACCTCCATCACAGCGAGCGGTTGGCGGAAACCAGTCGCCGCTACCTGGCAGTGGATGAGGAAGAGAAGGTCATCCGGGATTATCTACCGCGTTTCGCGGAACTGGATAAAAACGGATTGTCGGGCGAAGAGCGCAGGTTGAGCTGGATTGAAACGCTGCAGGATGCGGGCGACGCGCTTCGGTTACCGTCCCTTGGCTATGAGATAAGAGCGCAGAAACCCTATCAGCCCGGCACTGCGTCGGAACCCGGCAGGTACAGGGTGTTTGTCAGTGAAATGACCCTGAGCATGCAGTTGCTGCACGAAGGAGACCTGTTTGCATTGATTGAGCTGCTGGATGAACGTGCGCAAGGCGTCTATACCGTCTCAAGCTGCGAAATGACCCGCAATTTTGTGGAACTTACGGATAACCCGGTTGCCGGAAACATAACCGCCGACTGCCTGCTGGAGTGGTTCACCGTCAAACCGGCGGACGGCGGCGAGACGAATATATGAAACCTGTTCCTGAATCCCGGGGTCAGAATAACATTGCCCCCGTACGATACGACAGCGACCGTCAGTTGTCAGTGCAAAGTGGAAAATGGCTGATAGCTGCCTTGATCATCGTATCGGAATGGTGTTTTTCCTCCGATGAGCAACAATTCGGAAGGCTGTTCACCACCCCGGAACAGCGGCAACGGTTGCAGGAGTTGAGAGAAGAGCACAGACGGACGTCGGGCAGCCGCAAAGGAACCGGAACGGAAACCGGGGAAATGACAGGCAGGTATCACGCCGAACAGTCAAAGGCCGGAATGTCCCGCGGGCCGGATGAGCCGCCTGTCATCACCCTCAAGGGCCTGATTTACAGGAACGACGGCGCGCGCACGGCATGGATCAAGGCGCAGGATGGGACCGCGGTGCTGGATTCCCGGCAACTGCAAACAGGTGAGTTGCCAGATCGCGAGGCAGCCATTCGCGTGCCTGTGGGTGGGAAGTCAGTGAAGCTCAAACCGGGCCAGTCCTGGCACCCGGAATCCGGTGTGGTTACCGATTTGGAGGGCATCACCCCGTGAATCCTGCACTTCCCGGCCTGCGCTCAGCGCGAGGGGCGGCGCTGCTGGCCTTCATGCTGGCGCTGATCGCAGGCTCTTCCTGGCTGCTGCTGTCGGACCTGAACGGGCACACTCAGTTTTATCACCGGCGCGCCGGCAGCGGTCTCGCGTTGAACCAGGCAAAGCAGGCCCTGTTGTCCTATGCGATGAACTATCCCGACCTGCGCGCCAACCCGGAGAAAGGTCCGGGGTTTTTGCCCTGTCCGGACCGGAACAACGACGGCCGGCCGGAATCGAATTGCGCGGCGACTACCGGAACGACTCTGGGCCGTTTGCCGTTCGCCATTCTGGGGCTGGATGACCCGCGGGACAGCGATGGCGAACGGCTGTGGTATGCCCTGTCGCCGGATTTCAGGAATACCCGGTCCAACCACGCGGTTATCAACAGTGAAACGCCGGGACAGCTCAGTGTCGATGGCGCGAGTGATGTAGTAGCGGTAGTCATGGCGCCGGGAGCGCCTGTTGCGGATCAGTACCGGCGTCCGAGCAATAATGCCGCCGATTACCTGGAAGGGGATAATACCAGTGTTGCCGATGGCAGGTTTTCTACCGCCGCGGGCAGTGATCAAGTCACCGTCATCACCCGCGCGGAGTTGATGGCGGTAGTGGAACGGCGCGTGCTCAATGAAGTTCGCGCAATACTGGCGCGTTACCGGGCCGATCATTCCGCTTACCCCCGGCCGGCTCCGTTTGCCGACCCTCATGCCGATAACCGGGTATTACGCGGTTCCCATACCGGCAACAATAATGCGGATACGCTCACGGACAGGCGACGGGATTTCATCGATTGGGGGGTCGGCGCCAACGACCTGGTCAGGAACGCCACGGACGGTTCGATCGCCGTTGTAACAACCGTGAGGAGAAACACACTGGAACTTGACGGCCTTGCAGCCGGGGAGGAAAACGATTTTGACAGGGGTGACTTCTATTATATCGAGTTGCGCGGGCTTGCCGCTCACCTTACGGGTACGGCCGGCGCTGGCAGTTCCGGGCTGGTCCTGAAAGATTCGGGGCGGGATTTCAGGGACACGGACGTTGTGCCCGGTGACGTGGTCGAAAATCTGGACGATGGCTCAAGCGGGACCGTCGCGGCCGTTGAAAGGACGGTATTGACGCTGGGCGGGCTGAGCGGCGGTATGGAGAATGATATTGATTTCGGGGAGGACTACCGCCTGCGCAGTAATAGGGGGACAGCCGGTCCGGGCAGCGCCAACCTGACCCTGGCGGATCCCACGGCCGATTTTATTGCCCGGGGAATAGCCGGCGGGGACCTGGTGGAAAACCTCAGCGACGGTTCAATCGGCCGCGTCGACGCTGTGGCAGGACCGGCCGTACTGACCGTGTCCGGCCTGAATTTCGGCAGTACTGGCAGCTTCAGTGAGAATGACGTCTACCGGCTGCCCCGTTACAACGCCGGCGCCACAGCAAGGAAGGGATTGCTGGCGGTTCATGAACCGGGCAAGCGGTTTCCTACCGGCTTCAGTGTGGAGTGGAGGGTCAACGCCATAGCCCCGCACGCGATCACGGGACTCACTCCGGATACCCATCCAGGCTATGCCGCGGCAGTGACGCGATCGCTCATGTCATCAGCGGATGCAGGCGTAATCGGCGTCAACACGGAAAACGGGTATTGCGCCTGGCTTAACTCGCGGGTGGTGGATTGCACCGGCGCCGGCGAAACAGCGCCCCTCCTGGAAGGGCTCGCGGCTTCAGGGTCTTCCGCGACCGTATTGAATGACAACGCCCGTGATTTCATTTCAGCCGGGATAAAACCGGGAGACCTGGTTGATGAGCCACACATGGCGGTCGTTACCCATGTTGCATCATCCACGACATTGAACGTGGGGCAGGTGACGGCCACATCACGTTCCCCAGCCCGGGGCGAAAACTATGAGATGCGTCAGTCCACCCGGTTGTTGACCGGTACTGCCGGATCACCCGGCACAGACCGGCTCAGGGATCCGGGCAGGGATTTCGGCCGGGACGGCGTACGCACCGGTGACGTCGTGGAGAACGTCACGGACGGTTCCTTCGGCCTGGTAACCGGAGTCAATGGTTCGACCATCAGCACAACCCTGTTCGGCGGCGCGGACAACATCTTCCGGACGGGTGATGAATACAATGTGTACTCCGGCTACGTAAACCGGCGCCGTTACCTGTTCAACCTGCGTTACCAGGGTATTCGGGTAAGCCGGTCGAGGGACGGCACGCGGCTGCGAGACGTATGTCTGGGTTACGGCGCCGATTGCGGCGGCGCCCCGACTGTTGCGCGTCTGCCGTATCGCGGCAGCGGCGCTGGCGGCATGCCCCTGGTGATCATCGAGGATATGGATGACACGAGCGCAGTAACCAGGACCGGCCTGACCATTCCGCCAGGGGGCGCGTCCGGCTCCATCCGCACGATCGGCATCGATTACTACCTGTCCGAGGGTCCCGGTGAACTGCCGGCCTGGTTCATAAAAAATAAATGGCACCACCTGGTTTACATTGCTTACGGTGCCGGTTTTGCTCCCGGCGGCAGCGGTCATTGCACGGCCGCAACGGATTGCCTGGTTGTTCAGGGCCGCACCGATGAGGCAGAAGCGCTGGTGGTATCCGCCGGGATGGCGCTGGCGGGCCAGGATCGTTCCACCGGTTCAATCACCGATTATTTCGAAGGGGAAAATGCAAGCCTGGCGGGTGATAATATCTTTGCCGCTGCTGCCATTTCCGACACCTTCAACGACCAAGTCGTGGTCGTTGCACCCTGAAACGTATCCGGGACGGGACATGCAGGAATCCAGTGAACAAACATTCCTTATAAGGAGTTTAATTGTCTACTGGATTCCTGCCTTCGCAGGAATGACGAACGTGGCGCGATTTACTGCGTTACGTATAAAAAAATATGCCGGATTTTCGTTGCTGGAACTTGCCGTTGCGCTGATGATCGTCGCGCTGCTGCTGGGAGGGATGCTCAATCCCCTTGGCGCCGCCCTGGAAACAAAACAGCGGGCCAGGGTGGGGATGCAACTGGAACGGATCAGGGAAGCCTTGACGGGATTCGCCATGATAAACGGTTATCTCCCCTGTCCGGCGACGACCAGCGATCCGGACAGCGACAGGTATGGCCTTGAAGACGCGGCCTGCGACAGCGACCCGGCTGCAGAGGGATACCTGCCCTGGCGCACCCTGGGAGTGCCGGAAACGGACCCGTGGGGGTTGCCGAGGAGCGCCGCTTCCGATCCGTTCAACGGCTATTGGCGCTACCGGGTGGATCGCAATTTCAGCAACTCGGGAGCCCTGGTAACCATAAAGACCGCGCAGGCCGACAACCTGACCATCGTGGACGGCCGGGGCGTGTTGCTGACTGCGCCGACGGAAACACCGGTGGCGATCATCTATTCCACCGGCGCCAACCTGGCGCAGGATGGAGAAAATGCCTCTTTTGAGCGCGCGCCCTGCGGCAATGCCAGTGGTTACGACGCGGGAGGAGGGACTACCTGTCCGGACGGCGAACCCCTGTACCAAGGCGGCGACGTGTCTGGAGTGGGCAGCAACGCCGAGTTTGACGACATCCTGGTATGGCTATCGCGCCCGCGCCTGTTCAACCGGATGGTCAGCGCCGGCCGCCTGCCATAAACGCGAGCGCAGATAAATGAATCATGTTTTACCAATGGATAGTCGGGGTCAGAGTAAGAAATCCGTCAGGATTTTTACTCTGACCCCTTAAATCTTCCCGGAAGGCAAAGCCATGTTGACAATCGCACGTTTTACCTTGCTCGAAGCCATTCGCTGCCGTTTGCTTATTGCGATGATTGCAGTCGTGGTCGTAGCGCTCGGCCTGGCGCAGTTCCTGGGCGAATTAAGCATCACGGAGACCAGGCAGGCGCAGGCGTCTGTAACGGGCTCTTTATTGCGGGTTTTCTCGGTTTGCGCCACCTGCCTGTTTGTTATAAGCAGTGTCCAGAGGGAACTGGACGACAAGGGCCTGGAGCTGATCCTGTCCCTGCCCCTGCCGAGGCACGCGTACCTGTTCGGGAAATTAACCGGATTTGCAGGTTTTTCATTATGCGTCGCTGTCCTTGCCGCTCTGCCGTTGTTCCTGTATGCCCCCGCTATAGCGGTCGGCTGCTGGATGCTCTCCCTGTTCTGCGAACAGCTTTTGCTGGCCGCCTTCAGCCTGCTGTGCCTGCTGGCGTTTGCTAATATCAGCCTGGCTTTCACGTCAGCCATGGCATTTTACCTCTTGTCGCGCAGCATTGAGGCGTTGCGCCTGTTAAGCGCCGCTCCGGTCCTGGTATCCGACGCCAATTCACAGGTCTTGATGAATTTTCTGGTGAATGCGCTGGCATTGCTGCTGCCCGACCTGCACGCCTTCACCCGTAGCGAATGGCTGGTCTATGGAGTCGATGCCGGCGCCGTAGAGACAGTACTGATCCAGACCCTGGTTTACCTGCCCGTCCTGCTGTCCGCCGGCCTGTTCGACCTGTATCGGAAGAACCTGTAATGAATAATGCCGCAGCAAGACCACTGTCAACGGTCCCGCTTCCGGTCCTGGCGGTATTCATCGCCAGCCTGGTAATCCAGGTGTGCTGGAGCCATGCACGACCCCGGGCCGCGGCAACGGCTGAAGCCCTGCCGAACGCGCCCGATACCCAACTGCTGCACCTGTACGGCCTGGGAGAACCGGACACACTGGCGAAAATCCTGATGTTATGGCTGCAGGCTTTTGATAATCAACCCGGCGTCAGTATTCCTTTCGCAAGGCTGGACCATGCCAGGGTCGTAAACTGGCTGGACGCGTTACTCGACCTGGATAGCCGTTTTCAATACCCGCTGCTGTCCGCCAGCCGCGTCTACACGGAAACGCCGGATGACGCCGGGAAGCGGCAAATGCTGGAGTTCGTCCACCGGCGCTTCCGGGAGGACCCCGAGCGCCGCTGGCCCTGGATGGCTCATGCAGTCTACGTGGCTAAACACCGTATCAAGGATTTGCAACTGGCCTTGAAGTACGCCAACGCCCTGCGACTGAACGTGAGCAGCGCCACTGCGCCCCCCTGGGTAACACAAATGGAGATATTCGTACTGGAAGACCTGGGCGAGATCGAGAGCGCCCGCATCATCATCGGCGGCCTGCTGGCAAGCGGCAGGCTGGCGGGAAACGACAATGAATTGCGGTTTTTGAAAAACAGACTGGCGCTACTCGAACAGGAAATCAGCCTGTAACCGCACATAAATATATTTGACTTTTGTATCTTATACGTTACACTATTTCTACGCATGGAAGTTGTTCATTACACGGACCCGGACGGACAGGACTTAATCGATAAGTGGTTCCGTACACTGCGGGATAAAAAGGCGGCAGCGAGGATAGAGATCAGGATCGGTCGCCTGGAACTTGGCTTGTTTGGAGATTGCAGGTATCTCAAAGGAGGGGTGAGCGAATTGCGAATAGACCATGGCCCGGGATACCGGATTTATTTTGCAAAGATTGGTATTTCAAGCATATTGCTCCTCTGTGGAGGCACTAAACGAACTCAGAAAAAAGATATCGAAGTTGCTGAACGGCGATTGAAAAACTGGTTGAGCCAACAACCTGATTGAATACCTTAAGATGAAAACAGTAAAACACAATGATTGGCTGTACAAGCAGCTAAAAAAAGATCCGGAATTTGCCTCCGAATACCTGACTGCGGCGGCTGAAGACGAAGAACCGGCTGTCTTTCTGCTGGCCCTGCGCAAGGTAGTTGAATCCAAGGGCATGTCACAAGTGGCGGAAAAAGCGGGGATCCCCAGGGAAAGCCTGTATCGGGCTCTCTCTGAAAAGGGCAATCCGCGTTGGTCCACACTTGCGCCGATTTTACGGGCCTTAGGCGTGAAGCTGGAAGCCAGCCCAACCTACCTGAACCGATAAATAACAACAAGTCATGGAGGATACCTTTATGAAATCACGTCAACAATCAGGGTTTACCCTGGTGGAAATCGCCGTCGTGCTGGTCCTGATCGGACTCCTGCTGGGCGGCATCCTCAAAGGCCAGCAACTGATCAGCAGCGCCAGGGTGCGTAATATGGCGGACCAGAATTCCGGCATCCAGGCCGCGTATTACGGTTTTATCGACCGCTACCGGCAGGTACCGGGCGATATGCCGGCGGCGCTGGCGTGCAGCGCCATCAGCGCGGAAGTGGACCCCAACTGCGGCGGCGCGCCCACCATCGGCGGCAACCAGAACGGGCGCATCGACCGTTGGGAGGAGGCCGGCGCGGTGTGGGCGCACCTGGCCCATTCCCGCCTGCTCAACGGCAGTTACAACGGCAGCACGGCCACGGCCGCGCAGTACGAGGCTGGCGTATTAACCGGGCAGGTGCCGGGAAACGCCTTCCAGCAACCCGTACTGCTGGGGTTTACCGATGATTATGACGACGGGGGCGCCGCGGCCGGGTCAACCGTGCGCCTGGCTTACGCGTTCGGGGCTGGCGTTACCCCGGCGCTGTTGCGGGAGCTGGATGTAAAACTGGATGATGGCGACCCGGGCAGCGGGGTCGTGCGCGGCACCGTAAATACGGCGAAGAACGGAGAAGGTACGGTGGGGGGCGATGACTTCGGCGCCGGCACATCAGGGAGTGAAGTCATCCTCTGGTCGTCCACCACCGGCGCGCCCTGCATCAACAACGCGGATGCGACAGGCTCTTCCTGGAACGTGGACAGCGACAATACCCGCTGCAATGCGGTGTTCCTGTATTGACGGGGCACGAACTCTATCAGCAATTTGACCCGGCATGTCAATTCCTGCAATCCGCATACAAGGACTGACAAAACAGCGCGGCGGGAAAACCGTGTTGTCGGACCTGGACCTCGTGGTGCCGGAGGGCGACTGCATGGGCCTGGTGGGGGTTAACGGCGCCGGCAAAACCACCTTGCTGAAATGCCTGCTGGACATTGATGCAGCCACCTCGGGAGAGATTGCCGTCTTCAACAGGAAACACAGCCTGGCCGCGGCCAGGGCGCGCCTGGCTTACCTGCCGGAACAGTTCCGGCCGCCGGGTTGCCTCAACGGCTGGGAGTTCCTGCGTTATACGAGCGGACTCCACGGCAATGAATTCAACCTCAACCGGGTAAGGCAGGTTATGGACATCCTGGACCTGGAGATTGCAGAACTGGATAAACTTGCCATACGCCTGTCAAAAGGCATGGCGCGGAAACTGGGGCTGGCCGCCTGCCTGCTGAGCGGAAAAAAGCTGCTCGTCATGGATGAACCCATGAGCGGCCTGGACCCGCGGGCGCGGGTCTGCCTTCAATCCCACCTGCTGGAACTGAAGCGGCAGGGCCTTACCTGCTTTTTCACTACCCACCTGCTGGCCGACGCGGAAAAGCTGTGCGACAGCATAGCCATACTGCACCGGGGCAGAATCCATTATATCGGGTCGCCCGCCGCCTGCCGCCGGCATTTCAACGCAGTTGACCTTGAACAGGCTTTTTTACGTTGTGTGGGAGGCGGTCGACAGCCTCGATATCCGGGATATTCGGGGTCAGAGTAAGAAATTCGTCAGAATTTTTACTCTGACCCCAGCATTTTTTTGAGATAACGGTATGCCTGCCGGTAAATACCCGGTATCTTGCTTTCCCGCGGGCCTGCCACGTTGCATTGTTTTATGTTATTGGCAACAAGCCAGTTGCGGATAACGTCTGCCCCGGGCGGGTCGTCGAGGTCGACGATCATAGACGGCTTGTTCAAACTCCTGGCAAAACCCAGGGTTGCAGCCGTGCCTCCCACCAGTTGGTTCCTGTTCAGGATCAGGGTGCCGTCGCTGTCCTCAACGTTTTTCCTGGTCCTGTCGACGTATTCCGGCGAATCCGTTTCAACCAGGCGGTAATGTCCGGGAATTATTCCGTCCTCGGCCCTCCTGCCGGCAGGGCACCAGCCGCCATGTGGAATGTCAAGGGCAATGGCGCAGTCCAGGGCGGCGCGGTCCACCCCTGTCTGTCCGCCGGATACGATTTTTTCTATTTTAACTGTCCGCCACCCCGTGTTTTGTCCTGATGTAATCCTTGTGTGAGATATACAGCAAATCGGCGATTTTCCTGATGTAATACTCTTCGTATTTATCCAGCACCGCATCGGCGAATGCGACCTTCCAGAGCGATTCGATGATGCGGATCTTTTCCGCTGCGTCCAGGTTCTCATTGAGCATGCGGGTGAACTCGTGCAGGGAAACGGCGAGATCGACTTCCCGGCGCGCCAGGTCGATTAATTCATCCACCTGTCCGGCGGCGATATTGAAGTGATTGACCAGCGCCGTTTTGATGACTGCAAGTTCTTCATTATCAACGGATGAATCAGCCAGGCTGATTTCAACCATCAATACGGCCGCGGCCAGTTCCACCCGGTTGCCGGGGCCGGAACTGTCGCGTTCGCCGTTGTCCTGCAGGCCGCGCTCGAAGAATTCCCTGATCGATTTAAGCATTTTGATTGAATTTGGCGCGTGTCAGTGTCATCTTTACCAGCCTATTTTAAACGCTGACAGCTTATGCGCAACATCCGGGTATATACGGAAGCGCCTTTGGCGGTTTCCGCAACAGCGGTCCTGTCCAGGGAGGCGTCACACCACCTGCTGCGGGTTCTTCGTTGCCGCCGCGATGACCGGATCGTCCTGTTTAACGGTCTCGGCGGGAGTTATACCGGGAGGATCGTCTCAGCCTCCACTCGCCTGGCTGAAGTGGAAATCCTGGATTTTCTGCCTGATACGCCGGAAACCGGCCTGTTGATCACACTGGGCCTGGGGATATCGCGTAGTCTGCACATGGATTATGCCGTGCAGAAATCCGTTGAACTGGGCGTACATAAAATTGTTCCCCTGTACACGGAGCGCAGCAATGTCAAGCTGGACCAATATCGCGTCAGGTCGCGCGTGGAACACTGGGAGAAAATCATTATCCATGCCTGCGAGCAGTCCGGAAGAAATATCCTGCCCGTTCTGGACAGTCCCGGGGACCTGCATGAATGGGTGTCAAACGACAGGAACCCGGCGCGCTTTGTGCTAGCGCCGCCGGCAACGCAGAACCTTGCCGGGCTGGCGGGGATGATTGACCGGGAAGCCAGCATACTGGTAGGCCCTGAAGGGGGCTTGACGGATGCGGAACAGGCGGCTGCGGAACAACGTGGATACATACCGGTAAAACTCGGCCCCCGTACGCTCCGCACCGAGACCGCTGCCGTTGCGGCAGTGACCGCGCTGCAGGTTCTTTGCGGCGACCTGCGCTGACCTGAGGGCAGAAAGGCTCATGTTTTTAGGATATAATGATATTTTTTTAACTTGGAAGCTTACATGGTCGCTACTGCAGCAGAGACTGTTCCGCACCTGACAACGGCCCTCACCGGCCCGCTGAATATCATTGAGAACGTCATCCTGGATCGGCAGTCCAGGATCGAATCCTGGTTTCGCTCCCAATGGCGCAAGACACCGGCGCCGTTATACGCATCCGTCGACCTTAGGAACGCCGGTTACAAGATAGCGCCTGTCGATACCAACCTGTTCCCCGCCGGGTTCAATAACCTTAACCCGGTCTTCGAGTCCCTGTGCATACAGGCGGTGCAGTCGGCGCTGGAACGGCTGGACAGGCCGGTGGACCGGGTATTGATCATTCCCGAGAACCACACCCGGAACATGCATTACCTGGAGAACCTTGCCGTATTGCAGGGGATATTTGAAAAAGCGGGTTTTGAGACCCGGACAGGTTCGTTGTTGCCGGGACTGCACGAGGCAATGCAGATCGACCTGGACAGCGGTTCATCCGTCTGCCTGGAACCTCTGCACCGGGAGGGCGCCGGTGTATGCGTGCGGGATTTCCGACCGGAACTGCTGGTGCTGAACAATGATCTGTCATCCGGCATACCGGATTTTCTGCAGGGAGTGGACCAGCTTATCATGCCTCCGGTCAACCTGGGCTGGTCGGACAGGTCCAAGACCGTCCATTTCAACTTTTATCGTGACATTGCCCGGGATTTCTCGGCGCTGCTGGATATCGATCCCTGGCTGATTGAACCCCTGTTCCGCAACTGCGGAGAAGTGGACTTCATGAAACGGGCCGGTGAATCCTGTCTCTCAAGAAACGTGGAATCATTACTGAACGCCATCCGTAAAAAATACGATGAATACGGCATAACCGATGATCCGTTCGTGATGATCAAGGCGGATTCCGGCACTTACGGTATGGGCGTGATGTCCGTGCAAAGCCCCGAGGAAGTTCACGACCTGAACCGGAAACAAAGGACGAAAATGGCCACCATCAAGGAAGGACAGAAGGTGACCAAGGCCATGATCCAGGAAGGCGTGCATACCCATGAAACCTGGGACAAACCCGGCACGGTGGCGGAACCGGTGATTTATCTCATCGACCAGAACGTGGTAGGCGGTTTCTACCGGGTGCATCCGCAACGGGCGACCAATGAAAACCTCAATTCTCCGGGCATGTATTTCGAACGCCTGGCATTCGAAGAATGCTGCAATTCCCCGGACAAGGATCAATCGCCGGATGCCCACCCGAACCGCTTTTACACCTACGGCGTCATTGCCCGGCTGGCATCCCTGGCGGCGGCAAGGGAGATGAAGAACCTGGGATAGCCTGACTTTTTCCGCTGAACTCCCGCCTGGCCGGAATTTCGGCCGGAATTCAGCGGAAACTGCTGAAAAAGCAGTTGACTCCCGGCAAGAAATTGTTTATAAACAATAACAAGTTATTCTTTTTTTGACAGGGGCTGTTAAACCACCCACACACTGAGGGAAGTTCATGGAAATCAGGGAAGATGCCTACAGCAACAGGTCGTCACTGACCGCACACAAACAATACTTCGGCTATCCCGCCAACGCGGTTCTTTTCCTGTTTGCCCTGGCTGCGCTACTGGGAGTCCAGTTGCGTTCCATCCTGCTGTTCCTGCTCATTTCAGGTTTCGGCCTGCTGGTGCTTAACCTGGTTTGCCGGGATGACCCGAACGGGATCGCTGTCTGGTTGTATGTGATTAGAAAAAGGCTGTTGAAACGGATTACCTGCCTGCGCGCGGACATAGTCGCCGACAGGCCGTTCATATTTACCGAGTAACGTTAACATGGGAGAGGAAAGGATGCGCGATCGTATCTGTCTGTTTGTACTTGTATGTTTCCCCGGCGCACTGCGCGCGGAATTCGATATCGGCACGACCGGCGGGCCGCTGGATTTCATCACCACTGCATTTCAGACGGCGGTGGATTTTTTGACGGGACCGGCGGCGCTGGCCTTCCTGGTGGGGTCCATAGTCGTAGGCGGCGTGATGTGGGCTTATGCGCCCCGGAGCGGCGCCCTGGGCATAGTTTTCCGGGCGATTATGGTATTGCTGGTGATTTTCAACCTGACCCTGGTGGTCAATAACCTGAGGTGACAAATATGGATTAAGAAATGCAAGACGGGATGTAAAATTTGGGATAATCTATACTTAATAACTTATTGAAGATGAGAGAATCAATGGACGAGAAAAAGAAACAGGCCCTGGACATTGCCCTGGGGCAAATCGAAAAACAATTCGGCAAGGGCTCGATCATGCGCATGGGCGACGGCTCCATCGATCATGACGTGAGCGCAGTATCCACGGGTTCGCTGGGCCTGGACCTGGCGCTGGGAATTGGCGGACTGCCAAGAGGAAGGGTCGTGGAAATCTACGGGCCGGAATCCTCCGGCAAGACCACGCTGGCGCTGCATGCGGCGGCGGAAATACAGAAAGCCGGGGGCACCGCCGCGTTCGTCGACGCGGAACATGCCCTGGACCCGTCGTACGCGGAGAAACTCGGCGTGCAGATTGCGGACCTGCTGGTCTCACAACCGGATACGGGCGAGCAGGCCCT
Organism: Gammaproteobacteria bacterium; assembly: GCA_022826885.1. Taxonomy (GTDB): domain Bacteria; phylum Pseudomonadota; class Gammaproteobacteria; order Eutrophobiales; family Eutrophobiaceae; genus JAAXHV01. The sequence goes on from JAJDUB010000038.1 coordinate 19,975, forward strand.
GGAGATTACCGATATGCTGGTACGCTCCGGCGCCACGGACCTGATTATTATCGATTCCGTAGCGGCTTTGACGCCCAAGGCGGAAATAGAAGGGGAGATGGGCGACAGCCACATGGGACTCCAGGCCCGCCTGATGTCCCAGGCCCTGAGAAAACTCACGGCCAACATCAAACGGTCCAACACGCTGGTGATATTCATCAACCAGATACGCATGAAGATCGGCGTCATGTTCGGCAACCCGGAAACGACTACGGGAGGCAACGCGCTGAAGTTCTATTCATCCGTGCGCATGGAAATACGCCGTATCGGCGCGATCAAGAAAAACGACGAGGTTGTCGGCAACGAAACCCGCGTGAAGGTGGTCAAGAACAAGGTGGCGCCGCCGTTCAAGGAGGCTATTTTCGATATCTTCTACGGCCGCGGCATATCCCGCGAGGGTGAAATCATCAACCTGGGCGTGCAGCACGGAATCATCGAAAAGACCGGCGCCTGGTACGGTTACAACGGCGAACGCATCGGCCAGGGCAAGGACAACGTGCGCGTATATTTCCAGGACAACCCCGAACTGGCGCTGGAAATCGAGCAGGCGGTGAAAAGCAAGGTGCTGCCGCAGGTTGAAGCTGCGATACCGGCGGAGGAAACGCAAGCCTGAGTACCAGTGATACAGCGGTAATCAGGAAACGGGCATTGGACCTGCTCGCCCGGCGCGAGCACTCCGGGCAGGAACTGCAGGTGAAACTGGCGGCGCGCGGGTTCGCCCCGGAAGCAGTGGGAGAAGTCCTCGCGGATCTCAAGTCTGCGGGGATGCAGGATGATGCGCGCTTCGCCGAAGCGTATGTCCGCGGCCGCGTTGCAAAAGGCTACGGACCGTTGCGTATCTCCCGGGAGTTGGGTGAGCGCGGACTGGGCGATGAACTGGTAAGACAGGTATTTACGGCCATGGATTTGGACTGGGAAGAACGAATCCGGGCAGTGCGGCAGAAGAAATTCGGCCGGCACGCGCCCATGGATTTCAGGGAGCAGGCAAGACAATCACGTTTTCTGCAGTATCGCGGTTTTACCTCAGAGCAGATTCGAAGAGAATTCAAAGACAGCGAATAGCGGACAGGATGAAGTATATCGAAGCAAATGACATTCGCCGGCGGTTTCTGGATTTTTTCAACCGGCGCGGGCACGAGGTGGTGGCAAGTTCACCCCTGGTGCCGGCCAATGATCCGACGCTGTTGTTCACCAACGCCGGCATGGTGCAGTTCAAGGAGGTATTCCTGGGCCTTGAACAGCGCGCCTGCGCGCGCGCCGTGACCGCCCAGCGCTGCGTGCGCGCCGGGGGCAAACACAACGACCTGGAAAACGTCGGATACACCGCCCGCCACCATACTTTTTTCGAGATGCTGGGTAATTTCAGTTTCGGAGACTATTTCAAGGAACAGGCTATCCATTATGCCTGGGAGTTCCTTACTGGGGAGTTGGCCATCCCTGAGGAGAAACTCTGGGTCACCGTCTTCCATGATGATGCCGATGCCGAGGCCATCTGGCTGGAACAGGTCGGAGTCGATAAAGACCGGTTCAGTCGTTGCGGAGAGAAAGACAATTTCTGGTCGATGGGAGATACGGGACCCTGTGGACCGTGCAGCGAGATCTTTTACGATTACGGCGCCGACGTGCCCGGCGGCCCGCCCGGCAGCGCGGAGCAGGACGGCGACCGCTACGTGGAGATCTGGAACCTGGTATTCATGGAGTTCAACCGCGACGCGCAAGGCGCGATGCATCCCCTGCCGAAACCGTCCGTGGATACCGGCATGGGCCTGGAGCGCACCGCGGCGCTGCTGCAGGGAGTCCGGAACAACTACGAAACGGACCTGTTCCGTCCCTTGATAGAAGCGGTTGAGTCCCTCGCAGGGGGTGGCGCTACGGACCTCGTATCAACCCGAGTGATTGCCGACCATATCCGGTCCTGCGCATTCCTGGTCGCGGACGGCGTCATCCCGGCCAACGAGGGAAGGGGCTATGTGCTGCGCCGAATCATCCGCCGGGCATTGCGCCACGGGTCCAAGCTGGGCCTGAATGAGCCGTTCTTCCATAAGCTGGTGGATCCCCTGGACTCCATCATGGGAGAAGCCTGCCCGGAATTGAGCAGGGCCAGGGAATTCGTGACCAATACCCTGAAGCAGGAGGAAGAACGGTTTGCGGAGACCCTGGAGCAGGGACTTAAACACCTGGAAGCCGCGGTCGGCGCGCTTGCCTCCGGCACTATCCCGGGCGAAGTCGTGTTCAAACTGTATGATACTTACGGGTTCCCCGTTGACCTGACCGCCGATATTGCCCGTGAACGCAGCCTGAAACTGGACCTGGAGGGGTTTGAGGAGTGTATGGAGGAGCAGCGGCGGCGGGCGCGGGAGGCGAATAAATTTGCGGTAGGTATCAACCTGGGTAACGTGTCATTGGGTTCACCAAAAGGAAATTTGAAGGTCAAAGCTGTTGATTTAGCTGATCTGGTTCCTGATTTTATCGGTTACGATTCCTTGCGCGTTACCGGGCGGGTCATGGCCCTGTTGCAGGACAACCAGACAGTTGAGTGTATCGAAGAAGGCGGTACAGGTGGGGTTGTGCTGGATCGAACCCCGTTCTATGCGGAATCCGGAGGCCAAGTCGGTGACCGGGGCGAACTCGTGTCGGATACGGGCGTGTTTATTGTCGATGACACGCAAAAGTACGGTAAGGCATATATGCACTTGGGCAGGGTAAGCCAGGGGACAATGCAATCCGGGCAGGAGGCAGAGGCCCGGGTCGACTCCGTCACGCGCATCAACACGGTGCGCAACCACTCCGCCACGCACCTGTTGCATGCGGCGCTGAGAGAAGTGCTCGGAGAGCATGTTACCCAGCAAGGCTCCCTGGTGGCGCCGGACCGGTTGCGGTTTGACTTTTCCCATCTGGAGCCGGTTTCGGAACAGCAACTGCTGGATATCGAACGGCTCGTCAACCGCAAGATACTGGAAAACATCGATACCGAAATCCGCTTGATGCCGCTGGATGAAGCGCTCAAGTCAGGGGCCATGTCCCTGTTCGGTGAGAAATACGATGAACAGGTCCGGGTATTGAAGATCGGTGGAGATTTTTCGGTGGAGTTATGCGGCGGCACGCACGTGGCCCGCGCCGGTGACATCGGCCTGTTCAAATTCATTGCCGAGACGGGGATTGCCGCGGGCATCCGCCGGGTTGAGGCCGTCACGGGACTGGGTGCGCTGGCCCTGGTCGAGGCCGAAGAAGCTGAACTGAGCACTCTGACCAAGTTACTGAAAGTAGATCGAGGTAAACAAAAGGAGATACCTGCGCAAGTACCAGAGCCCGTCAATCTTGAAGCACACTTTATGGGCGGACCGGGCGAGATGAAAACCAACCTGACGGTAAAACTGGAACAGGTACTGGAGCGCAATAGGCAATTGGAAAAGGAACTGGAACAGGTAAAGGGCAAAATGGCCAGCCGCGCCGGCGCGGAGTTGGGTGAACAGGCTGAGCTTGTGAACGGCATTCATGTCCTTGCCCGCAACATGGATGGGGCCGACCCGAAAACCTTGCGCGATACGGTCGATCAGTTGAAGAGCAAACTGGGCACCGCGGTCATCGTGCTCGGCACGGTCAAAGGTGATAAAGTCAGCCTGGTGGCGGGAGTGACGAAAGACAGCACGGACAGGGTACAGGCCGGCGAACTGATCAACTTTGTCGCGCAGCAGGTGGGCGGCAAGGGAGGAGGCCGACCGGACCTGGCCCAGGCCGGCGGCAATGATCCGTCCGCGCTGCAAAGCGCGCTGGCAAGCGTCCCGGCCTGGGTGGCCGCGGAGACTACCGGGAAAACTGGCTGATATGGCTCTTATCGTGGAAAAATTCGGCGGCACCTCTGTCGCAACGGTGGATCGGATCAAGGCGGTTGCCGATATCGTAATTGCCGCGCGCAAGCAGGGACACCAGGTGGTGGTGGTTCTCTCGGCCATGGCCGGTGAGACCGACCGGCTTATCGAACTGGCGGGGCAGGTGGCAAAAAACCCGGACTCCCGGGAACTTGACGTGTTGTTGTCAACCGGCGAACAGGTCACCATCGCCCTGTTGAGCATGGTATTGCAGGAACACGATTATCCTGCGGTTTCCTATACCGGCGGACAGGTCCATATACTTACGGACAACGTCCACAACAAGGCCCGGATCATCGATATCGAGGCGGTGCGGGTCAAAAAAGACCTGGCTGATAATAAAATAGTTGTGATAGCGGGTTTTCAGGGTATTGACGAAAACGGCAATATCACTACGCTCGGGCGCGGGGGCACCGACACCACCGCCGTCGCCATGGCGGTGGCGCTGAATGCCGATGAATGCAGGATCTATACTGACGTGGACGGCGTATACACCGCGGACCCCCGGATCGTGCCGGGCGCCAGGCGCATGGACAAGATAGCCTACGAGGAGATGCTGGAACTGGCCAGCCTGGGGGCGAAGGTGCTGCAGATACGCTCAGTGGAATTCGCCAACAAGTATAAAGTACCATTACGTGTCCTGTCTTCTTTCGAGGAAGGCCCGGGCACCTTGATCACAGACGAGGATGAAGAAATGGAACGGGCGCTTATAGCGGGCATTGCCCATAACCTGGACGAAGCAAAACTCACCCTGCGCGGTGTGCCGGACAGACCCGGCATCGCCGGCGCGATATTGAATCCCATTGCCGAGGCGGACATCGAGGTCGACATGATCGTCCAGAATGTCGGCGTGGATCATTTGACTGATTTCACCTTCACCGTGCACCGGAATGATTTCGGCAAGGCCAGGGCGCTGCTGGAAAAAACTGCCCGGAAACTGGACGCGAAAGAAGTCCTGGCAGATGACCGGATCGTCAAGATTTCCGTTGTCGGTGTGGGCATGCGCTCTCATGCCGGGATCGCAAGTAAAATGTTCTCGGCCCTGGCCGGCGAGGGCATCAATATACAGATGATTTCCACCTCTGAAATAAAGATATCAGTGGTCGTTGACGAGAAGTACCTGGAACTGGGTGTGAGGACGTTGCACTCCGCTTTCGGTCTTGAGGGCGATGACAATATAATCGATGATGCCGCGGGGTGATCGGGATACGCTTTTTTTATAAAGCAATTATCATTGAAAAAGGCTAATATAGTTACTACCTAGGGAAAAAACAGGAGAAAATAAGATGTTGATATTAACACGCAGGATTGGCGAGTCTCTGATGATCGGGGATGATGTCAATGTAACCATACTCGGAATACGAGGCAACCAGGTCCGGATCGGAGTCAACGCTCCCAAAGAAATAGCGGTACACCGGGAGGAAATCTACGAACGCATTCAGCTTGAAAAGGTAAAGAAGGCGAAAGCCCAGCTTGCCCAGGAATACATGGATGAACCGGAGGACGGCGACGGAGGGCCGGAGGACAGTGATGGAAATTCGAGGGAAGATGACGAACATACTTAGTCAACAGACTGTATAGGGGTTAAAGACTTCTATACAGACATATCCGGGCCGGCCCAACCGGCCCGCCTACGGAGAGGTGGCCGAGTGGCTGAAGGCGCTCCCCTGCTAAGGGAGTATGGGTTAAAAGCCCATCGAGGGTTCGAATCCCTCTCTCTCCGCCAGAATTTAACTATAAGATATTGATATTAAAGGAATATTTTGTGTGGTTGATGGGTTAACATTTCTCGCAGAATGCTTGGCTCAGTTTATTGGGAGAAGACCACCTAAGGTATCAAGTCCACATCTTATGAACGATAAACAGGTGATTTACAATCCTAAAATTCTGCTATAATTACATGGAAAGATACATGGAGGTCACAACATGGATATCGGATTTATATGGAACAAGGATAAATATCAGGAAGTTCGGAAGAAGCACCGAGTTCGATTTTACGAAGTGGTTGCTGCATTTGATGATCCGAATGGATATGAAATCCAGGATCCGACAGGACATATAGACAGATGGGTCTGGACAGGAGCAACTGCGACTGGCCGGGTGTTAACCGTAACCTATTCTGACGAAGATTTACCGTTATATCGTTTAATCACAGCATTTGACACGGAAGGAAGCCGACTTCATGAGTACTACCACAGAAATAGAAATTGATTACCAGGCTTACATGAGAGAGAACCCGCCGGACCTGCCCAACATAGTTCGCGGCCCGGAAGCACGCGAAAAACGCCGGGAGGCTGCCATGGAGCGGATGTTGCGAAAAAAGCAGGCTGAGGGCAAGACGAGGCAGTCTACTCAGAAAGAAGCTGGCCTGGTAAATGCTGCAACGGAAAAAGAAATTGACTACCAGTCATACCTGATAGACTACCCACCGGATCTGACTGACATCCGGCGCGGGCCGGAGGCCCGTGAGAAACGCCGGGAAGCCGCCTTGAAACGGATGTTGCAGGATAAGCAGTCAGAAGACCAAGATACGCAGTAAGATTACGAAGCTCAAGGGGTCAGACCAGTTCAAAATCAAGCAATTTACCCGTCCGCATTGACCTTGCACTTCATTCCGGGGCCTTCGACCCGTCTTCAAACAACATGCTTATACCTCCACCGTCTTCATGACTGAAAACCCGGGCCTTGGAGGTTCGTCCTTGTACCCCCTGGGGTTGCCGACTACACGCGTGGCCCCTACCTGATAGTCAAACGGGGAATGAGTGTGGCCGGACACCCAGAGCTTCGCTCCAACGTACTGCACCAGCGGTTTGGCATCGTTGATGAAATACGGATTGAACGGGTCACCTTTATACAATTCCTGGTCGATTGCCTCCAGTGTGGGTGGAAAATGCGTGACGACCACGTCCACCTTGCCGGCCTGTGCCGTTATGTTCTCTGACACGCGTCGGAATTCCTCTGCATGCTTGAACGTGTTCCAGTCTTCGGTCAGCGTGAAATCAGAAATCATCATGGTATAGCGAACATGGTGCATGGGGTCGCCCCAGAAATCCGAACACCACTCCGCGCCGTAGAAGCGCAGACCCTGGATCTCGGCCGCGTCATCGTTGAGATAATGAAATCCCTCGTTGGCGTCCGCGAACGCGCGCCAGAAGGCGTCCACGTCCGGCTTGGTGGCGTGGTAGTACTCGTGATTACCCGGCACGAAAATGACCGGTGAGATGCCGAGCTCGCGGCGGATGAACGGCAGGCCGAATTTACGTTTACCGTTCACGATATCCCCGGCCAGAATGAGCAGGTCCCGGGTCCGGTCCGGCGCGAACTGGTGCGTCGGGGATGGCAAGTCCCGGTGCCACAACTCTAAATGCAGGTCCGATGCGATCTGGATTTTCATGCTATTCCTCGTACATTATCTTCCTGTAGTTATCGCGTGCACCGGGCGCCTCACACTGCTCTGCTCAGGAAAATACTTGTGCATTGTGCGACCTGACCCCATGCAGGTATCATTCCGCGGGCGCTATGACAGTCAAGCCCCGTTCAACTATTGCAACTGTCGCGGGGGTCTGGCAGACCCGTTCCCCGTCGGCGTAAAGGAGTATCGGCGGCGATGTTTCGATGGTCAGTGACTTTGTGCGGTGCATCCGGACGGCACGATGTCCGGCATGTCCTCCCCAGAAAAGGGTAAAAAGCATACGCAAAACGGTTCTACGGGGAACACGTTCAATAATACAGACATCAAACAACCCGTCATCTATAATTGCCGCCGGCACAATTTTCATCCCACCGCCATAACCGGACGTGATGCCGGTGGCTGTCAGAAGGATTTCACCTTCGTAGGAGCCGAAATCGCCTTCAAGGCGAGCAACAATCGATTGGTAACTGAAAAGCGTTCTGATTGCCGTATAGACATAAGAAGCTGTTCCGGAAAAAGGCGCGCCCTCGTCAGCTACGCGCCGAGTGACTTCAGCATCGAACCCACACGTTAAAATCGTAATGAAATAATGTTCTCCAACCTTGCCGAGGTCAACCTGGCGCGTAGCCCCGTTCAACAGCACTTCGATGGCTTCGGCAGGCTTTGTGGGAATCTTCAACGCCTCAGCGAAATCGTTTCCTCTCCCGCACGGCAGAACGCCAAGCACCACGTCCGGCTTCTCTGCAATCGCGTTGACAACCTCGTGAATTGTACCGTCACCGCCACAGGCAATAATCCAGTGTGAACCGTTGTCAACGGCTTTGCGTGCGATCCGGTTTGCGTCACCGGGTTGAGTGGTCAGCTCCAGTTGTCCTGTGTACCCACCGGTTGTAAGACGCTGAAACGCCTGTCTACCAACTGCGGCAGCCTTGCCTTTCCCTGAAATTGGGTTAGTGATTAATACAAAGTCCCGGTGTGGATGTTGAGTGCTGATTGACATACGCTCCGGACTGTGATGGTGTCTCCAACCTCTCACGCTTTAAATCACTGTCTTGCCCCGGCATTGTTCTGGTTCAATACCTACGAGACATAGCTCGTACATCCTCGGCTGCTTCAAGCGCTTGTCTGAATCAATATAACGGTGCAGTGTATAGTTTACATTAACGTCAATGATATTGTGCCAGTGTAAACTGCCCGCTCCAATGAAAAACCAAGCCCGAATTGAAGAGATTCTCAAGTTCTGGTTCGACGACCTCTCTCCAGACGATTGGTTCGAGAGCGACGAGGCGGTTGACAGCCACATCCGCGAACGTTTCCAGGAACTGCATGAAACCCTGCTGGAACAGGTTCCCGAAACCTGGCGGAGTAGCGCTCGCGGTTGCCTGGCGGCCGTGATCGTTCTCGATCAGTTTCCACGCAACATGTACCGGGGCACCTCCCGCGCATTTGCCGCGGATGACGCCGCGCTATCTCTCGCCAAGGAGGCCCTGGCGCGCGGATTCGACCAGGCATTGTCGATAGACGAACGGAAATTCCTGTATATGCCGTTTGAGCACAGCGAAAATCCCGCCGAGCAAGCGCGCTCGATTGAGCTTTTCGGTACCCTGGAAAGCGAACTGGACCTCGACTATGCTCGCCGGCACAAGGAAATAATCGACCGGTTCGGGCGGTTTCCACACCGCAACGCGGTACTCGGGCGGGTTTCTACCCCTGAAGAAATCGAATTTATCAAAGAGCCTGACTCTTCGTTCTGATACGCAATAACATTGTGTCAGCGGAGTCGGCCCCGCAGAGAGAAATTGTCGCGCCCTCAGAAGCCGTGAATCTGTTTCATGATATGAGCATTCATCCCGCCATCTATCGAAATGTTGGCGCCGTTCATCCAACTGCTTTCGTCACTGCATAGAAAAGCCACCAGCGGCGCGATTTCTTCCGGTGTGCCGGCCCTTCCCATGATCCGCATGTCTTCTTCCGCGCGCGGGCCCAGGGTCTCCAGGAAGTCTCCCAGTATGGGTGTCGCCACCGGTCCGGGGCTTACGGCGTTGACGCGAATGCTCCGGTCCCGCCAGGTATTCCAGTTCTGCATGGTCCACACGACCAGCACCTCCTTGGAGAAGAAGTAGCTGCGAGGCCCTTCAATTTTCAGCTCTTCGCACAAGGCTCCCGCATTTTCGAAATCGGCGTTTTCAATAAAGCGTGATATATCGGCAACTGCCTGGGGCCAGCCCACGCCGGCCAGGGATGCCATATTGACGATTGATCCGCCGTCGTTGATGCTGCCGATAATGCGTTCGGTAAAGTAACGCAGGCCGATGAAATTAACGGTTACCACGGTCACGACCGGGGCAGTCGGCGGCACGCCGGCGATATTGCACAGTGCATCGGCGCTACCGCTGAATTGATCCACGGCATTGTTTATAGATGCGCGGTCAGTGAAGTCAACATGTATATACTCATCCACGTACGCCGGGGGCTTGTTGCGGTCAAAACCGATAATGGTTGCGCCCTGCTCCTGCATAATCTTTGCACTCTGCTGACCAATTCCTGATGCGGCGCCTGTTACTATTATTCTTTTACCGGATAGATTCATTTACACATCCCCATGTCGAAAAAAATAAAAACAATAGCGTAATACCGTCAGATATCAAGGAGAAAGAGCGCTATGATCGATCGCCCCGATAATGGCTATAATATGCCGTTCACTGGAAAACAATAAATACTCTGAGGATTGTTCCCATGCTATCAGACATCGAGATTGCCCAGCGGGCAAGTAAAAAACAGATCATCGACCTCGCCGCCGAACAGTACGGCATCGGCAGCGAGCACCTGGAGCCTTACGGCCATTACAAGGCCAAGCTGTCGCTGGATTACATCGACAGCCTGAAAGACAACGCCGACGGCAAGCTGATCCTCACCACCGCCATCAGCCCCACCCCGGCGGGAGAGGGCAAGACCACCACCACGGTCGGCCTGGGCGACGCCATGAACAGGATCGGCAAACAGACCCTGATCTGTCTGCGCGAGCCGTCACTCGGCCCTTGCTTCGGTGTCAAGGGCGGCGCGGCAGGCGGCGGTTATGCCCAGGTGGTGCCCATGGAGGACATCAACCTGCACTTCACCGGCGATTTTCACGCCATCGGCGCCGCGCATAACCTGCTCTCGGCAATGGTGGACAACCACATCAACCACGGCAACCGCCTGAACCTGGACCCGCGCCTGATTGCCTGGAAACGGGTCGTGGACATGAATGACCGGGCCTTGCGCAAAATCGTCATCTCCCTGGGCGGCACGCCCAACGGCTTCCCGCGGGAGGACGGTTACGACATCACCGTCGCCTCCGAAGTCATGGCCATCTTCTGCCTGGCCACTTCCCTGGCCGACCTGAAGGAACGCCTCGGCAACATCGTTATCGGTTACACCCGGGGCGACAGGAAACCGGTGCACGCCCGCGACCTGAACGCCCACGGCGCCATGGCGGCACTGCTGAAAGACGCCATCAAGCCGAACCTGGTGCAGACCCTGGAGAACAACCTGGCCATCGTGCATGGCGGTCCGTTCGCCAACATCGCCCATGGCTGCAACAGCGTGACTGCCACCAAAACCGCGTTGAAACTGGCCGACTACGTGATCACCGAGGCCGGCTTCGGCGCCGACCTGGGCGCGGAGAAATTCATCGACATCAAGTGCCGCATGGCAGGCTTGAACCCCGCGGCCGTGGTGCTGGTGGCCACCATCCGGGCCATGAAATACCATGGCGGGGTGAACAGGGAAGACCTGAACGTGGAGAACCTGGAGGCGCTGGACAAGGGTCTGATCAACCTGGAGCGTCACCTGAACAACATCCAGCAACACTACGGGCTGCCCTGCGTGGTGTCCATCAACCACTTCACCCACGATACCGATGCGGAGATCGAGATGCTGAAAAGCCGGGTCGAGGCGCAGGGCGGCAAAGCGGTAGTGGCCCGCCACTGGGCCGCGGGCGGCGCCGGCGCCGAAGAACTGGCTCGCACCGTTGCAGACGTGGTCGACAACAACCCAGGCAGCCACAGTTACGTGTATGAGGACGACGCTACCCTGTGGGAAAAGATAGAGGCCGTGGCCAGGAAGATCTACGGCGCCGGCAGCGTCACCGCCAACAGCAAGGTGCGTGCGGAGATCGACAAGCTGAGCCGGGAATACGGCAGCTTCCCGGTGTGCATGGCAAAGACCCAGATGTCCTTTACCGCCGACCCCACGGTCCGCGGCGCGCCGGAAGGTCACAGCGTGGAAGTCAGCGAAGTCCGGCTCTCGAACGGGGCCGGGTTTATCGTGGCCATCGCCGGCAACATGATGACCATGCCGGGATTGCCCAAAGTCCCCGCCGCCGAAAAGATCGACGTGGACGCCGAGGGCAATATTACCGGGCTATTCTGAGCACCTTTGCGCCCCTCACGGGCTCGAATTTCAGCGCCAGTAGCGCCTTGTTGGCGTCCTCGAGCGCATGGCTCTCGGTCTCCGGCCGAATGGGTATGGCCGCGGCGATGGCCAGGAACTCCCGGATGTCCCGGCGGGTGATGTTGGCGACACTCTTGATCTCCTTCTCGCGCCACAGGTGTTCGCCATAGTCGAGACTCAGCAAGGCCTCCTTGTCGTTATCTTCCTTGCGGATGGCGTTGATGACCAGGCGCCCACCCGGCCGCAGGTTCCGCATCGCCTCCACTACCGGTTTCCACGCCGGAGTGGTATCGATGACGGCGTGTAACGGATGGGGACAGCGATCGGCGCCGTCACCGGCCCAGACTGCTCCGCACTCCAGCGCGAACTCCCGCGCGGACGCATCCCTGGCGAAGACGTAAACATCCGTACCCGGGTACAGGTGGCGCGCCAGTTGCAGCACCAGGTGCGCCGAACCGCCGAACCCGGTCAGGCCCAGCCGGTCGCTGTCGTTGACCTGCGCCAGTTTCAATGCCCGGTAACCGATGGCGCCGGCGCACAACAGGGGCGCGGCCTGCTCGTCGGTGAAAACATCCGGGATGGGGTAGGCGTATTGCTCGGGCACGGTCATGTACTCGGCATAACCACCGTTGACGTCCTTGCCCGTCGCGCGGAAATCAGGGCTGAGGTTTTCATCCTGACCGCCATCGGAGTGGTGGATCCACCCAACACCGACGCGCTGTCCCGGTTCAAACACCCGAGCTCCCTCGCCGGATTTCTCAACGACCCCGACGACCTCATGTCCCGGAACCACGGGAAGCCGGGGAGGCGTCAGGCGGCCTTCTATTTCATCCAGTTCCGTATGGCAGACGCCGCAGGCGGACACCTTGATCAGAATCTCATCGGGTCCCGGTTCCGGCATAGGCAGATCCGCTGGTTGCAGCGGATTCCTGCCAGGTTCCAGCGGAGCGGTTTCGGCTATTATCATTGCTTTCATGGAGGTGAGTCATTATAGTGGCAAACTCTTTCATGTGCGCCCGTAGCTCAGCTGGATAGAGTACCTGGCTACGAACCAGGCGGTCGGGAGTTCGAATCTCTCCGGGCGCGCCATTTTCACTTAGCTCGCTCCCACACTTCCTGCTCCGGTCGCCGGATCTCCTCCGTCCTGCCTGATATCGGCGCCAGCGGCAGGGAATCATCACCCGGCTCCATGGTAAAGGTGAAGTCGAGCGAGTACCACTCACCGGTCACTTCGGGGTCTGGCGCCGGTTCGTTTTCGTGATGGACATAATCTCCGATCAGCACCCGGGTGACGCCGAACTGCGCATCGGTTTCAAGATACGGGTCGTCGCTCACATAGACCTGGGAAATGTGCGTCTTGTAACCCGGCTTCCGGATCAGAAAGTGCATGTGCGCGGGCCGCATGTTGGCGCGGCCCTGCACCTTCAACAGGTCGCCGACCGGCCCGTTCACGGGAACCGGGTACGCCGCGGGTTTTACGGTGCGGAAATTGATCCGCCCGTTTTCATCAGTACGGAACCTGCCGCGTAAGTTCATATCGGCCTGGGCAGGATCCTGGTTCTCGTACAATCCTTCCGCCGAGGTGTTCCACACGTCCACCTCCGCATCCACGACCGCATGCCCAGCCTCGTTATTCACCTGTGCCGATACGAACAATGGCGTCCCGATGGTCGGCGAGCGCACGATTGAGCCGCCGTTCTCCGTAACTGGCGACTGATCACGCCAGAATGGGCCTAACAGGTTGGCGGTGGTTTCCCCCCGGTCCAGCCCGTTGTTCAAAAGACATACCAGTGACGATAATCCCAGGGTGCCGGCCAGGAGCACCATTTCGTTATGACTTTTGGTCGTCAGTTGCCCCGCCTGCGCGAGAATTGCACATCCCCGGCGAAATTCGGCTTCCGACAGTTGCACTTCACGGGCGAGTTCATGCAGGTGCCGGACTGCTGCGGAGAGGACTTCCCGCAGACGCGTATCCTTGATCCGCTGCAGTTCACTCAGTACGGCTTCAGTGACTTGTTCCTGGTTTTCGATGATCATTACGGACTCCAATTCAGGAAATTTGGATGCAGTAGTGAGAGTATGATGTTATCGTTTTTATGACATATACGAAACTGAAAAGGGCACTTTTGAGAAAAACAACCATGACTGATCAAATTTCCATTGCCGAATACCACGACAGGATCTCATCGCTGGCGCCGGCATTGCGGGAACGGGCCGGTGAAGCGGAAAAACAGCGCCGCCTGTCTCAACAGACTATAGACGAACTGGTTGAGGCGGGATTGTACAGGGCATACCTGCCCGCCCGTTTCGGCGGGCCGGAACTCTTCATGGCAGAGGTCCTGCCTCTGATCACGCAGATTGCCCGCGCCTGTCCCGCCACTGCCTGGGTACTGGCGATTATGCAGATGCACACTTGGCTCATGGGGTTGTATCCGCAGCAGGCCCAGGATGAAGTCTTCAAGGATCACAGCGACACCCTGGTGTGTGGTGTATTACAACCCAGGGGCATGGCAAAGCAGGTAGCGGGTGGTTATGAGCTACTGGAGGCTCAATGGCCGTATTCTTCCGGTTGTGATTTTGCACGCTGGGCACAAGTAGGCGGCCTGGTGCAACAGGATGGCAACCCCCCTGAGATGAGAGTGTTTTTATTGCCCGAAGCGGATTATGACATTATCGATGACTGGCACGTGGTCGGCCTGCGCGGCAGCGGCAGCAAGAGCCTGGCTACCGGTGGTACGTTTGTGCCCGAGCACAGGACCATCAGGTTTGCAGACGCCATAACGGGGGAGCTGAGCAAGGGTCTTTCAGCACTGTACCGGTCTTCGATCCTGCCCATGTTATGTGTTAACCCGGCCATTCCGGTCATTGGCGCAGCCTGCACGGCTATTGAAGTTTTTATCGACCATATTGAAAATCGCAACCTGCCTTTTTCCATCCATAAACAGGTCGATTCGGCCCAGGCGCACCGGCTTCTTGGCGAAGCAATGACGCAAACCGGTTCGGCTGAACTGATGCTGGAACGCGGGACGGTAATGATACGAGACACGGCTGAGGCCGGCGAACTGATGCCATTGGTCGAACGCAACCGGGTACGTGCCTACAGTTCCGGCGCAGTCAGGCAGTGTGTTGCGGCGATCGAGTCAATGTTCCTGGAGTCCGGCGGCACTGCTTTACAGGAGACTCACCCGTTGCAGCAACTCACCCGCGATGTCAAAGCCATGTCATTACACGCGGCACTGGTGCACGAGAATAACCTGGAACTCCTGGGCGCCTCGAAGCTGGGCAAACCGCTGAATTCCGAATTTGTCTGATAATCGGGGGGTCAGAGTAAGAAATTCGCCAGAATTTTTACTCTGACCCCAGGTATCATTCGTCAATCTCTTCCAGCAGCACGTCTCCCAGGCCGAAATAGGTGCCGTTGTAATGGTCGTAGGCGTAGTGATAAACGGGCGCCAGGGGCGCCACACGGTCTTTGGCGGGTGTGTTGTGCAAAGCCGTATCGACCCGTACCGCGACGACTTTCCCGTGGATGACTTCGCCCAGCCAGCGGTGTTCTTCCACCCGCAGCAATTCGCATTCATAGTTGGCGGGACATTCGGCAACTGCGGGTGCGGCTATTTTTACTGAAGGCTCCGGGGTCAGTCCCGAGGCCGCAAATTTATCGTCAGCCGGAAACACGGTGGTATTCACGCCTTCGACTATTTTCGCAGTGGGCACGTTGACGACGAATTCCCGGGTTGTGGTGATGTTCCGGTAGGTGCGCGATTCCTTGGCGCCGGCAAAGGTGTCGTAATCACCGATGACCAGTGAGATGATCTTGGGCGTATCATCGTCTTCAGCCACGTTGGTATAGGACGGAAAGAATACCAGGCTGTAAGGCGCTACGTGGGGTTTGCCCGCATCATCTGCGGTGGAGATGAGGAACGCGGGCAGTGCCGGCCAGTATTCCAGGCCGAACAGGTCTTTTACGGATAATTCAGTTTTGTCGGCCATTACCAGGTCCTCCCGGGGTCATAGTCCTTACCATCCGGCGACCAGCCCTGCATCCTGGCCCAGCCCCGGCGTTGCTGTATGCCGCGCATGCGCTTGTTGGCCAGCATGCGCCATTTCGATACGGTCATGTCGGGACGGATCAGTTTTTCCTGGTGCCAGAAGTCTTCATATTGATACACATGATGGATCTGTTCCCTTCCGAACGCGTCGAAGTTGTTGAAACCCCATTCGGTGCCGTCGCCCATGGGCGCGGTCTGGTCGGTGGCCGCCTTCCAGGTGACGGGTATGTATTCTTCCCGGCAGGTCTTGTAGAAGGCTTCCGCTTCCTCTTCCGAATTCACTTCGGTGGCATGGCAGATAAAATACATGTGGTGGTCTTCGTCGATGGGTGTGAACCACTCGAAGTGCAGCACCCCGGGGGCAGGCCACCAGTCCACCTCCAGGCCGCAGGGGAGATAAATACCTACTACGGTCTCCTGGGGCACATCCGGTGGCGGGATGTTGTCCGGGTCCAGGTTCACCGCGTTCACGGTTTCGCCTTCGATCTCCGTCGACCAGACAGTGTAGTCATCCACCTTGACGATGCCCCAGGGTCCTTCTTCATTATCGATGATTTCCAGTGAATCAGGTGTTTTCGGGAAGCTGGAAAGGGGCATGCTGGCATCGGTGAAATCGAAGATGCCGGCCTTGCGGTGCGCATACAGGTGCGCGGCGTCGAAACCGTTCTCCGCGGCGATGCGCCAGTTGGCCCGGAACTTGTTGCGTGCGACCGGGTGGAACGCCAGTTTGGGCCGCAGGAATTTCGGCTGCAGGTCCTGTTCTATGGGCGGCGGCGGGTCCATGTCGCCCATGAACACAAAGGCAACCCCGTTGATCTCCCTGACCGCATAGGTCTTGTGCTTGAGCCTGCCGATCAGACGGCTGTCCGGGTCGGTAACGATCTGCACCAGGGTCCCGTCGCGCACGTCGATGGTGAACCCGTGAAACCAGCAGGTCACCGTGTTTTTAGTGTAGCATTCGGGCCGGGCGGAGAATGCCGCGCCGCGGTGCGGGCAGCGGTCTGCAATGGCGTACACCTCGCCATCGACCCGTTTGAACAGGATCCGTTCCCCCATGATCATTTCGCCCTTGCATTTCCCTTCCTCCAGTTCGTGTCCGAACAGCGCGGCATACCAGTGGTTGCGCAGTCCCAGTTCCGCCTTCAGGTAGTCGGGATACGGCTCCAGGCGTTTGCCCGCGCCGTCGATATTGTCTTCCTGTTCTCTGATAGGAATGTCAGCCATGAGTATCGGTCCCCCTTTCGACCAGATAATTCTTCAATGCAAAAGTAATGCACCGCGAAACGTATCTTAATTATGCCATGGTAGCATCCGGAATGAATCATGGAAAAGTGTATCCGTATTTGTACTAAAATGACATACTGACCACTTCGAACCTTGAGATTGACTCAACTTGTCGAAAGTGGGGGAGGGAGTTATGAATCGCATTTTTTCCGACTGCTTCGTTACCGGCGGTCCTTTACTCGTCTTGTTGCTGTTCTTTATACCTGTCCAACCGGTTCCGGCACAAAGCGGTCTGCTTGAGGAAGTCATCGTCACCGCACAGAAACGCGAGCAATCCATCCAGGACGTGGGTATTTCAATCACAGCCATCAGCGGGGAACAGATGGAAGCGCTGGGGATCGCCAACAGCATCGAGATAGCCCGTTATACACCCGGCGTCTCCATGTCCGGGGGCGGCGGCGACCAGCGCAACGAGTTCACCATCCGCGGCGCCACCCAGAACGATTTTGCCGACCATGCCGAAGCGCCCAACGCCATGTACGTGGACGAGGTTTACCAGGCGGCCCAGCAGGCCCAATTGTTCGCCAATTTCGACATGCAGCGGGTGGAAATCCTGAAAGGCCCGCAGGGCACCTTGTTCGGCCGCAACGCGACCGGCGGACTGGTCCACTTCATCACCAACAAACCCTCGCAGGAAAACGAGGCGTTTGCCGACCTGACCTACGGCAGCTATGACACGGTCAGGGCGGAAGGAGCAGTGAGCGGCGGGCTGTCGGAAACCCTGTCGGCCAGGCTTTCCGGAGTCTTCATCTACCATGACGACCTCATCGACAATCCGTTCACCCCGGAGGACATGCCGCCGGTGCCCGGCCTGCTGCAGGCCGTCGGCCGGCCCGCGACATTCAACCCCGATGTCGACGTACATGACAAGTACGGCGAGGAGACCTGGGGTCTGCGCGGCCAGTTGTTATTCGAACCCAATGAGGACGTGGAATTTCTGCTGTCGGCCAACTACGGCGAACAGGAATGGGCGCCGGCGGCCTATAACAGTATTCCCACGGTCGCATTCGTGGATGACACCGACGGCGACGGCGTGTTCGACGATACGGTGAATACTGCGTTCCAGCGCGACGTGCGCACCACATGTGAAATGATCAGGGTCACCGACGGCGGCTGTGAAAACTCCATATTTGACGGCGACCTCGACGGTGTGCGCCCCAATGACCAGGGCGACCTGTTCGGGTTTTTCGACCCGGACCCGATCCACGATTTTGCCGGCCCCAACGACCACGCCCCCCACCCGGGCAACGAGGTGGAGTTGTATAACATCTCAGGCAAGCTGACCTGGGATATGGATTTTGCAAGGCTGGTATCGGTCAGCGCGTTTTCCAACATCAAACATCGGCAATCGCTGGACGTTGGCGATGCTCCGGTGCCGCAGTTCATCTATTTCCGCCAGACCGATATGGACTGGTTCTCCCAGGAAATCCGCCTGGAAGGCGAGGCGGATCGCATGCGCTGGATCGCCGGCGCCTATTACCTGCATATCGATGCGAAGGCCGCCCAGGGCCTCGCGGACACCATCGGCGGACTGAACATCTTCGGCGGTTATTTCTTCGGTCCGGTGCTCAACTCCGATAACGGCATCCCGTTTTTTGTGCCGGGTGTCGGCGGCACGCCGCTTAACATCATTACCGGCGAGGCCGGCTTTAACCAGGGCGATCTGTACCTGGAGGCGACCACGGATACGGACCTGGTGACCGATTCCTATTCCCTGTTCGGCCACGTCGATTTCGACCTGACCGACCAGTTGATGGTCACGGCCGGCTTCCGCGGCATTATTGAAGAGAAGGACTTCAGCTTCAACAACCGGCTGTATCGCAACGTCAGGGATGGCTACCCGGACGGCTCGCAGTTTGTCGGCGCCGAGCCGCTGAGCCTCATCTTCGCGCCCGGCGTGCCGTTCGAGTTTCTCGCTCCCCATGCGGACAAGACCTCGGATTTCCTCTGGTCCGGCAAGCTGCAACTCAACTACTCGCCCAATGACGACCTGCTTGTGTATGCCGGCGTCAACCGCGGGGTGAAGGCGGGCAATTTCAACGGCCCCCTGCTGACCACGCTGACCCAGGATGAATACGGCTACAAGGAAGAGGTCCTCTGGTCATACGAGGCCGGGTTCAAATCCACCCTGTTCGGCGGCAAGGCCCGTTTCAACGTGTCCGCGTACTATTACGACTACAACGATTACCAGGCATTCCAGTTCGTCGGCACCTCCGGCGCGGTGTTCAATGCCGACGCCGAGTACTGGGGTTTCGAGGCGGAGTTGATCGCCAACCCGGTGGAGAATGCGGACATCTGGCTGGGTTTCAGTTACATAGACCCGGAAGTGAAAGACCTGGAGGTAGCGGACAACACGTTCAGGGACATCGAACCGACCTTCACGCCGCAGGTCCAGTTTTCCGGGGTGGGCCGTTATACCGTGCCCAACGTCATTATGGGCGGCTCGGTGACGATGCAACTGGACGGCACCTACGCCTCGTCCAGTTTCAGCAACATCAACAACTTTGACAGCCACATCATGCCCTCAAGCTGGATCGGCAATGCCCGCATCCAGTGGAGCAGCGCGGACGGGCGTTATTCCATCGCAGGTTTCATAAAGAACTTCTCCAACTCACGCACCCAGACGACTACGTTCGACCTGGCGACCATCGGCGGGGCAGACGAGATATCCTTCGAGAAACCGCGCTGGGGCGGCGTCAATGTGAGGGTAAGCTATTAGGCCGAAATCCCAACAGGGACAACGGGGACAGACCTGAGGTCTGTCCCCTGTACTGTCAGCCCTGGCGTCACATGAACTCATGAAGACCACTATCATCCGCGGCGGCACCCTCCTCACCGCGGACCCCGCACAACCGCTGCTGACCGATGGCCATATCAGGATAGATGACGGCATCATCACAGCCGTCGGGACCGGCGCGGGCCCCAACGTAGCGGGCGCCGCAACCATCGATGCCCGCAACAAGCTGGTCATCCCCGGTTTCGTCAATGCCCACACCCACCTGTGCATGACCCTGGGCCGTTCTCTGGGCCCAGATCGCACCCTGCTGCAGTGGTTGTCAGAGGCGCAACTTCCGTTCATGGGGCAGATGGACGCCGAGGACTATGCGCTGGCCGTGACTCTGGGCGCCATAGAGAACCTCAAGGCCGGCAATACCACCGTCTGCGAGATCTTCTTCTCCTCCCGCTACACCGACGGCGCCGATGCGCTGGCCGCCGCGGCCCTGGACGAGACGGGGATACGCGCCCTGTTGTTCCGTTGTTCCAGCGACGAGGAGTTCGCGCCGGGCTTTATCGAGACCACCGGCGAGATCGATACCCGCAGCAAGGCGTTGCTGCAGCGCTGGCGCGCCCATGACCGGGTCGGTATAGGAGTCGGTCCCCTGGTCCCCTGGACCGCCACCGACGAGTACTGGGCGGACACCTGCGCGTTGCGGGACGACGGTGTGGGAGTCCACCTGCACACCGCGGAAACGCCGGAATACAACGACCTGATGGTGGCGCGCACCGGCAAACGCAACGTGGAATTCCTGGCCGATGCCGGCGTGTTGAACGAGAGAGTCATGCTGAACCACTGTATCTACCTGGCCGACGCCGAGATCGAGGCCATCGCCGCCCACGGCGCGAACGTGGTGCATGACCCCACCTCGAACATGATCCTGGCCTCCGGCAACGCCCCCGTGTTGAAACTGCGCCGGGCCGGGGTCACCGTCGGGCTGGCCTGTGACGGCCCGGCCTGCAACAATACCCAGGATATGTTCGAGGTAATGAAGGACGCGGCGCTGCTGCAAAAGGTCACCACTCGCGACCCCGTATCGCTGACCGCCCGGGACGTATTTGCCATGGCCACCCTGGAAGGCGCCAAAGCCTGCGGCATGGCGGACCGGATCGGCAGCCTGAGCGCCGGCAAGCTGGCGGACATCACCATCGTCGATACCCTGGCCAGCCACTTGCGGCCCATCCACGACCCGTTCGCGACCCTGGTCTATTCGGCCCGCGCCGCTGACGTGGAGACCGTGCTGGTCGGCGGAGAGGTCGTAGTCCGCGATAAAAAACTGCTGACCATGGATGAAGGGGATATAATCCGCAAAGCCCAGTTGCGCGCCGACGAACTGAGAAGGTCCGCCGGCCTTAACTGATTTATCCGCAGATGACGCAGATTAGCGCAGATAAAAATAATAATCCGCGCTAATCTGCGTCATCTGCGGACAAAATATATCTGTGCATTGTGCGACCTGACCCCATGATTCTGATAACCATACGCATTCGTATTTTATTGCCTGTTATTGCCGCTTTGTCCCTGTTATCGGCCTGCGACCGGACCGAAGTGCCATCGGACGCTGCCGCTGTTACTGACCAGCGGCTGGTGAACGCCGCAGCGGAACCCCACAACTGGCTGAACCATGGCCGCACTTACGACGAGCAGCGGTTCAGCCCGCTTACGCAGATCAATGATGGCAACGTGGCGCAACTGAAACTGGCCTGGCACCTGGACCTGCCCAGCAAACGCGGGCTGGAGGCAACGCCCCTGGTCGCGGACGGGCGCATGTACACCACCGGCACCTGGAGCCGGGTCTACGCCGTGGATGCCGCCAGCGGCGAGATGTTATGGGAATACGACCCCGAGGTGCCGCCGCAGAAGGGAATTGACGCCTGTTGCGACGTGGTCAACCGCGGCGTTGCGCTGTGGCGCGACACGGTTTACGTAGGCGCCCTGGACGGCAGACTGATCGCGCTGGACGCCATGAGCGGCGAGGAAGTCTGGTCGGTGCAGACCACTCCGGGCGACCGGCGCTACACCATCACCGGCGCGCCGCGAATCGTGGACGGCAAGGTGCTCATCGGTAACGGCGGCGCCGAGTTTGACGCCCGGGGATACGTTACGGCATACGATGCGGCAACCGGAGAACAGGTGTGGCGCTTTTACACGGTGCCCGGCGACCCTGCATTGCCGTTTGAGAACCCCATCCTGGAACAGGCCGTAGAGACCTGGACCGGCGAGTGGTGGAAATTCGGCGGCGGCGGCACCGTATGGGATGCCATCAGCTATGATCCGGAACTGAACCTGGTGTACCTGGGTGTGGGCAACGGCACACCCTGGAACCGGCGCGTGCGCAGCCCCGGCGGTGGCGACAACCTGTTCCTGGCCTCCATCGTCGCCCTGGATGCGGACACGGGAGAATACGCCTGGCATTACCAGACCGCGCCCGGCGACACCTGGGACTTCACCGCCACCCAGCACATCATGCTGGCGGACCTGGAGATCGGCGGCGAGACCCGCAAAGTGCTCATGCAGGCCCCGAAAAACGGCTTCTTCTACGTCATCGACCGGACCGATGGCGAACTGTTGTCGGCCGAGCCGTTCGTCGAGGTGACGTGGGCCACCCGTATCGACATGCGCACCGGGCGCCCCGTGGAAACGCCCAATGCCCGTTACCAGGAAGGCGAGTTCGCCAGTTCGCCTGCCGCGCCCGGCGGCCACAACTGGCAACCCATGGCCTACCATCCCGGCGCCGGGCTGGTCTACATACCGGCTCAGGACCTGCCCTGGGTGTACAAGGAAGTGGAGAAATTCGAATTCAGCAAGGTGACGGTGAACACGGGCCTCGACCCCATCATCGCCTCCATGCCGGAAGACCCGGCAATCCAGGAGGAAGTATCGAAACTGCTCAAGGGCTACCTGCTGGCCTGGGACCCCCTTGAACAACAGGCGCGCTGGACCGTGGATCTCCCGATAGCCTGGAACGGCGGCGTGCTGGCGACGGCCGGTAACCTGGTGTTCCAGGGCACCTCCCACGGCGAGTTCATCGCCTATGCCGCCGACACCGGTGAACGCCTGTGGGCCCACGATGCCCAGACCGCGGTGCTGGCCGGACCGGTCACCTACCAGGTGGACGGCAAACAGTACGTGGCGGTCATGGCCGGTTACGGGACGGCCTTCGGCATTGAATCCGGCATCGTGGCCAAGTGGGCCGGGGTACGCGCGCTGAACCGGATCGTAGCCTACACGCTGGACGGTGCAGACCAACTGCCGCCGCTCCCGCCCCTGCCCGAACCGCCGGTGCCACCCCCGCACACGGCCGATGCAGAAACAGTAGCCCTGGGCAAGCTGCTGTATCACCAGTACTGCACCCGCTGCCACGGCGACGCCGGCATCAGCGCCGGCGTCCTGCCGGATTTACGTTATATGGATGCGGCCACCCATGAACTCTGGGACGCCATCGTCCTGGGCGGCGCGCTCTTCGACAAGGGCATGCCCGGCTTTGCCGGCCACCTGGAGAAGGTCGAAACCGACGCCATCCATGCCTACGTCATCAAACGCGCCCACGACCCGGAGTATATTCCCGCAAGCCTGGATCGGATGCGCTGAGGAAGCCCGGCTAAACGATAAATTTCTTCCCCAGAACGATCGCCGCCAGGTGCCACGCCAGCGACAGGGCCAGGAACAACGCACATAGAATATAGAGCAGGGAATAACCGTCCGCCAGCATGTACGCGGCGATGGCCGGCCCGAGGCCCGAACCCAGACCGGCAACGGCGTTCAGCAGCAGCATGGGCCTGCCGTCCCGGTCGAACCCGGCCAGCAGCGCGAACTGGTAAGGGACGTACATGTACCATCCGAAGCCGAACAGTGCGGCGGCGAAGCAAAACATCAGGTAATCCAGGCCCTGGTAAAGCAACAGCAACGCAACCAGTTGCAGCGCCAGCGACAGTGTCAGCGGCAGCACCCGGCCGACCTTGATGTTCAACGCGGCGGCAGCATAGGCGCCCAGCAACGCCCCGAAGAGGGCGACGCTCACTACGTTGCCGGTCTGTTGCTTGCTCAGACCCGCATCCAGGCCGATTGGCGCGATATAAGTCCAGAAAACGCCGATGGCCGTGAAAAAGAAGAGTAGCCCGAACATCACCAGCACGCACATGGTCCAGCGAAAGCGGTCATTGCCCTGTTCCCGGGATGCGCTTCCCCGGCGCACCGCAGGCATGAACCGGGAGACCAGGACAATAGACGCCAGTTCCAGCAGGCACAGCACATAAAAGATCCCGTCCAGACCCGCCAGGTCCAGCACCGACGGGAAAGAAAAACTTGCAATAATGGCAAAACCTACCTGCACGGTCATGAACCAACCGAAATTCCGGTCCGTATTGGCCGTCAGCCCCAGGCCGTAGGCGGCAAATGAGACACACACGCCGCCGGCAAACCCGGAAATAAAGCGCAGAACCAGCAACGGTGTAAAGTTCCCGGTAAGCGTACAGGCAAAATCGGCGCCCAGGAGCAGCGCCAGGCCGAAGCGCGACAGGTTCCTCCAGTCAAGGTATTTCAGCAGGACAACGCTGGCAACGGAGCCCAGGCCGAGCCCAATCAACTGGAATGTGGATATCCTTCCGATTTGCAGTTCGGAGAAACCCAGGTCGGTGACAAACCCGAGAACCAGGGAAGGCAGCACCAGGAACGAAGCGATTCCCAGCAACCCGGTTACGATTATCGCTGTAAGAAACCGGCCGGACTCTACTTCACGGTCGAATCCTGGTGTTTGTGAATCGGTTTCCATGGCGCCCTCCGGATTGTTAACAAAATAACAACATCATTTTATGAAATTACCAGGGTGAACTATATATCAGAATCAGCAAGGAACAATTTTATAATTTCAACAATTCACAGAACCTCGTAATGGGGACAACTCTCGCTTTCAAATCAGTCCTTTCGTAGTCCCTGTCCCCCGTATGCACCTGGTAGTAGTAAGGGATATCCGTACGCTGCGAGAAATAAGCTATGTTCCTGCTCAGATTACGGTCTCCCGTCTTGCACTCAACCGCGAACAGCGGTTTACCGTTTTCAACCACGACAAAATCCAGTTCTCTCCCCATTGCGTCCCGGACAAACCTCAATTCCATTTCATCGCCCTCGGTGTCTTCCCGGAAATGGCAATATTTCAGTAAATGCGACGCCACCAGGTTTTCAAACCGGGCGCTCTCATCCCCACACAATGACCAGTCCCAGAGGTACAATTTCCGTTCCTTTTTCACGGCCCGAAGTCGGGGCAACCCGTAAGGAGAAATCCTGAAACAGTAATACAGGTTCTCCAGTATCGTCACCCAGCGGTCCACGGTTTCGTAGGCTACCGACAAGTCCTGTTTCAGTTTATTCAGTGAAAGAACGGAGGAAACCTTCTCCGGCAGCATCCGGGCAAGCAAGTCCAGTTGCGACACCTCTTTCACGTTTTCCAGGTTGATCAGGTCTTCCTGAATTACGCGACTTTGCCGCTCCCGCTGCCAC
Organism: Gammaproteobacteria bacterium; assembly: GCA_022826885.1. Classification (GTDB taxonomy): domain Bacteria; phylum Pseudomonadota; class Gammaproteobacteria; order Eutrophobiales; family Eutrophobiaceae; genus JAAXHV01. Next base: position 45,337 of record JAJDUB010000038.1, read on the forward strand.
CTTTTCCAATGCCGCGCATTCTGTTTCAGAAACGGCTCGGGGAAGCCGCCGTAACGCAACAGGGCAAAAAAGTCCGAACGGGTCGGCCTGTCGTTCAGCTCATATAATGAAAGCGGGTGGAGACGGTAGTAGTGGTAACGGCCTTGCAATGAATCGCCGCCCCTGCGGTAATGGTCCAATCGCGCAGAGCCGGTGATGAGAAAGCGCCTGGAGGATTTGAATTTATCGTAGAAACCTTTGACCAGGTTACGCCAGTGCCGGTATTTATGGATCTCGTCAAAGATAAGCAGGGGTTGATCAGCCGGCAGAAAACCATCCAGGAGTATTCGCTGGGTTTCATACAGGTCCCAGTTAAGGTAAGCAGGATGGCTTTCATCCGCGCCCTCGATCAGACTGAGCGCAAGAGTCGTCTTACCGA